>NZ_JBARTQ010000105.1:0-23922 GCF_049645325.1 Pseudomonas sp. | reverse complement strand
GGTAAACGGCGGCCGTAACTATAACGGTCCTAAGGTAGCGAAATTCCTTGTCGGGTAAGTTCCGACCTGCACGAATGGCGTAACGATGGCGGCGCTGTCTCCACCCGAGACTCAGTGAAATTGAAATCGCTGTGAAGATGCAGTGTATCCGCGGCTAGACGGAAAGACCCCGTGAACCTTTACTATAGCTTTGCACTGGACTTTGAATTTGCTTGTGTAGGATAGGTGGGAGGCTTTGAAGCGTGGACGCCAGTTCGCGTGGAGCCAACCTTGAAATACCACCCTGGCAACTTTGAGGTTCTAACTCAGGTCCGTTATCCGGATCGAGGACAGTGTATGGTGGGTAGTTTGACTGGGGCGGTCTCCTCCTAAAGAGTAACGGAGGAGTACGAAGGTGCGCTCAGACCGGTCGGAAATCGGTCGTAGAGTATAAAGGCAAAAGCGCGCTTGACTGCGAGACAGACACGTCGAGCAGGTACGAAAGTAGGTCTTAGTGATCCGGTGGTTCTGTATGGAAGGGCCATCGCTCAACGGATAAAAGGTACTCCGGGGATAACAGGCTGATACCGCCCAAGAGTTCATATCGACGGCGGTGTTTGGCACCTCGATGTCGGCTCATCACATCCTGGGGCTGAAGCCGGTCCCAAGGGTATGGCTGTTCGCCATTTAAAGTGGTACGCGAGCTGGGTTTAGAACGTCGTGAGACAGTTCGGTCCCTATCTGCCGTGGACGTTTGAGATTTGAGAGGGGCTGCTCCTAGTACGAGAGGACCGGAGTGGACGAACCTCTGGTGTTCCGGTTGTCACGCCAGTGGCATTGCCGGGTAGCTATGTTCGGAATAGATAACCGCTGAAAGCATCTAAGCGGGAAACTAGCCTCAAGATGAGATCTCACTGGAACCTTGAGTTCCCTGAAGGGCCGTCGAAGACTACGACGTTGATAGGTTGGGTGTGTAAGCGCTGTGAGGCGTTGAGCTAACCAATACTAATTGCCCGTGAGGCTTGACCATATAACACCCAAGCAATTTGACTACTCCTGACTTGGAAACAAGCAGAAGCATCAGATTGCGGTGTGTGAAGACGATAGAACCGAAAGTTCGATCTCACAAAACACCGACAGCTATCACATACCCAATTTGCTGAAGCGAGGCCATTTGGTCACGACTCAGTACCCGAATTTCTTGACGACCATAGAGCATTGGAACCACCTGATCCCATCCCGAACTCAGCAGTGAAACGATGCATCGCCGATGGTAGTGTGGGGTTTCCCCATGTGAGAGTAGGTCATCGTCAAGATTAAATTCCAGAACCCCTGTTTGCTAACGCGAACAGGGGTTTTGTTTATGTAGAAGTCCATGAATTTCACCGGCACGTTGCTAACGCAACGGTCTGGTACACAGAATTTCTTGACGACCATAGAGCATTGGAACCACCTGATCCCATCCCGAACTCAGCAGTGAAACGATGCATCGCCGATGGTAGTGTGGGGTTTCCCCATGTGAGAGTAGGTCATCGTCAAGATTGAATTCCGAAACCCCTGTCTGCTAACGCAGACAGGGGTTTTGTCGTTTAGGGCTGGCTTAATGCAAAGCGCTCTATGGGTCTATATGAGTAACCCCGTACCACACCCGCAAAAAAGCCGGCACCTCATATCAGGCGCCGGCTCGGTTTGTTCGGTAACGGGTCAGAACTGGTAGCTCACCGTCGCACTCACATTGCGCTCTTCTCCCAGATAGCAGAAGTTCAGGCTGGCACAGGACGCCACATAGGTTTCATTGGTCAGGTTGTTGGCATTGAGCCTTACATCTACGCCCTTCAGTCCGACCTTGGCCAGGTCATACCCTACCGAAGCATCAAACAAGGTATAGGCCGGTACCTTCATCGTGTTCTCTGCATCAGCCCAGCTATACCCGACATACCGCACTCCGCCTCCCAGCCGGAGGCCATCCAGCGCGCCACTCTCAAACGTATAGTCCGCCCACACCGATGCCATGTGGCGAGGCGCTTGCGTCGGAGAGTTACCCCTGTTCTCGATCACGTTGTCGGCGGAGCTCAAGGTACTCACCATCGATTTGGAATACTTGATATCGGTAAAGGTGTAACTGCCCAGCAGCTTCAGGTTATCGGTCAATTGCATATGCGCTTCCAACTCCAGGCCTTGGGAGCGGACAGCGCCCACAGCCCGGTAGAAGTTTTCCTGCGGCAACTTGGTCGCCAGGTTCTCTTGGTCGATGCGAAACCAGGAGGCTGTAAACAGGTTATCGGTTCCCGGCGGTTGGTATTTCAAGCCCGCCTCCCACTGCGTACCGTTGGTAGGTGCCAGTGGGTCTCCAGCACTGTCTGAATAGGAGTTCGGGTTGAAAGACTCCGAATAGCTGACATACGGCGCAAAGCCGTTATCAAATAGATACAATGCCCCGGCACGCCCCGTCAGCTTGGTGCGTTTATCACTGATCTCTGTCCCCAAAGGCCGGCTGGCTTCGGCAATCCGGTTTTCATCGGACGTCTGTACCCAGTCCTGGCGCAACCCCAGGGAGAAACGCCATTTATCCATTTCGATCAGGTCTTGCAGGTACACGCCCTTCTGCTCAAGCCTGCGCAGGTAGCTCGTCAGGTTGGCACCGCTGATAGCGGAGTTGCCATACACCGGGTTAAACGCGTTGATCGGCTGCAATGCCCCGCTGGTCCAATCCACCACCGTTTTACGCCGCTGATAGTCCGCGCCCATCAGCACAGTGTGCTTGGTCGCCCCTGTGAAGAAATCCGCCTGCAGCATGTTGTCGATGATGAACGCGTGCAGTTTCTCATCACCGCCCGAGTAATAACGGTTCAGCTCATTGCTGGTCGGCGTGGTCCAGCCGTAGGCATACACTTGATCCAGCTGCACCTTGGAGTCCAGATAGCGGAAGTTCTGTCGCGCGGTAAACACATCGTTGAAGCGATGCTCAAACTGATAGCCGAACGACTGCTGGTCACGTTGATAGCCATCGACCCCCGGCTCACCTTCGAAAAAGTGGCTGGAGATTCGCTGGCCATTGCGTTGATGCAGTGCGCCATCCGCCGGCATACCGCCGTGATAACCACCGTCGGGGTCATGCTGCAGATAGGCCTGGAGTGTCAGCGAGGTGTCATCGGTAAAGTCGATGCTCAGTGTCGGTGCCAGCGCGTAGCGCTTTTCCTTGGCGTGGTCGAATTGCGTGTCGGACTTGTCCGCTAACCCGGTGAGTCGATAGGCGATGCGCTTGTCGTCGTCCACCGGCCCGCTGAAGTCAAAGCCCATGCCGCGTTGGCCATGATTGCCGACGGTCGCCTGAACCTGATGATACGGTTCGAACAATGGTTTCTTGCTGGTCAGCGCCACCAAACCGCCGGGTGAGCTGCGCCCATACAGCACGGAGGATGGCCCTTTCAGAATGTCCACGCGCTCAAGGAAGTAGGGGTCCACCTGCATCGTGCTGTAGGTGCCGCTGTCACCCATGGACTTGAGGCCATCGAGGTAGATGTTGTCGACAGATCCGTCATTGAAGCCGCGCATGGCCACGTAGTCATAGCGATGGGTTGCGCCGTACGGGTTGGTCAGCACCCCTGGGGTGTAACGCATGGCTTGGGCAACGGTCTGGGACCCCTGATCGTCCATCTGTTCGCGTGTCACCACCGAGACGGTTTGCGAAGTCTCCAGCAGGGCGGTGCTGGTTTTGGTCGCGATCTGGCTGTGAGTCGCGTTGTAGCCCTCCATGCTGCCCAAGGCGTTGCCGAGGGCGAAGCCTTTGATGTCGGTGGTGGGCAACGTCAATGCGCTGCTTTGCGGCGGCGTCTGCAGAACAAAGCTGACGCCATCTTGCGAAACGGCCTGCAAGCCCGAACCAGCGAGCACGTGATTCAGCCCCTGCTCGGCGGAATACTCACCGTGCAGCCCTGCCGACTCTTGGCCCTGAGTCTGCATAGGTGTGCTGGAAAGGGTGATGCCCGCCTGCCGGGCAAACTGATTGAGTACGTCACTCAGAGAGCCCGCAGGGATGTCGTAGCGCTGATTGATCCGCTCAGTGCCTGCCTGCGCAGCCGTGCCGGTCGCCGGGATAACCCCCATACCCATTGCAGTCGACAGCAATGCCGCACGTATGGCGTTAGCCAAAAGCGGGTGGGAGGCGTCTGATGAGTCGCTGAGAAAACGCACAGTCATGTTCAAGGTCCGTGGAGGCCGGTGAAGGCAGATTGAAAAGGCTTACTGTCTAAGCCGGACTCACGGAAAAAAGCCGCCAAAAAAACTCAGGCCATGCGATCCAGGCTCACCCACCAGCGCGTTCGGTAGCGCACTTGAACCGGCAGTGTTCGAGTCAGTACCGCCAACAATGCGTCGGTGTCCTCCAAGCGGAAAACCCCGGATAGGCGCAAGTCGGCGATGTCTGCCGAACAGCCCAGATAGCCATGGCGGTAACGCCCGACTTCCGCGAGGAAATCGGCGAGGCGCATACCCCGTGTCACGATCAGGCCGTCCGCCCAGGCGCCACTGTCCATGTCTGCGGGCGGGGCTGGGATGACTTGGTTCTGACGCACCAGGTAGCGTTCACCGGCATGAACATGAGTCGACAGCCCGCCTGCCGCATGCGGCGAATGAATCGCCACATTGCCGCTGACCACGCTCAGCCGCGTGCAGTCACTGTCCTGGCGCACGTTGAATTTGCCGTCGATGCCTTCGAACACGCCGTGGCGAGTTTTCACCCACAACGGCACCGACGAAACCGCGCCGCAGGTCACCAGGATTTCCCCGCGCACCAAGGTGATCAGCCGCTGCTGCACGTTGAAATCGACGTCCACGGCACTGCCGGTATTGAGTTGCAGGCGAGTGCCGTCCGGCAATTGCACGCTGCGCCGCTCGCCGGTCGCGGTTGCAAGATCGGACGTCCAGCGCTGCCAGCCCGTCAGGTCCCGGCTGATCCAGGCAGCAGAGCCCACCAGCACTACGCCGGATAACAGTTTCAGAGCCTGTCGCCGCCCCAAACCCTGCGCACTGTTTTCCAGCGCCGCATGCGCACCGGGAACCGCCGAGAGCTGGCCGCTCAATTCCTGTTGCAGCGCCTGTACCCGCTGCCAGGCCAACTCGTGGTCATGATGAGCTTCGCGCCAGAGTTCGCACTGCGCGTGCAGGCGCACATTGGCCCGGTTGTTCCGCAGCCGCAGCGCCCAACTGATGGCCTGTTTGACCACTTGGGGATCGGGGCCGGAGCGCGTGGCATTAGTCACGGGAGTCATGTTTCATAACGCAGGACGTAACAGTGATACAGCGCTTGCGCGACATACCGCTCAACTGAGCGCAGCGACACACCCATCTGTTGCGCGATCTGTTTGTACGCCAGCCCATCGCACTGGGCCAAGAGAAACGCCTTACGCACCTTAGGCTTCAATCCGTCCAGCAGGCGGGCGATCTCCTCCAAGAGTTCCAGCACCAACACACGAGCCTCAGCGCTGGGCGCTAAGGCTGCCGGCAGATGGGCGATAGATTCGAGGTAAGCGCGTTCGATTTCTTCGCGACGCCAATGATCAATCACCAACCCCCGGGCGATGGTGCGCAAAAAGGCACGAGGCGCCTTGAGTTCAAAGCGTTCGGTCTTCTGCAGGAGACGTAGGAAAGTGTCTTGTGCCAGGTCAGCCGCATCGGCGGCATTACCCAGGCGACTGCGCAGCCACGTGTTGAGCCAAGTGTGATGGGCGCTGTAAAGCGTCTGTACGACACATTCACAGGGGATGTATTCAGGAGACGGCATTCAAACAGGCCTGACCAAGCGTCACAAATGATAATTAGTCGCATTGTCTGGAAGGCTGAAAGATTTTGCAACTCTGAACCGCTCAGGTCTACCGCTGGTCGGCTTCCTACGTAAAAAGCAGATGCTTCTCACAAATTCCTAAGATTTGCCAAGGCTTGGCCGAAAGCCTGACGAGCCATGCGTGCACCGAAATAGAGCGGCCTGAGAGTCCGCCTATCGCGTTACATGGAATGTTCCACTCGGCACGCTCACCCCCCTTTGGCAAAAAGAAGTCGATGAAATGAATCTCAAGTTCAGTCATAAAATTCTGTTGGCCGCGTCAGGCGTCGTGGTTTTGGCCTTCGCGTTATTCACGCTCTATAACGACTACCTGCAGCGCAGCACCATCAAGCAAAACCTTGAATCCTCTATCCAGCAATCCGGTGAGCTCACCGCCAGCAGTGTGCAGAACTGGCTCAGTGGCCGCATCCTGGTGCTCGAAAGCCTCGCGCAGAACGTGGCTCATCAAGGCAGTGGCGCCGACCTTCCGGGCTTGGTTGATCAGCCTGCGTTCACGTCGAACTTCCAGTTCACCTATGTCGGTCAAACCAACGGCGTGTTCACGCAGCGTCCCGACGCCAAGATGCCCGACGGTTACGACCCACGTCAGCGTCCCTGGTACAAGCAAGCCGTGGCCGCCGATAAAACCATGCTCACGCCGCCGTACATGGCCGCAGTGGGTGGGCAGATCGTGACCATTGCGCTGCCGGTCAAGAAGAACGGTGAACTGTTGGGCGTGGTCGGTGGTGACCTGAGCTTGCAAACCCTGGTGAAGATCATCAACTCGGTCGACTTCGGCGGCATCGGCCATGCGTTTCTGGTGAGCGCCGATGGCCAGGTCATCGTCAGCCCTGATCAAGACCAGGTGATGAAAAACCTCAAGGACATCTACCCGGGTGCCGGTCTGCGCATCGAGAAGGTCAACCAGGAAGTGGTGCTCAATGGCCACGACCGCATCCTGTCGTTCACCCCGATCAGCGGTTTGCCGGGGGCTGACTGGTACATCGGTCTGTCGATCGACAAGGACAAGGCCTACGCACCGCTCGGCAAATTTCGTACTTCGGCATTGATCGCCATGTTGATCGCGGTGGTGGCAATTGCCGTGCTCTTGAGCCTGCTGATTCAAGTACTGCTGCGCCCGCTGACCACCATGGGCGTTGCCATGCAGGACATTGCTCAGGGCGAAGGTGATTTGACTCGCCGCCTGGACGTGACCAGCAAGGACGAGTTTGGCGAGGTGGGCAGCGCCTTTAACCAGTTTGTCGAGCGTATCCACGCCTCCATTTCCGAAGTGTCTTCGGCAACACGCCAGGTCCATGATTTGTCGCAGCGCGTGATGGCCTCGTCCAACGCTTCGATTATCGGCTCGGACGAGCAAAGTGCGCGTACCAACAGCGTGGCTGCGGCGATCAACGAGCTGGGCGCGGCCACCCAGGAAATCGCGCGTAACGCCGCTGATGCGTCGCAGCACGCCAGCGGTGCCAGTGAACAAGCTGATGATGGTCGCAAAGTGGTGGAGCAAACCATCCTGGCGATGTCGCAGTTGTCGCAGAAAATCAGTCTGTCCTGCACCCAGATCGAAACGCTCAACGCGAGCACCGACAACATCGGTCACATCCTCGATGTGATCAAAGGCATCTCCCAGCAAACGAACCTGTTGGCGCTCAACGCTGCGATCGAGGCTGCGCGCGCCGGGGAAGCCGGGCGTGGGTTCGCTGTGGTGGCTGATGAAGTACGTAACCTGGCGCACCGTACTCAGGAATCCGCCGAAGAAATCCACAAGATGATTACCTCGCTGCAAGTGGGTTCGCGTGAAGCCGTGACCACCATGAACGCCAGCCAGGCCTCCAGCGAAGAAAGCGTTGAAGTCGCCAACCAGGCCGGCGAACGCTTGATCAGCGTGACGCAACGAATCGTCGAGATCGACGGCATGAACCAGTCGGTTGCAGCCGCCACCGAGGAGCAGACCGCAGTGGTTGAAACCCTCAATGTCGACATCAACCAGATCAACCTGCTGAACCAGCAAGGTGTGGTCAACCTCAACGAAACGCTCAAGGACTGTGATGCGTTGTCCCAGCAAGCCAGCCGCCTGAAGCAATTGGTCGACAGCTTCAAAATCTGACCTCGACAGGTCAGGCGCGAGGCCCCTCGCGCCTGACCGTTAGCCGAGTATCTGGCGCACATTCTCCAGGGCGCTGTCGGCAAAGGCCTGCGCAAACTGTTCAAACGCTGCATGCGTCGTTGCGACAGGCTCGCCGATCAGGGTCCAGGTTGCTTTCGAGCGCCCGGCACCCAGCGCCTCCACGCGCATAGCGGCCCACAGCTGCGCCACACCGAGAGTGTTGTAGAGCGTGGTCCACGTCATGCACATGGCGTGTTCATCCCGGCTGTTGAGTTGCTCTACAACGCAATGGCCATCGTGGAAAAATTTCTTACGTAATGCACCCACCCCGTCACCGGTCATTTCGATGTGTGAAAGCGCGGGAATGAAAGCATCGAAGCCTGAGAAGTTGCCTACTAGGCGCCATAGGCGTGCGGCTTCGCAAGCAACTTCAACGGATGCCACCACTGGCGTGCCGTGCGGATTGCGGATCAATGTGTCGGGTTGCAACGGTTTCATGAGCGTGTCCTGAAGCGGGTCAGAGAAAGCCGATGGCCTTAAGGTGGGCGCAGCCTTTGCGCAACAGCGCGGGGAGCTTTTGGGGGTACTGTGCACCCATCGCCAGCACACCCCGGCGTGCGTTTTCGTGACAGATTTTGGCGGTGTCGCTGATGTCCTCTGCGAGGTCATCCAGGTAGAAACCCAGCACGCCAAACAGCGCATTATCGGGCCCCACCGTTCGCAATCGATGTTGCCAATGCGCCACGCTTACCCGGTCAAAGCGGTGGCCGGCTTCGTGGAACGCATCAAGGTAATCATCCCAGCGCAAGGGTTGGGGGTTATGCAGGTTGAAGACGTTTCGCCCGGCGGCAAACTGGCCACCGTGGAATGCGACGAAGCGGGCAAAGAAGTCCACCGGCATCAGGTCGAAATTCACCTCCAGGCGGGGCACCATACCCAGCTGCAACGAGCCCTTGAGCATCAGCATCAGGCGGTTGTTGTGCGGTTGGCAAACCCCGCTATGGCTGTTGAATGCAATATTGCCGGGGCGATGGATATTCACCCAGGCGCCTTGCTCGATCGCACGCCCCAACAGCCGCTCGGCCACCCATTTGGAAAGGTTGTACCCGTTCTTGATGTAGAGCGGCAGCGTGGCCACGGCGGCTGCTTCAAGAATGTTTCCCTGGGCATCGACATGGCTGCATGCCGACAACGTCGAGATGAAATTGAAGACTTTCTTGCAATGGGTTTCACACAGGCGCAGGCACTCGAGCACCGGCTCGACGTTATCCCTGACGAGCGAGGCGTAATCCATCACATGGTTGACCCGCGCCGCGTTATGCACCAATACACCATGGGTGCGGGCGAGGTGGTCATACACATCGCAGGTCAGGCCCAGCCGAGGCAGGCTGATGTCGGCGGCGTAGACCTGCACGCGGCGCAAGTCCAGATGCGTCAGGTGGTATTCATGCAACGCCTGGGTAAACCGCGCCATCGCCGAATGCCCCGGCCGCTCCCGCACCAGGCAGGTGACCTGCTGCGCACCGCCAGCCAACAACGCCTGGACGATGTGCACCCCGACAAAGCTGTTGGCGCCAGTGACGATCACCTTGCGCGGGTCGCCTGCGCGGTGTTCGCCCAGCATGTTCAGGTTCAGCGGCTGCGTCGCATCCGTCTCCATCTGGCCGGACGGTGCAGAAGGCAATGCGCCGTCTTCCATCAGCACGCTCAGCGTACGAAGGGTCGGCGCCTCGAAGAAGCGATTCAAGGAAACACTGCGGCCAAATTGTTCACGCAGGCGCAGCAGCAGGGTCGAGAGCAAAATGGAGTGGCCGCCCAGGTTGAAGAAGCTGTCGTCAACGCCAAGGTCAGCGTCTGGCACACCCAACAGCTCGCTCCATAACACCGCCAGCCGCGCTTGCAAGGGCGTCAGCGGCGCGCGGCGGGCGGTGGTGATGGCGTGCAGGGGCGCCGCCAATAATGCACAACGGTCGACCTTGCCGTTGTGAGTGCGTGGCATCGCGGGCAACTCAGTCCACGCTTGCGGCTGCATATAAGGCGGCAGCCACGCTCGGGCATGCTGCTGCAGGCCCGCGATTGTGGCGCCCGGTTCGGGCTGGGCAACGAAACTTAAAATCCTGCGCTCAGCATCAATCACCACAGCGACTTGGCGAAATAACCGACTGCTGCGCAGGCATTGCTCGATCTCCTGGGGCTCGACCCGAAAGCCCCGGATCTTCACTTGATCATCCCGTCGACCGCCCAGCTCGATGCCGTCCGCCGTCCACTGCGCCAGGTCACCGCTGCGGTACGCCTGCAGCAACTCGCCGTCTGGCAACGTCAGGGTAACGAAAGGGCAATCGACCGGCTGTGACGCATTCACATACCCCAGGCTTACCCCGGGCCCGACGATGTAGAGGCTCCCCATCACTTGCTCATCCACCGGTTGCAGGTCGTCATCGAGGATCAACACTTGGCTATTGGCGATAGGACGGCCCAGGTTACGGTTGCTGTCACCGGGCTGGAACGTGCGATGGGTGGCAAGCACCGTGGCTTCGGTCGGCCCGTAGAGGTTGTGCACTTGGCACTGGCCCGCCAATCGCTCGATCACATACGGCTCGCAGGTATCACCGCCAGTGAACAGGTGTGTCAGGCCCAATGGCTGATCCAGCGGCAGGATGCTGAGCAGTGCCGGCGGCAGAAAGGCGTGGCTGATGCGCTGTTGTCGAATCAGCTCGACCAGTCGCCCAGGGTCGTGCCGTTGCGCTTCACTTGGGACGATCAGTTCGGCGCCGGCGATCAACGCCGGGAAGATATCGATCAGCGACGAGTCGAAACTCAATGGCGAAAATTGCAGGACGCGGCTCTGTTCGTCCAGCGCCATGCAGTCGTCGGCCCACGCTGTGAAATGCGCCAGATTACCTTGGCTGAGCAGCACGCCTTTCGGCTCGCCCGTGGTGCCTGAGGTGAACAGCGCCATGCATGGCGCATCGACGTCAGGGCGGTGCTGCATCAGCGTTAACCCCGCGTCGGCGTTGGCCGTTTCCACAGCGCTCACATCCAGGTTCTTGAAATGCTCACGCAAAGGGTGCCGCCCCGCGTCCAGCAATACGCGGGCACCGGTGCTAGCCAGCATGGCGCGCTGACGCTGTGGCGGGTGGTCGGGGGCCAGCGGCAGGTACACCGCGCCGCAACCCAGCACCGCCAACAGGCTGGCGTACATATCCACGGATTTTTCCAGGCACACGCCAACCACGGGCGGCGCCTCTATGCCCACCAGCAGGGGACGCAGTCGCTGCTGGATCGACAGGGCCCGAAGCTGCAATTGGCGGTAGGTGAGCACGCGGCCTGCGAAGGTCAGCGCCGGTCGTTCGGCGAAGGTATGAAGGCTGGCCTGCAGCCGTTCGATCATGGGCACTCGGGCTGCTTGCAACAGGGCCGGCTGCGCGGTGCGATTGAATCGGTGCTCAAACGCCAACGCGTCCAGCCCGCGCAAGCCTTGCTCGGGCCATGCGTTGGCGAGGGTGTCTGCGGTGAAGAAGTGCGCGTCCCTTGAGAAGCCGCTGACCAGCCAGGAAACCCATTCCACCAACGCACTTGTTGCCTGTTGGCATAGCCGTTGGCCGTTGCCGCTAGGCTCCTCGGCAATGTCCTGCACCGCCAGCACACGGTGGTCAGGGCCATGACAACGCAATTGCAACGCGGGCAGTCCGTATTCGGACATCGGGCCGAGACCCAGGCGCAGGCTTAACCGTTGGGCTTCGCCAGTGTGCGGGAGCGGCGCGTGGCTGCCATCTTCAATCAGCAGGTCGAGGGCTTCAGTGGCGAAGACGTGCCCGTAGCACGCCAGCCCTTTTTTGAGCGCTTCCAGCGCGCGACTGGTGCCACTCCACCCGATCGTCAGTCGCCTCATGCCGACCTCCGCGATTCGGGTAGATAGCCGTCCAACGCCCGAACAACGCTGGGCGTTTGCAGTACGCCGCTGTGGCGCAGGAACCCAAGGATATTGCCGAGCAGCGGGTGCTGGCGGGTGATGGGAAAGTCCAGCGCCGCGACCTCGTCCTGTAGCGCACGGCGAACAGGCGCGCTGATGTCGAGGTGTTCGATCAGGTGCAAGTCGAAGCGTTGTTGCAGTTCGTTGGTCAGGTAATGCCGCAAAAAAGTCGGCAGGGCCTCAGCGAGGCTATCGCGGTCTGTCGGGCTTGCTGCCTGCCAGTAAATACGCACCAGGTTCGTCCAGAATTGCGCGTGGCGCCCTTCGTCAGACAAGTGATCGGCCATCAGGCCACGGACGGACGCCTTGACGCTATCATCCTTGGCAAACGCCGCCACATCATGGGTGATGGTGTTCTCGGCGATGGCCACGGCAATCAACGCCACGGCATCGCGCAAGTGTGGCGGGGCCAGTGCCTGCGCGGCGGGCAAGGCCCGGCTGAGTTCGATGTGTTCGGGCAAGTCCAGTGGTTGGATACCGGTCATTGCCACGGTTTGCTGAAGGAAATCCAGGGCGACCAACGCGTGGTAATCCTCGTCCACCACTACGGTCATCGCGTCATAACGGCAGGCGAGGGGGAAGGGCAGCGAGAAGTGGTTCTTGGCGATGCTGCGGGCGGTCTTGTCGACGATCTCGGTTTCAAAGATCACCACGTCATGCAGGAACTTGTAGAAGCTTTGCACCAGCACGAAATCGCGCCATTGCGGGCAGTGTTCGAGAAAGGTCGCGCTCAGCACCAAGGGTTGGCGGCACACGGGAAAGATCAGTTTGTCGTCGTCTTCCAGCTGGCGCCGAGGGCGAGTGCGAACGGTGGCGCGGCGCTCCCAGTCGTCGGCAAAGGAGCGGTAGTCGGCGGCGTTCATGGTTGCACCTGATGCAGCGCGGCGCGCACGTCATCCCAGAAGCTGATACGGCTGTGCACGGCCGCCAGCGCGGTTTCGTCGGCTTGGGCCTGGCGCACCGGGTCTGTACCGATCAGGCGCTGGAGTAACTGCTCGGCCGCTGGCCCGTGGTCTTGGGTGTCCAGCTCGATGTGGCGAGTGAGGTAATGGGCCAAGGTTGGCGCCTGTAGTGCGATGCACGCATTGGCGTGCAGCATGCGTTCGAACATCGACGCAATGACGCTTTCGCGGCCATGCAGGAAGGCTGCCGCCACGCAATGGGTGGGGGCGGTCAGGGCGGTCTGCAACGTGCTGTCGACAAAGCGCGCCACGCCCGGCGGCGCATCGACACTTTGCAGCGCTGCGCCTGGCTCGGCGCCCTGGCGTAGCCGTTCAATGAAGCGCTGGATGGCGCCAGTGTCGGCGCCCACTTCGGTCATGGCTTCCAGGTACAGTTCGAAGTGGCTGCAGTAGCCGCTCGTTGGGTGTACATCGGACTCTTCGCCAAGCACGATCTCATTAATGAGCCGCGCGGCGTGCGGGTCGGCGGGCGGAAGCCATGGCAGTTGCCGACCGGTCAAATCCTGTTGCAGGCGCTTGGTCAGGGTCATGAAGTCCCAAACCGCAAATACATGGTGCTCCATAAAAAGTTGTAATTTGTTAAGTGAAGTTATTTCCATAAATAACGCATGGCTGCACAACTGCAGTTTTTTTTGTTCAAGTAAGTGTTGGTGCATGGTTGATGCCTATAAGTTGTTGCGACTGTTCAGAAAACAGTGAGGGGTCTTGTAGTTGAAAGTCGACAGGTAACGCCTGTCCAAACCACGCGCGCAGCGCCAACCGGCCATAGGTTGGCGCTGCCGGGTAAAATGTCTGGTTTTAAAGGCGGAAGATAATAATCTGATTAAACGTTTTGATGAGCGTATGAATGTATTAGATATTTTTTCGAAAAGGTTTTTATTGTGTGTAAGTTGCCGTTATCAAGTGGGAAGTTTCGTTGAAGTAAGCAGGATTATATAAGTCGAATTAATCAGGGCCGTGCGAAGTAACGTGGGGCCCTCCCTGTTGGGAAAAGGGCCTGCACCGTATGAGGATATCGTCGGGCGCTGAAAGGCTTACTGCGCGCCTTTCGCGTCGGTGGCTTCCAGCCCATTCAGGTAGGCAGTGATCACTTCCATGCCGCGCATCAAGTGATTGCGTAAGGTCAGGATGCTTTCGTCGACTTTCTTCTGTGCCACCAGGCTGAGCAGTTCACGGTGATCTTCCTGGGACGTCTCGCCCAACCCCATCGCCTCCAGGTTGAACCGCAGGAAGCGTTCCTCCTCATTCAAGCCGTGTTCGACCAGCTTGAGTAAACGTTGGTTGGGTGCCTTGCCGTACAGGGCCATGTGAAACAGGCGATTGAGGCGGCCTATCTCGCTGTAGTCGCGTTCTTGTTCCAGCGCATTGATGAAGGCGTCAGCTTCGGCGATGTCAGCGTCGGTCAGAAACGGGATCGACAGGCGCAACGCTTCGGACTCCAGCAGCATGCGCAGGCCATAGGTCTCAGCGGAGTTGTCTTCGATCAATGGCGCGACCACGGCGCCCTTATGGGTCACCACATGCAGCAACGATTGAGCTTCCAGCTGGCGTAACGCTTCGCGCACCGGCATACGGCTGACGCCGAACAAGCTTGCGAGTTCTTGCTGGCGCATCGCAGTACCACAGGGCAAGCGGCCATCAAGAATGGCATTGCGCAACGTTTCTTCAATGACGGCGCGAGCCAGATGGGCAGGAATAGGCCCGCTGATTTTGATGCTGCTTAAGGGGTTCGGCTTCTGCGTCACGGTTACGCTATCCTCCTTTCTTGAATGGAGTGTGTTTAATTGGATCCAATGCACACTAGAGAGGGTGCTCACGCTTGTCAAACAACCAAAGTTTCTGTTTGTAAGGGCTTACACGAACTACTTTATGCATCCCACAGGGCGCCGTTATAAACTTCCCCCTGTTATGGATGATTGCACTGTGCCATTGTTTTTTGTTGAACGAGGCCGCACCATCCCCTGAATTTCCGTCTCTCTCCACGGACTGAACGCCTTGGCGGTAAGTTTTATTCCCTCTCGACTGTTGAGCTGGCTATTTTCAGCGATTCTGTTGGCCGGCCTGATGCCCGGCGGGCTGCATGCCGATTGGGATTTCTCCCAGATCAGCCGCAAGGCCACCGCCCTGTACGGGCCGCTGGGAGAGGGCCAACGGCGCATCGACGACTGGCAGCGCCTGCTGGCGACCCAAAAACAGGTCAGCGAGCAGGAGCAGCTCAAGGTCGTGAACCTGTTTTTCAACAAACAAATGACCTACGTCGAAGACATCGACCTCTGGCACGTTGTCGACTATTGGGAGACACCCATCGAAGCCCTGTGGAAAGGTGCAGGCGACTGCGAAGACTACGCGATCGCAAAGTATTTCAGCTTGCGTCACCTGGGCGTCTCCAGCGACAAATTGCGCATTACCTACGTCAAGGCCTTGCGTCAGAATCGTGCGCACATGGTCCTGACCTATTATTCGACCCCTGAGGCGATCCCGCTGGTGCTCGACAGCCTGATGGATGAGATTCTTCCGGCGACTCGCCGTACCGACCTGGTTCCGGTGTACTCCTTCAACGCCGAAGGGTTGTACTTGCCCGGCGCCACGGGTAACAAAAAAGTCGGTGACACCAAACGCTTGTCGCGCTGGCAGGATGTGTTGAGAAAAATGCGTGCGGAAGGCTTCCCGGCCGAGCCTGCCAACTAGGAGTAACTGATCGGATGTCTCTGTTCAAACAGCTATTGATCGCTATTTGTCTGTTCCTGGTGGTCGCCTTCAGCGGCAGCTTCATGGTCAGCCTGGAAAGCTCGCGCACCCAATACGTCAACCAACTGCGCTCGCACGCCCAGGATGCGGCGACGGCGCTGGCGCTGTCACTGACGCCCAATATCGACGACCCGGCCATGGTCGAGCTGCTGGTCAGCTCGATCTTCGACAGCGGGTACTACGCCAGCATCCGCGTGGTGGACCTGGCCACCGATAAAACCATCGTCGAGCGCAGCGGCATCCCCGACAACAACGGCGTGCCCAACTGGTTCGTCAAGCTGATCGGCCTGGAGCCGGCCGGTGGTGATGCGCTGGTGAACCGCGGCTGGGAGCAGGCGGCGCGTGTGGAGGTGGTCAGCCATCCAATGTTTGCCCTGGCCAAACTCTGGCAGAGCGCCTTGGGCAGCCTCGGTTGGTTGCTGATTTGCGGCGCGGTGAGTGCAGTGCTCGGCGCGCTGTTGCTGCGTCGGCAATTGAAGCCGTTGGACTACATGGTCAAGCAGTCCCACGCCATCGCCCGTCGAGAATTCCTCAGCCTGCCCGACCTACCGCGCACCCCCGAATTGCGGCGCGTGGTGCAGGCCATGAACCAGATGGTGGAAAAGCTCAAGGCACTGTTCCAGGAGCAGGCCGAGCGCAGTGAGAAATTGCGCACCGAGTCCTACCAGGACAACCTCACGGGCCTGGCCAACCGTCGTTACTTCGAGATGCAACTCAACGCCCGCGTCAGCAACCCCGAAGAGACCAACTCCGGTTACCTGCTGCTGTTGCGCGTGAAAGACCTGGCCGGCCTCAACCAGCGCCTGGGCGGCCAGCGCACCGACCAATTGCTGCAAGCGGTGGGCGAGCAACTGCTGCGCCAGTGCGAGCCGTACCCGGAAACCCATAACCTCGTCACCCGTATCCGTGGCGGTGAGTTCGCGGTGCTGGCGCCGGGTTTGGTGCGTGAGGAAGCGCTGCAATTGGCGCAGAACCTCGAAAGCACTTTGCTCAGCCTGCAAGCCACAGGCGCCAGTGACGTCACGCCGGTTGCGTATATCGGCCTGGCGCCGTTCAACCATGGTGACGCCCCACAGGCCTTGTTGACCCTGGCTGACCAGGCGTTGGCCCAGGCCGAAGGGCAGGGCGACAGCAGTTGGGTATGCCTCGACCACAGCGCTGCTGCCAGCGTCGGTGACGATCACCATGCCTGGCACACCTTGTTGGACCAGGCCCTGACCCAGCAACGCTTCCAGCTGTACTTCCAGCCGGTTGTCGCCAGCCAGGACCCGCAGTTGGTATTGCACTACAAAGTGCTGTCGCGACTGCAGGATGAAGACGGCCAAACGATACCGGCCGGGCGCTTTCTGCCGTGGCTGGAGCGCTTCGGCTGGTCGGCCCGCCTGGACCGCCTGATGCTGGAGCAAGTGCTCAAGCAGATGGCCGGCCACAGTCATAGCCTGGCACTGAACCTCTCGGCCGCGACCTTGCAGGACCCTCAGGCGCTGAACAAGATTGTTGAACTGCTACGCCAGCACAGCAACCTCGGCCCGCGCCTGACCCTGGAAATCGGCGAGGAACAATTGCCGGAACAAGCCTTGTTGGAGCAGTTGACCCAGCGCCTGCGCGAGCTGGGGTTCTCCCTGAGCCTGCAGCGCTTCGGCGGGCGTTTCAGCATGATCGGCAACCTGGCGCGGCTGGGCCTGGCCTACCTGAAGATCGACGGCAGCTACATCCGCGCCATCGACCAGGAAAGCGATAAGCGCCTGTTTATCGAGGCGATCCAGCGCGCGGCGCACAGCATCGACCTGCCGTTGATTGCCGAGCGCGTGGAGACCGAGGGTGAGCTGAAGGTGATTCGCGAAATGGGGATTTTCGGCGTGCAAGGGCAGCTGTTTGGTGAGCCTGCGCCGTGGAAGTGACTCACTGACATTGCACAAACAATGTGGGAGCAGGTTTGTGTGGGAGCTGGCTTGCCTGCGATAGCATCACCTTGTTTTTGCTGATACACCGAGGCGCCTGCATCGCAGGCAAGCCAGCTCCCACACAAGCACACCGTTGGAGACCGGGTTCTCAGATCAACCCGGTCTCTTCATCATTGATCAAATGGCTTAACCCACCCAACGCTTCCCGCGCCTGGTTGCGGTCGAGCAACTTGGCCTGTGCCGCTGGCGGCAAGTCCGTCACGTTGATCAGCCCCTTGCGGGTCAGCACCTGGATCAAGTCGTCCAGTACCCGGATCATCTCCAGGTCACTCTGCTTGAGCTGCGCCAGGCTGGTTTCCACCACTTCATTGGCGTACCAGGCCTGGATCTCATGATGATCGGCCGGCAGGGTCTCGGTTGACTCGGCAAAGGCCGCAGCCTCCACGCGACTCAGTGCGCCCTGTGCATCACGTTGCACGTAAAACATAAGAACCCCTCGAAAATAGGCCACACGCCGTCACCAGCATAGGTCAACCGTGTGTTTATAGGCGCGAGTATGCGATGCAACCCTGCGCCAGGGCCAGCAACCTGTGGCCCAAATAAAACGGCCGCCCCTGGGGGCGGCCGGTTAATCGCGTTTTAGGCGGTGTGATCGATCTTGATGGTCGGGTCGGCGCCACTGATCAGCGAGTTGATGCTGGTGTGGGACCAATCGTTGCCTTCCAGCTTGATCGTCACATCGGCATTGGCCAGGCCACCGGCGGCGTTGAGCTTGCCTTCGCTGCTCACTTGCAGGGTCGACACGCCGTCTACCGTGGTGATCTTCAGGTAGTTGTCGATGGTGCTGTCCGTCTCACCTTTCAACAGATCCTTGAGATCAATCCGGTCACCTTCTGACGCTTTGAAGTCCTTGATCACGTCGTTGCCGACGTCACCGGCCTTCCACACGAAGGTGTCGGCACCCGAGCCGCCGATCAGAATGTCGTTGCCCGGACCGCCGATCAAGGTGTCGTTACCGGTGCCCCCGAGCAGGATGTCATTGCCCTTGCCGCCGTCCAGGACATCGTTGCCGCCCTGGCCGAACAGGATGTCATCACCCGCGCCGCCGAGCAGCGTGTCGTTACCGTCCTTGGCGCCGGAGACGTCGAAGTCGGCGTAATGCTCGGTCACGTACTGGTGCACGTTCGAGGTGGTCACGGCCGTGACGGCCACGCCGGTTTTCTGCGCCACAAAGGCCTGCAGGGCGTTGTAACCCTCACCGGTAATCCCGCTGAAGCTCACCAGGTCGCCGAAGATGATGTCGTTGCCGTCGCCACCGCTCACAGTGTCGGCACCCGGCAAGGTCGCTTCGGTGTGGCCGAGGATGGCGTTGGCCAGGTCCTGCGGGTCGATGTTGCTTTGCGGCTTGCCATCGCTGTCGTACGGCTTGAGGTCACTGAGGGTGACGTCGCTGTTGATACCGATCGCTTCCACTTGCGACAGCCCACCCAGCAGCGCAAAGGCGCTTTTGGCGTTGCTCAGCGTCGCCGAGTCGGTGCTGTTGCCCGTGCCGTTGAGGTTGGACAGCTCGAAGGTGCCGTCACCTTGTGCATGAACGGTGCCCAGGTTGCTGCTGTACCACCGGTTGCCGCTCAAGGTCTGGAGTACGGCGTTACCCGAGGAGTCGATGCTGAAGTAATGAGTGCTGTCCAGGTACTTCGCCATGGCTGTGCCCGGCGTGTAGTTGCTGGTGGTCACCACATCGTCGAACTTGACGTTGCTGTACAGCGTCGGGTTGGTCTGCTCGCCGCTCTGGTAGTACGTCGGCTGGCCGTCGGTGATGAAGTAGGTCAGGTTGGTGGCGCCAGTGTTGCCTGTCGCCAGGCCGCTCTGGAAGAAGTTGGCCGTGGTCTTGAACACGTCTTCATAGTTGGTACCGCCGCCCGACGCCATCGAATCCAGCACGGCCTTGAGCAAGGTCAGCGCGTTTGGATCGTTGAGGTTGATGGCCACCGACTTGTTCACCTGGGTATCGAAGTCAGCCAGGAAGATGTTCACCGTGCCCGACGTGTTGGCGCCCAGGCTGTCTTTGAGCGAGCTGAACACCGACGTCAACGAAGCCTTCGCCGCGTTGATCGAAGCGGTGCTCATGCTGCCGGAGCTGTCCACCATGAACGCGATATTGTAGTTCTTGCCTTGCACCACGTTCAGGCCGCCGATGTCAGCCACGACGATGTCGTTGCCGTCGGTGCCGGTGATTGCGTCGCTGCCGGAAGTACCGGTCACCGCGCTGTAGGTGGCCGGGTACACCGTGACCGGCAATTGCGCGGTGGTGATGGCCGAACCGCCGAGGCTTTCGGTGGAGGTCGAAGTAACCGTCAGGTTGAATTGGCCGCTGTAGTAGGTCGGCGGCTTGATGGTCAGGGTGCTCAGGTCCCAGCCGGTGACGTTGACTTCGCCCACGGTC
Source organism: Pseudomonas sp. (assembly GCF_049645325.1). Classification (GTDB taxonomy): domain Bacteria; phylum Pseudomonadota; class Gammaproteobacteria; order Pseudomonadales; family Pseudomonadaceae; genus Aquipseudomonas. The sequence goes on along the minus strand of NZ_JBARTQ010000105.1, from coordinate 3,967 downwards.
TTGGTCGCGGTGAAGGTATGCCCGGATGCATCGGTGAGCACCGAGCCTGCCGGCACGCCGCTGATCTTCACGCTCAGGGTTTCCGAACCGTCGGTGTCGGTCAGCGCGGTGGTGACTTTGGACAGTTTGACGGTGCCGTTTTCCTGGCCTTCGTTGAGCTTGTAGGCGGTGTAGTAACCATCGCCATTGCTGCCATGCAGGTCGGACACGGTCACGCCGGCGTTGGTCAGGTCAGTGATGCCGGTGTACAGCGCTACGCCGCTGGTGCTCAGGTCGGTGGCCGGGGCGCCGTTGACTGACAGGTTGACGTCATAGCTGCCCGGGCCGGACTGGTTGGCGTGGTAGATCTCGATGCTGTAGTAGCCGCTCACGGTCGGGGTGATCGAACCGCTGAACTTGCCGCTGTTGGTGCCCCACTGCGCGCTGGCGACGTCTTTGCCGCCAATGTTGACCACCAGGCTGTCATCGCCGGTGCCGCTGAACGTGTAGCTCTTGCCGGCTTCCATGTACATCAGGCCGGAGATCTTCGAGCCACTGCCTGCTGCGACGTTGGCGGTGGACTCGACGTTGGTCACGATGGCGCTGCTGTTCGGCGTACCGGCGTTATCGATGGCGTTTTTCAGGTCGGCCGGTGCTGCGCCGTTACCGTTGGTGCCGATGCCGGCAACGCTGTTCCAGCTTTGCTTGAGCAAGCCGATCGAGTTGACGCTGTTGTCTGCCACATTCAGGGTCGGCGCGTCGGCCACCGGCGTGATGTCGACTTTCACCGTGGCGCTGGTGCCCAAATCCTTGCCGTCAGTAGGCTGGAACTTGAACTGCGCGTAATCCGCCTGGTTGTTGCCAATGCCGGTGCCGCCATAACCGTTGGTGCCGGATTCGTTGGCATTCGGTGTGAAGCGCAACTGGCCGGCATCGATCTGGGCTTTGGTGAATGTCTGGCCAGCCGTCACGTTGCTCCAGGTGGTGCCATCGGCTGCCAGGAACTGCAGCTTGCCGGCCACCGGCAGGTCGGTGATTTTCACGCCGAGGCTGCTTTGTGGGGAGTCCACGTCGGTCACGCCGAAGTTGGCCCAGGTCAAGGCCAGCGGCGTGTCTTCGGTGCCGGTCACGGCGCTGCCGGTTGCCACTGGCGCATCGTTGACCGCTACCACGTTGACCGTGGTAGTGGCGACGTTGGAGTAGTTGCCGCCATCGGTCACGGTCACGGTGATGGTGCGCGGCGTGGTGCTTGGGTCGTGGCTGTTATTGGTAAACGTGATGTTCTGGATGCGCTGCATGTAGTCAGCCAGTGTCGCGCTGCCCGACAACGTCAGGGTGATCGTGCCCGTCTGGTTGTTGGTGCTGACCGTGATGCCATTCACGCTGTTGCCCAGGTTCAGTGCATCACCGGCCTGTGCGTTGGTCAGGGTGATCGTCGCGCCGGTCAGCTTGGTGCTGTCCGGGTCGGTGATCTTGATATCGGTGTCGGCAATCGACACGCCCGGGCCTGCGGTGCCTTCGGTGAAGGTCACCTTGTAGTCGGCACCGGTGGCGCCGCTGGAGTTGTTGGCGTCCAGGTCGATGACCGGCGGCGCATCGTTATCGATGATGTTGGTGCTGACGCTGCCGTTGCCCACCACCAGGTTCTCGAAGTTACCGCCGGTGGTCTTGTCGATGGTGATGACGATCGTTTCGGTCGGCTCGGTGATTTTGTCGTCGATCGTGCCGATCGTGAACGGCACGCTGCTGGCGCCGGCCGGGATCTTCACGGTGTACACGCCCGTGAAGTCCGAACCGTCGGTGGCGGTGCCGCTGTACTTGAGCGTCACGGTCACGTCGGTTTGCGCCGGGTTGCTCAAGGTCAGGGTGTAGTTGGCCGTACCGCCTTCAGTCACCGACGCATCGCCGGTAATGCTGATGGTGGTGTTGGTTACCACGTCCGTCACCTTGGTGGTCACGGTGCTGCCGTCGACGATCAAATGCTCATACTTGTCGCCGCCGCTGACCACGTTGGTGATCTTGGTCGTCACGTCGCTGGCGCCGATGTACGCATCGTTAGGCGCAGTAGCAGTGACAGTGCTGCTGGACTTGCCATTGCCAATAGTGATGGTCGAGCCGTTATCGAGCTTCACCACCAAGTCGGAACCGACGTTGGTCACGGCATTGCCGTTCTTGTCGACCAGGGACGCGGTGTAGGTGATCTGGCCGCCTTCGCTGACGGAACCGTTGGCTTTGAGCGACACGGTCACGTCATCGATAGTGTCGTTGACGACAGTAGTCGCGCCGCCTGGGGTGATGGTCACGCCTTCGAAATTGCCGCCGGTCGTGCCGGTGATTTTGACCGTCTGGGTGCTCTTGTCGATGAACACGTCATCGCCTGGCGCATTGACGGTCACCGAGCCCACGGTCGCACCTTGCTTGATGGTGATGCTCGAACCGTTATCCAGCGTGACCACCATGTCGCTGCCAGCCTTGTTGCTCAAGGTGGCGGTGTACGTGATGGTGCCGCCTTCGTTGACGGCGCCTGGCGCGGTCAGGGTTACGCTCGTCAGGTCAGTGGTGCCCGGCGTGTCGTAAACGGTGGTGCTCACCGGATCCTTGACCGGCACCAGGTTCTCGAACTGCTCCCCGCCGGTCACGCCCTTGATGGCCGCCGTCACGGTCTGGTTGCCGGCATACACATCGTTAGGCGCGACAACGGTGGCCGTGCTGGAACTCTGGCCATCGGCAATGCTGATGGTCTTGCCGTTATCCAGCTCGATCACCACGGTCTTGCCGACGTTGTTGACGGTATGCCCGTCTTTGTCGACCAGGGTCGCGGTGTAGACGATGTTGCCTTTCTCGCCGACGCTGCCAGTGGCAGTCAGCAGGATCCTCACCGTATCGATGGTGTCGTTGACCACCGTGGTAGCACCGCCTGGCGCCACGCTGAGGTTCTCGAAATTACCGCCGGTGGTGCCGGCGATCTTGACGGTTTGAGTGCTCTTGTCGATGAACACGTCATCGCCTGGCGCATTGATAGTCACCGTGCCGACCAGGGAATCCTTGGCAATATTGATCGTCGAGCCGTTATCCAGCGTGATCACCATGTCGCTGCCGGCCTTGTTGCTCAAGGTGGCGGTGTAGGTGATGGTGCCGCCTTCGTTGACGGCGCTTGGCGCGGTCAGGGTCACGGTGGTGGTGTCGATGGAATCAGTGATGCTGGTCACAGCAGCTGCGGGGTTTGCCGCCAGGTTTTCGAAATTGCCGCCGGTAGCCTTGGTGATCGTCGTGCTGACGGTCGAAGCGTTGTTGTAAACGTCGTTGGGCGGCGTTTGGAACACGACACTGCCCGTGGACTTGCCGGCATCGATGTTTATCGTCTGACCGTTGCTCAGGGTGACCGTTACGGCGGTTTGGGCCGGGTTGGTCAGTGTGGCGGTGTAGGTGATGGTGCCGCCTTCAACGACCGACGGGTTTGCGGTCAGAGTGACGGTGGTGGTGTCGATCGAGTCGGTGATGGTGGTTACAGCCGCCGCCGGGTTCTTCGCCAGGTTCTCGAAGTTGCCACCGGTCGCGGTGGTGATCGTGGTGCTGACGGTTGAACCGTTGTTGTACACGTCGTTAGCTGGGGTGTGGAACACCGCAGTCCCGGACGATTTACCGGCTTCGATGTTGATCGTCTGGCCGTTGCTCAGCGTCACGGTAACCGCGGTTTGCGCTGGGTTCGTCAGCGTGGCGGTGTAAGTAATGTCGCCGCCTTCAACGACCGATGGGTTCGCGGTCAGAGTAACGGTGGTGGTATCGATCGAATCGGTGATCGTGGTTACAGCCGCCGCTGGGTTCTTCGCCAGGTTCTCGAAGTTGCCACCGGTCGCGGTAGTGATCGTGGTGCTGACGGTTGAACCGTTGTTGTACACGTCGTTGGCTGGGGTGTGGAAAACCACGGAGCCAGCGGACTTGCCCGCTTCGATGTTGATTGTCTGACCGTTGCTCAGGGTGACGGTCA
>NZ_JBARTQ010000104.1:0-6664 GCF_049645325.1 Pseudomonas sp. | reverse complement strand
GCCCAGCGCGGGGCAAGCCCGCTCACCACAAAGGGCTCACTCACCCCATCGATCTACGTAACTTCAACCCCATCATTGAACTGCAAAGCCGCCAGCCGCGCATAGAGCGGGTTGCTCGCGATCAGTTGCTGGTGCGTGCCCACCGCCACCAGCTTGCCCTGGTCCATCACGGCAATCCGGTCGGCGTTTTTGACTGTAGCCAAGCGATGCGCGATGACCAGCGTGGTTCGCCCCTGCATCAACTGCGGCAAGGCTTGCTGGATCAGGTGTTCACTCTGCGCGTCCAGCGCACTGGTGGCCTCGTCCAGCAACAGGATCGGCGCGTCCACCAGCAACGCGCGGGCAATGGCCAGACGCTGGCGTTGGCCGCCAGAGAGGCCCATGCCGCCGTCGCCGAGGTGGGTCTGGTAGCCGTCGGGCATTTGCAGGATGAAATCGTGGGCATGCGCGATACGCGCGGCGGCCTCGACCTGCTCACGGGTGGCGGATGGATTGCCGTAACGAATGTTTTCTTCGACGCTGCCGAAAAACAACGCCGGGCTCTGGGACACCAGCGCAAAGTGTCGGCGCAGGTCCATGGGGTCGAGGTCGGTCAGTGCGTGGCCCTCCAGCAAAATACGCCCGTGCTGTGGGTCGTAGAAGCGCAGCAGCAAGTCGAAGATCGTGGATTTACCCGCGCCGGAAGGCCCTACCAGCGCCAGGGTTTCACCCGGGTTGATGGTCAGGTTCAAACCGTCGATGGCGTAGCTGTCCGGGCGCGAGGGGTAGGAAAAGCGCAGGTCTTGCAGCTCCATGCGGCCGCTGACCCGCTCCGGCAATTGCACCGTACCGGTGGCGGGCGCCTGGATCTCGTTGCTCGACTGCAAGAGTTCGCCAATCCGCTCGGCCGCACCGGCGGCGCGCTGCAACTCGCCGAGGACTTCGCTCAGCGTACCGACGGCACTGCCGACGATCAGGCTGTAGAACACAAATGCCGCCAGCTCGCCGCCAGAAATACGCCCGCCAATCACGTCCATGCCGCCGACCCACAGCATCACGCCCACGGCGCCCAGCACCAGCATGATCACCAGGGTAATCAGCCAGGCACGCTGCACGATGCGCTTGCGCGCCGTGGCAAACGCGTCTTCAACGGTCACGGCGAAGCGCTGCTCGTCCTGCACCTGGTGGTTGTAAGCCTGCACGGTCTTGATCTGGCCAAGGGTCTCGGACACGTAGCTGCCGACATCGGCGATACGGTCCTGGCTCAGGCGCGACAGGCTGCGCACGCGGCGGCCGAAGATCAGGATCGGCGCAAGCACCAGCGGCAGCGCGATCACCACGATACTGGTGAGCTTGGGGTTGGTGACAAACAGCAACACGATGCCACCGATGACCATCAACGCATTGCGCAGGAACAGCGAGAGCGACGAGCCGATCACCGATTGCAGCAAGGTGGTGTCGGTGGTCAGCCGGGACTGGATTTCCGAGCTGCGGTTGTTCTCGTAGAAACCGGGGTGCAAGTAGATCAGGTGGTTGAACACTTGCCGGCGAATGTCCGCCACTACCCGTTCGCCAATCCACGACACCAGGTAAAACCGCGCAAACGTGCCCACCGCCAGGCCCAGCACGAGGATCATGAACAGGCCGATGGACTGGTTAAGCAGGTGCGGCGACTGGGTCATGAAGCCCTGATCGACCAGCAGGCGAATGCCCTGCCCCATCGACAAGGTGATGCCGGCAGTGACGATCAGCGCCAACAGCGCACCCAATGCGTGCCAGCGATAGGGCGCAATAAAGCGGCTGGCCAGGCGAATCGCGCGGCGTTGACGGACTGAAAACATGAGCGGCATCACCTGATGAGGGAAGACAGGAACCTGTCCCTCTACATGGGGGGAACTTCGGTAAATAACAATGAGTCAGGTTAATTATGCCCGCAGATACTGGCCCCTAGAGGCTAACGGTCTAACGCCCGGCTGGAAATTTGTATCGGTTTCTGGTGGACTGGGCGTTCGAACCGGTGACTTTGTAAGGAGTTGTAATAGCTTGGTCACGCGGGGGAATTAAGGTAGGTACACAACCTGATGAGGAGACAGGCCATGACCTTGCAAAACAGCAGCGACGCCAAAATTGAAGTGATTCGCCAACCGCAGCAATTGCCTTGCTCGTATATCGACGCCAAGGGCCGCGAAGTGCAGATTACCGAAGAGATGATCCAGCATGCGTGCAGTGAGCTGGAACAGCGACTGGTCAAGCCTGCCCAGCAAGGCTGAAGCGCCCACGCTCTTTCAGACCCGGCCTAGATGGCCGGGTTTTTTATGCACGTTTAAATAGCGTGGGCGCCGAGGGCGGTGACCATGTTCGACAACACTGCCGACTCGCCCTTGATGCGCACTTTCAAGCCATCAATCTCACGGCGCTCCGGGTAGTGCTTGCGCAGCAGGTCGAACGCCTTGCGCTGTTCTTCCACAGTGCCTACAAGGCTGCGACGAAAATCCGCGTCATCCCGGCGCGGGTCGTACACGCTGCGGCACAAAGTCGCCAGCGCCCAAGCCGGGTCAGTCGACGCGTTCAAGTGCACCTCGGCCAGCCAGGGCTCGGGCAGCAGGTCGCTCAGTTGAATGCTTGCCGCCTGGCCCAGATGCGCACAGAAGGCTTGATAGATCTGCGCCGTGCCGCGCTGCTTGCCGTCGAGGCTGTAACCGGCGATATGCGGGGTGGCCAGCACGCACAGGTCGGCCAGGTCGACGTCCACTTCGGGCTCGCCTTCCCACACATCCAGCACGGCTTGCAGGTCTTCACGCGCCAGCAGCACCTCGCGCAGGGCAGCGTTGTCCACTACCGGGCCGCGGCTGGCGTTGATCAGCCACGTGCCAGGCTTGAGCCGGTTGAGGCGTTCGCGGTCAAACAGGTGCCAGGTGGAACCGTTGCCGGATTTGGTCAGCGGCGTGTGCAGGCTGATCACGTCGCACTGTTCGATAATCTGCGCCAGGCTGACGTAGTCACCGTCTTCGGCGATCTGGCGCGGCGGGTCGCACACCAGCACGTTCCAGCCCAGCCCCTTGAGCACCTTGACCAGGCGCCCGCCCACTTCACCGGCGCCAACAACGCCATAGGTGCGCTGGTTAAGGTCGGCGCCTTCGATCTCGGCCAAGGTCTGCAAACTGCCCAGCACGTAGTCCACCACGCCCCGCGCATTGCAGCCGGGAGCGCTGGACCAACTGATGCCGGCTTGCTTGAAATAATCCAGGTCGAGGTGATCGGTGCCAATGGTGCAAGTGCCGACAAAGCGCACGTTTGTGCCTTCCAGCAAGGCGCGATTGACGTTGGTCACCGAGCGCACCAACAGCACATCCGCCTGCTCGACCGTCGCGCGGTCGATGGAGCGGCCGGGCACCCGGCGAATCTCGCCAAACCCTTCGAAGAATGCATCGAGCAGCGGGATATTTTCGTCGGCAACAATCAGCATGGCAGGCTCCTTTCGCGGACTCGCAGTGTACAGGGATGCGTTCTGGATGCCATCGCAGGCAAGCCAGCGCCCACGGGGGTTATGGGTTGCCTGTAAGGGCGCATTACAAATCTGCAACACAGGTTTTTTCCTGACCGGTACGTCAGGGCGTAGACTCCGCGGTCCTTCAGCGCTCTTTTTTTCTGGACACCCGTACGTGAACACTGCCGCTTCCACCCTCACCCGCCCCGCCCGCGTCAGCCGCGAGGTGCGCAACCTGTTGACCCTGGCGCTGCCGATCATGATCGGCCAACTGGCGACCACCGCCATGGGCTTCGTCGATGCGGTGATGGCCGGGCGCGTGAGCGCACGGGACCTGGCGGCGGTGGCCCTGGGTAACTCGATCTGGATTCCGGTGTACCTGCTGATGACCGGCACGCTGCTGGCGACCACACCAAAAGTCGCCCAGCGTTTCGGCGCGGGCAACCCCGCCGAGATTGGCCCATTGGTGCGCCAGTCCCTGTGGCTGGCGGTGGTGGTCGGGATCACCGCGCTGCTGATGTTGATCAGCGCCGAGCCGATCCTGCATGCCATGAAGGTTGATCCAGAGCTGATCAAACCCTGCATGGCCTACCTGCACGGCATCGCGTCCGGCATGCCCGCCATCGCGCTGTATTACGTGCTGCGCTGCTTCAGCGATGGCCTGGGCCGCACGCGACCGAGCATGGTCATGGGCCTGTGCGGGCTGGCGCTGAACATCCCGCTGAACTACGTGTTCATCTATGGCCATTTCGGCGTGCCGGCCATGGGCGGCGTGGGGTGTGGCTGGGCCACGGCGATCGTGATGTGGGTGATGATGCTCGGCCTGGCCGCCTGGACCCGCTGGGCGCCGGCCTACCAGAGCAGCGAATTGTTCAAGCGTTTCGACTGGCCGCAATGGGCGGTGATCAAGCGCGTGCTGAGCATAGGCTTGCCGATCGGCATCGCGGTGTTTGCCGAATCGAGCATCTTTGCGGTGATCGCCTTACTGATCGGCAGCCTTGGCGCCAACGTGGTGGCCGGGCACCAGATTGCGCTGAATTTCAGCTCGCTGGTGTTCATGATTCCCTATTCCTTGAGCATGGCCGTCACCGTGCGGGTCGGCCAGGCGCTGGGCCGCGGCGAGCCGCGTGCAGCGCGTTTTGCCGCCGGGGTCGGGATGGGCACGGCGCTGACCTACGCGTGCCTGTCCTGCAGCCTGATGCTACTGTTTCGCGAACAGATCGCGGCGATCTACACACCAGACCCGCTGGTGATCCATGTGGCGTCGATGCTGATCGTGTTTGCGGCGCTGTTCCAGTTCTCCGACGCGATCCAGGTCACCGCTGCTGGCGCATTGCGAGGCTACCAGGACACACGCGTGACCATGTTGCTGACCTTGTTTGCCTACTGGGGCGTGGGCTTGCCGGTGGGTTATGCGCTGGGGCTGACCGACTGGCTGGGCGCGGCAAGTGGGCCGAGTGGCCTGTGGCAAGGGCTGATCGTGGGCTTGAGCTGCGCCGCCGCGATGCTGGTGATCCGCCTGGCACGCAGCGCGCGCCGGCGGATTCGCCACGTTCCGGCGCAGGCTTAATCAGCTTTTTTGCGAATCCAGTACAGGTAGGTGCCGGCCTGTTCCTGCTGATCCACGAGCTCGTGGTCCAGGAACACACAGAACTTGGGGATATCGCGGCGCGTTGACGGGTCGGTCGCGATCACCTTGAGCAAGCCGCCAGGCGGCAAGTCGCGGATGTGCTGGTGCAGCATCATCACCGGCTCCGGGCAGTTGAGGCCGGTGGCATCCAGGGTGCCGTCGACGGGCAAATCAACACTCATGATTAACTCCTAAAACTGGCCCCGAGCTACTGTGGGAGCGGGCTTGCCCGCGATGACCGGGGCACATTCAACCTAAATTTCGACTGTTATACCGCTATTGCAGGCAAGCCAGCGCCCACATTTTGAGCGGGGGCTGACAGGAGGTCAGCGGGTCTTGGTTTTCTTCGCGCTTTCCAGCCGGCGCAAATGGCACGTCACTTCTTCACGGTCGTGGTACAGCTGCTTGCAGCCGATCTCCACACGAATGCCGCGCGCCTTGAAGCCTTCTTCGATGCGCTCCAGCAAGCGCTTCACCTCAGCGTAACGCTGCTTCATCGGCAGTTTGAGGTTGACCACGGCCTCGCGGCAATGCCCTTCGCCGATCCAGGTTTCCAGCAGCGCCGCGTTGCGCGCGGGCTTTTCGACGATGTCACACACCATCCAGTCCACCGGCTGCTTGGGCACGAAGGTGAAGCCATCGGCCATCAAGTGCTGCACCAGGCCAGTGTCCATCAGGCTTTCGGCCATTGGGCCGTTGTCGATGGCGGTCACCAGCATGCCACGGTTGACCAACTGCCAGGTCCAGCCGCCCGGCGCTGCGCCGAGGTCGACGCCGGTCATGTCGCCGTGCAGGCGCTCGTCCCACTGGTCGCGCGGGATAAAGTGGTGCCAGGCCTCTTCCAGCTTCAAGGTCGAACGGCTTGGCGCGTCACGCGGGAATTTCAGGCGTGGAATGCCCATTGGCCACATCGCCGAGTTGTTCGACTCGGCCAGGCCCATGAACACTTCGCGGCCGCTTTTGAACGTCAGCAGCAGACGCGGTTTGCTCGGGTCGTCCACCAGCTTGCCGGCGTTCAGCAAGGCTTTGCGCAGGTGCACTTCGAACTTCTTGCAGAAGTTCGAGAGTTCCTTGCCGTCGTTGGTGTCGACCATTTCCAGCCACAGGCTGCCGCACACCGGAAATTCGCGCAGGTGCGCGAGGATCACGCTGATGCGGTCGGTTTCCGGCAGGTCGATAAATACCCCGCGCGCCCACTGCCTCGGGAAGATCAGCTCGGCAAAGCGCTGGCCGTGCATCAGGCGCTTGGCGCCGTCTTCTTCGGTGCAGACAAATTCGGCGCAGGCGCTGCCGGTCTTGGCCTTGGCGTAGCCGGAAACGTTCAGGCGCGCGGCGTGTTCCGCGATCTCGGAACAGACTTCGCCTTCAAAACCCGGGCGGCAGTGCATAAAAAGGGTGTTCATCAACTCTCCTGGTAACCGGCTTGCTCTAGCGCAATGCCTGTCATGAAAACGCGCGCATGATAGCCGAGTTCGGAACCTTGGACTTAACGATAGAGTCCAGTTATTAGCCTGCTAATGAAAACAGGGCTAAGTTGAACGCTCTGTTCGTCCCGTCAGGTCCGTAGC
>NZ_JBARTQ010000103.1:0-3848 GCF_049645325.1 Pseudomonas sp. | reverse complement strand
GAACCAGCTCGGGAAGTGGTCGTAGAAGTTCGGTGCGGCGATGGGGATCATGCCAAAACCGATCGACGTAGCCACGATGATCAGGTTCATGTTGTTGCGGTAATCCACCTTCGACAGCGTGCGAATGCCGCTTGCCGCCACGGTGCCGAACAGCACGATGCCTGCCCCGCCCAGCACTGAAGTCGGCACCGCCGCAATCACCCGGCCCATGAACGGCAGCAGGCCTAGCACCACCAGGAACACCCCGCCGGTCGCCACCACGAACCGACTCTTCACCCCGGTAACCGCCACCAGGCCGACGTTCTGGGCGAACGCACTTTGGGTGAATGAACCGAAGATCGGCGCGAACATGCTCGACAGCATGTCGGCGCGCAGGCCATTACCCAAGCGTTTGGAGTCGACCTTGGTGTCGATGATCTCGCCCACCGCGAGGATGTCCGCCGAGGTTTCCACCAGCGTCACCATTACCACGATGCACATGGAAATGATCGCCGCCAAATGAAAGGTCGGCATGCCGAAATGGAATGGCGTAGGGAAACCAAACATCGGGCCTTGGGTAACGCTGGAGAAGTCAGCCATGCCGAGGAACACCGCGATCACCGTGCCGATCACCATTGCCAGCAGGATCGACAGGCGCGAAATGGTCGCGCTGCCGATCTTGCTCAGCAGCAGTACCAGTACCAGCGTCAATGCCGCCAGGCCGATGTTCGGCATGCTGCCGAAATCGGCGGCGCGGCTGTTGCCGCCCATGGCCCAGCGCGCGGCCACGGGCATCAGCGTCAGGCCGATGGTGGTGATCACGATGCCGGTCACCAGCGGCGGGAAAAATTTGGTGATCCGTGAGAACACCGGCGTGATCAGCAGACCAATAAACGACGCGGCCATCACCGCCCCGAGTATCGCCGGCACCCCGCCGGCGCCATCACTGCCGACAATCGCCACCATGGTTGCCACGCCGGCAAACGACACGCCTTGCACCAGCGGCAACTGGCAGCCAAAAAACGGCAAGCCGAGTGTTTGCAACAGGGTCGCCAGGCCTCCGGCAAACAGCGATGCGGCGATCAACAGGCCGATATCTGCGGGCGACAACCCGGCCGCCTGGCCAACGATCAAGGGCACCGCGACGATGCCGCCGTACATGGTGAGCACATGCTGCAGGCCATAAGCCATGTTGGCCGCGACGCCGAGATTCTCATCTTCTGGCCGCTGCGGTGACGCCTTCGGGATAGTCATGGTGAGGGGGTCTCTGTTTTTGTTGTGCGCTCACTGTATGCAAAGGAAAGATGAGATGTCCATAGAGTTGTATACAATCAATTTCACAATAATCACGGAAACGGCGTTACAAAAAACCATTCAGCCGCCCTGCCCCGTGGCTTGAAGCCGTGCGCAAAAGGACCTGAAAAAAATGCTTAACCGCAAGCTGCGTATTCACGCACCGGCCATCTACTACTTCGACATGGTGCGCCGCTGCCATTCGATCCGCGAAGCCGCGCGGCGCCTGAACGTGGCGTCGTCTGCAGTGAACCGGCAGGTCCTCAAACTGGAAGACGAGATGGGCACGGCCCTGTTCGATCGGCTCCCCGGCGGCCTGCGTGTGACGGCGGCGGGCGAGATTCTCACGCGTCACGTCACGCTGTTGTTGCAGGATGTGGAACGGGTGCGCGGTGAACTGGACGGTTTGCACGGCGTGCACACCGGCCATGTGGAAATCGCCACGGTGGAAGGCGCCGCCGTCGAACTGCTGCCTGCCGCCCTCAAGCGCATGCGCCAGCGTTATCCGAAGGTGACGATTGGCGTCACGGTGCAGGGCTCGCAGTCAATTCCCGCTGCGGTGGTCAATGGTCAGGCGGATTTGGGGTTGGCGTTTGCCCTGCCGCGCAGCAGCGAAATCACCCAGTTGTGTGTCGGCCATTTCCGCCTCGGCGCACTGATGACGCCGGCGCATCCGTTGGCCGGCGAAACCCGCGTGAGCTATGGGCAGTGTTGCGAACATGGGGTCATCCAGGCCAAGAGCGAGCTGTCGGTGCACCACTTGATCGCGCCGCTGCACAAACGCACGGCGGCCAACAAACCGCTGTTGCAGAGCAACTCCATGGAATTGGCCCGGCAGTTGGCACGCCAGCAATTGGGCATCGCCTTCCAGACACGCATCGGTATCGAGGCCGACCTGGCGCGTGGTGAACTGCTGCATATCCCGCTGAGTGACCAGGGCGGCATCTTCAGCGACCTCGGTGTTTACGCCCGCAAAGACCGCGACCTGCCCGTGGCGGTGCAAGCCCTCACCCATCTGTTGGGCGAAGAAATCGCCCTGCGCGAACGCGAAGAAATGCCCGCCACGCCACGTATTTCCTGACTTTCGAGGCAAGTGCCGTGCTGCCGATTCGGCATCGGCCCAGGCGAGATTCTGTTCTTTGGCGCGCATCGGGCTTGTGCTGATACTGCGCCCGGCGGCCCCCTGCAAGGTCGCCATGAGCCAAACGCCAAAGGAATTAAAACAATGAAAAAGGCACTGCACGGCGCAACCGTATTCCTTTCCCTCCTCGGCGGCGGGGAGGCCGTCGCGGTGGAATGGATGAACAACAGCGTAGGATTTCGCTACGGCCAGCACTTCACCAATCCGAATAACCCCGACGATTTCAGCAAGCGCATCTACAGCTTTACCCACGCCAGCGGCTACCAGTACGGCAGCAATTACCTGAACCTCGATGTGTTCCTGTCTGACAGCAGTGACCCGCGCAAGGGCACCGATCATGGCGGCAGCGAGGTGTATGCCGTGTATCGGCACCAGTTGTATGCCTCACGGGTATTCGATGTGCCGCTCGGCACCGGGTTGATCAAGGATTACGCGCTGACCCTGGGTTTTGATGCCAACCGCAACAACAACTTCGCCTCGGCCAAAAAGCGCGCGCTGGTGATCGGCCCGACCGTGAAGTTCAACACCGTCGGCGTGCTGGACCTGAGCCTGATGTACTACAAGGAAAAGAACCACACCGGCATCCCGGGCGCACAAGAGTCGAACCACACCTTCGACGACACCTACATGCTCAACCTCACCTGGATGCGCCCGTTCGAAATCGCCAACCACGCGGCGAAGTTCCAGGGGTTTATCAATTACGTCGGGGAAAAGGGCGAGGACTACCACGGCCGCGACACCGCACCCGAAACCTTGATGCGGACGGCGTTGATGGTGGCGGTGCGGCCGGGCAAAAGCGTCAAGCCCAACCTGTACCTCGGCGTGGGTTACGAGTACTGGCACAACAAGTTCGGGGTGGACGGCGGGTTGGGAACCCGGACTTCCACGCCGACGGTGAATATGGAAGTGACGTTCTAGGGGCTTACTGAAACTACTGGATCACGTGTGGGAGCTGGCTTGCCTGCGATGCAGGCACCTCGGAGCATCAGGTAGACCAAGGTGATGCTATCGCAGGCAAGCCAGCTCCCACCTTTTCAGTGCATTAGCCGTTCAAGCATTCGCCAGTTCGGAATTATCGGCTTTCGGCCGCGCCAGCCAGTAACCCAGCACCGCCAGCGGCGCGGTCGCCAGCATCACGATCACGGTAATCCACAGCGGCTGGTCGATCATCGACGACACCAGCAGGCTGCTGAGAAAGCACAACCCCAACTGCAGGGTGTTTTGCAGTGCTGCCGCCTTGCCGGAGTTTTCCGCAAATGGCATCAGCGCATTCGCCACCACGATGGGGTAACTGGCACCGTTGACCAGCGCCATCAGGCAGAACGGAATCAGCAAGGTGGTCAGGCTCGGCACCGTCAATGTCGCCACCAGGTACAACGCCACCATGCTGATGCAATAGGCCACCAGCAACCAGGGCAACAGTGTTTTGCCCTGA
>NZ_JBARTQ010000102.1:0-4150 GCF_049645325.1 Pseudomonas sp. | reverse complement strand
CGATCACGTGATGATCCCGCGTCGCATTGCCCCCAGCCTACCGAAAAACCGGGGTTGGGGCCGTTTCAGGCCGATCATAAATAATGAACCTGATCGGCCAAACCGATCTGTCCACACCCCTGACCGTCAGATAAGCTGGCGGGCATCCAATGGTTTAAATGCCGCTTAGCGAGGCAGCCCCGTCATGACACTCACCCATCTTCGCGCGTTCTGTGCCGTGGTCGAAAAAGGCAGTTTCCGCTCTGCCGCGCGCCAGCTGGACGTGGCCCAAAGCACCCTGACCCAGTCGATCCAGACCCTGGAAAAAGAACTCGGCGTGGTCTTGCTGCAACGCTCCAACCAAGGCATCAACCTGACGTCGGCCGGTGAAGTGTTCCTGGTTCGCGCCCGCTCCATCACCCTCGATTGCGAACGCGCCCTGCTCGACCTGCAACCCTGGAAAGGCGAACCCGAAGGCAATATCGCCTTGGGCGTGACCTCCGAACCCCTGGCCGAATTGCTGTTGCCGGTACTGAGCAATTTCACCCAGCGCTTCCCGCGCATCCAGGTACACGTGGCCAGTGACACCACCAAAGGCCTGGTGGAAAAGGTCCGCGACGGTCGCCTGGATTTTGTGCTGTGCCCGCTGGCACCGAATGTCACCGACATCGATTTGTCCATCGACCGCCTCTACAGCTCCAACGCCGGGATTATTGCGCGCAAGGGCCACCCGCTGGCCCAGGCGAAGTCGGTGCAGGCGCTGGTGGACTGCCAGTGGATCAGCGTGCGCCCGTCCGGCGTGGTTGGCGGCGCGGAAAACCGCCTGGTGGAACTGTTTCGCACCCAGGGCCTGGCGCCGCCAAAAATTGCGATCACCACCGATTCACTCCTGGAAACCCTGCACATCGTCTCTGAAACCGACTACCTGACCATCGAGCCACGCATGCTGCCGGGGATGAAGCTGTTTTCCAGCGCCCTGACCACCATTGCCATCGAAGAACCGCTGGCGAGCCGCGATGTGTGCCTGATCAGCCGCCGTTCCTCGCCCCTGACCAGCGTCAGCCAAGAACTCACCAGCATGCTGATTTCCTATTCGCGGCTGGTCCACCGCAGCCGCTGACTCCCTGCCCACACGAGCCTATTCATGCCCCCGATGTCCTACGATGGTTTGCCCCGTGCCAGCGCCAGCAGCGTTGGCGTTGACCCCGATCAGGTGGTCGCGTTTCTCGACGCGGTCAAGGCCGCCGGTCTCGACCTGCACGGCTTCATGCTGCACCGCCACGGCCATGTGGTCGCCGAAGGCTGGACCTGGCCGGTCGACCCCAACGAGCCGCGCGTGCTGCATTCCATCGCCAAGAGTTTTACCGGCTGTGCGATTGGCCTGGCCATCGAAGCCGGCTTGCTGAAGCTGGATGATCGGCTGGTCAGTTTCTTCCCCGACGAGGTACCCGCCAATGCCGACCCGCGCCTGGCGGACATGACCGTCGAACACCTGCTGACCATGCGCACCGGGCATGCCGCCAACACCTCGGGCTCGGTGTGGCGCGGCATCGACACCAGTTGGATCAGCGAATTTTTCAAGATCCCGCTGGCCTATGCGCCCGGCACCGAGTACGTCTACACCAGTGCGGCGAGCTACATGCTGTCGGCGCTGATCAACCGCGTCACCGGGCAAACCCTGCACGCTTACCTCAAGCCGCGCCTGTTTGTACCGTTGGCGATTCACAACGAGCACTGGGACATCGGCCCGGATGGCGTCAACCCGGGCGGCAATGGCCTCACGGCGCCGGTCTCGGCGGTGTTGAAACTGGCGGTGCTGCATGCTCAGGAGGGCGTGTGGAACGGCCAGCAACTCTTGCCGGCGGCCTGGGTCAAGGCTGCGACGCAACCCCAAGGCGGCCCCGACAGCCGCTACGGTTACCATTGGATGATGAAACCGGGCGGTGCATTCAGTGCCCTCGGCGTGTTTGTGCAGATGGCAGCGGTGTACCGTGACCATGGCGCGACCCTGGTGGTGGTCGGCGGGATGAAGAACTCCGCGGCGATCATTCCGTTTATCGAGCAGTACTTTCCCGCGGCGTTTGGCGGCGGTGGCACGCCCGAGGCGGATGCGCGGCTGGAAGCGCGTTTGGCGAGCATGGCCGAACGGCCGCCGCGGGTGTCAGCCTGTGCGACGCCTGCCGATTCGAAACGGGTGTTTTTGATGGCTGAGAACGACCTGGGCGTGCAGCAGTTGTCGTTCGACTTCAGCGCTGATGTGCTGACCTTCCAATTGACGGACAACCAGGCCACTCACAGCCTGAGCGTGGGCGTTGATCACTGGCTGACCGGCACCACCAGCATGCCCGGCCGCGCCTTGCACCACGGCTACGATTTCAACCACGCGCAGATTGTCGCCGGGGCCCGCTGGCTGGACGCCAAGACCCTGGAGATGACCTGGATCTACCCGCAGACGGCGTTCCGTGACCGCGTGGTGTGCGTGTTCGAGGGCAACAGCGTGAGCTTCGCACGCACGGTTAACGTCAACAGCGCCGAACGCGAGCAGGCCGTGTTGGTCGGCACAACACACATCACCTGAGGTGTGAGCGGGCGTGCCCGCGATGACGGTGAATCAGTTATTGCCTCTATGGACTGACACACCGCCATCGCAAAACAAGCCGAATCAGCGCTCTGTTCCCGGCCTCAAAACAACGCGTGGGTATAGGTCAGGTACAACCGGTTTTCATCCAGATCCCGCTGCGTCGCCACCGTGCTGCGCAACATCGCATTGCGCCATTGCACCGCAAACCCGGTCAGGGTTTTGCTCTGGAAGGCATACGTCAGCATCAAGTCGCGCTCCCACTCATGCTGCGGGCCCTGGTCAGACTTGATATCGCCACCGCGCTGGTACACCACCTGCGACGTCAACCCCGGCAACCCTACCGTGGCGAAGTTGAACCCGTGTTGCGCCACCCAGGTGTTTTCCCCGGCGCGCTGGAAACGCGCCCCCGTCTGCCGGTCGGTGATCAGGTAGGTCGACGAGCCATCGCCTTCGTTGAGAAACGGAAAGTCGCTGGAGCCGTTGAGGTGCTGGTAACCCAGGCTGAACGCATGCCCGCCCAGGCTGTAGGTGAACAGCCCCGCCAGCACGCGGTTATCGACTTCGCCATTGTTGTGGTAACCGCTGCTGCGGTAGCCCTCGGCACGCCCGGCGGCGCTGCCACTGGCGCCGTCCGAGGTGCTGTCAAAAAAGCGCAGGTCAGTTTTCAGGCTGCCCACCGGCAAGGACAGGTTGTGCACCAGTCCGACAAAGTGCTGCTGGTAAAAGTCTTCCAGCTCGCCGTAGTAGTACTGCAACAACAGGTTCGGGCGCACGGTGTAATCCACCCCGGCGTAATAGAACTGATTGCTGCGCTTGCCGGCCGGGCCGCCGGCACCGCTGATGGCGAGGTTTTCATCGTTGGAGGAGTTGCGGCTCTTCACCCCGCTCAAGCGTCCGCCGATCAGGGTGAAGTTCTCAAAGTCCTTGGACGTGGCCTGCCAGCCCTGGAAGGTTTCGGGCAACAGGCGACCGTCGTTGTAGACCACCACCGGCAACTTCGGCATCAGGGTGCCGACCTTCAGCTCGGTCTTGGCCACGCGTACTTTGCCGGTCAGGCCCAGGCTGGCGAAATCACTCACGGCACGGCCGTCGCTGTCGGTGGGGAACACAAACCCGCCCTGGTTGACGCCATTTGGGTTGCCGTGGGTGCCACGCCCGGAATCCAGGCGAATGCCGAGCATGCCCAACGCCTCCACGCCAAAGCCCACCGGGCCCTGGGTGTAGCCGGAATTGAAATTGAGGATAAAGCCCTGGCCCCATTCTTCCTGTTTGGAAGGCTGGGCGGGCCCGCTGCGGTTGTCCTGGTTGAAGTAGACGTTGCGCGCTTCAATCTTCGCGTGGGCGTCGTCGAGAAACCCGTCGGCGTGGGCGGCGGTGCTGATGGCGAGTAAAACGCAGGCGCACGCAGGCGCCGATGTGAATACGGAGATTTTCATTGGGTGTACCCGTGGACTTTTATTGTTGTTGGGGGGTTACAGCAGCGATGCGGGTCAACTGTGGGAGCTGGCTTGCCTGCGATCGCGGTGGGCCAGCACCAGAGATGCAAGCTGACCCGTTGCTATCGCAGGCAAGCCAGCGCCCACATTGATG
>NZ_JBARTQ010000101.1:0-7264 GCF_049645325.1 Pseudomonas sp. | reverse complement strand
CCCCAGCGCGGGGCAAGCCCGCTCACCACGATAAAAGCAACCCGCAGGCAGCGGGTCATTGCTACAACACCGCCCCCATCGCCTTCATCAACACCAGGTCTCGCGCATAAATATCCGGCGCGTACACCAGCCCGCCTTGGCGATCCACTTCCACCGTCCAATACCCCAACAACACCGGCACCGGCGTGGCCAACCTGAACTCGTGGGTCACGCCCGTGGCGAGCAGTTCATCGGTGCGCGTGCGTTCGGCCGGGCTCACCAGCAGGTCGCGCAGCAACAGCGGCTGTTCGACCCTCACACACCCCGAACTGAACGCCCGCGGCCCTTTGGTGAACAGCGGCTGGCTCGGCGTGTCGTGCAGGTACACCGAGTACGGGTTGGGAAAGCGCATCACGATCTTGCCCAGCGGGTTGCGCGGGCCGGCTTCCTGGCGCAGCAGGATGTTGCCGGGGCGTGCCCAGTCGATTTGTTCGGGCGCCAGCGGCCGGCCTTCGGGGTCGAGCACCTGCAGGTTTTGCTGGCGCAGGTATTCGGGGTTGAGGCGGATGGCCGGGAGTTTGTCCTCGCGCATGATGGTCGGCGGGATGGTCCAGGTGGGGTTGAGCGTCAGCCGCGTAATACGTGACTTGAGCAGCGGCGTCTGGCGCTCGGCACGCCCGACTTGCAGGCGGGTTTGCCACACCGGGATGCCGCTCTGGTAAACACTCAACTGCGCGGCGGCGACGTTGACCAGCACGCCTTCGGGCTCCAGGTCCTGGGCGAGCCAACGGAAACGCTCCAGGTTGATGCGCAGTTGGTCGCGGCGCATGGCCGGGCTGATATTGAGCTCAGCCACGGTACCGGCGCCGATCACGCCGTCGGCTTGCAAGGAATGGCTGAGCTGAAAGGCCTTGACCGCCTTCACCAGCTCGTCGCGGTATTGCTTGCTGTTGCCGGCGGGTGCCTTGGCCAGGTAGCCGCCGCTGACCAGGCGTCGCGCCAGCTCCGGCACGCGCGGATCTTCCATGCCGGGGCGCAGCAACGGCCCGCTGCCGACCGGGTCCCAATGCGGCAACGGTTGCTGGCGCACGGCGGAATAGGCGTTGCGCAAGCTGCGGTAAAGATCGGCGCTGGGCCGGGCCTGGTCGAAGGCCTGGGCCATGTCGCTGAGGCCGGTGGCGGCGAACGCGAGCAGTTCGGTATTCGGGTCGCGGGTCGGTGGCTGGGAATGCCACAACGGTTCGAAACGCGATTGCTGCAGGCGCCCGAAGTGCAAATCCTGCAGGGCTTGCAGGTACTGGCGGCTGGTGTCGATATCGCTGCACAGCACGTTGGCCGTGGCATCCGGCGCAGGCAAGCTATAGTGGGTGGGGTCCAGCCCGTCGTCAGCCAAGAGCAGCAATTGAGACTGCAAAGCCTGGCGGCGCTCATCGGCGGACCACAGCGGCCCATCACCCTGCTGCTGATAGAACGCTTGCAAGCGCAATAGCGCCGCGGCGTCGATATGCGGGGCAAGGCCCGGGCAAACGCTGGGCAGTTGCGCGAGCGCTTGCTGCACCGGGCTGGTGGCGACGAGCGGCACAGGCTCGGCCGGCAGCTCATCGGCTGTCGCGACCAGTGGTGCAACGAGCAGGCAAATGCTCAAGTAACATGCGTGTTTTTTGAACAATTGACTTGGCTCCAATCCACAGCGGGGGACGCTTTGTAGATGCTGACTTTCATGTACCGCCTGGGGATGACCACCTTGGGCCTGACTACCGTGAGCCTGGCTGTGTTGAGCAATTCTGCGCTCGCCGCCAATGGCACCCCTTCTACTTTGTATAGCAGCCTGGCGCGCTCGGCTCCAGAACTCAATCCAACTGTGTTGAAAAGCGCCCTGGGCGCGGTGCAGTGCGCAGTCAATAATGGCGAGGAACGCTCGGACCGCCTGGCTGTGATCGACTACTCCCAGCCTTCGACCGCCCGTCGGTTGTGGATCTTCGATTTGCGCAAAAGGACCTTGGTGCTGCGCGACCTGGTGGCCCACGGGGCAAAATCCGGGGAAAACTTCGCCACCCAGTTCTCCAACCTCGAAGGCAGCCACCAGTCCAGCCTGGGCTTGTTCCGCACCCAGGAAAGTTACCTGGGCGCCCACGGTTACTCGTTGCGCATGGACGGCCTGGAGCCGGGGTTCAATGATCAGGCGCGCGACCGTGCCCTGGTGATACACGCCGCCGACTACGTGAATTCCGCGTGGAGCAAGCGCGAAGGCCGCATCGGCCGCAGCCAGGGCTGCCCGGCCGTGCGCCCGCAGGTGGCGCGCCAGGTGGTGGATAAGCTCAAGGATGGGCAGTTCATGTTTTCCTGGTACCCGGACCAGCGCTGGCTGAAGTCTTCGACGTACCTCAACTGCAAACCCCAACAAGTGGCGAGTAGTCGTACAATCCGTGGTGGTTAGCCTGTCCCCACAGATAAAAGAGAGCGTCGCATGCTTCTACATACCTCCACCTGGATCGAGATCGGGCAGTTTCTGGAACGCAGCCGCACGGTGGTGATCCCCATCGGTTCCAACGAACAACACGGCCCCACCGGCCTGCTGGGCACTGACTGGATGTGCCCGGAAATCATCGCCCATGAGGCGCAGAAGAACGCCGACATCCTGATCGGCCCGACCTTCAACATCGGCATGGCCCAGCACCACCTGGGCTTTCCCGGCACCATTTCGTTGCGCCCTTCCACCTTCATCGCCGCGATTGGCGACTGGGTGCGCTCGCTGGCCGGGCATGGTTTCGAGAAGATCCTGTTTCTGAACGGCCACGGCGGCAACATCGCCACCATCGAAGCGGCATTTTCCGAGCTGTACGCCGAGGCAAGCTTTGCCCGCCGCCCGGCCGGGTTTGCGCTCAAACTGGTCAACTGGTGGGACCTGGAAGGCGTCAACGACCTGGCTCACCGCCAATTCCCGGTCGGTCATGGCAGCCATGCCACGCCGTCGGAAATTGCAGTGACGCAGTGGGCCTACCCGGAGTCGATCAAGTCGGCCGACTACTCACCGCAAATCGCCAACACCGGGCCGATCCGCGAAGCGCTGGACTTCCGCGCACGCTTCCCCGACGGGCGCATGGGTTCGGACCCGGCCCTGGCGACGGTAGAAAAAGGCGGTGAGTTGGTGGCGTTGGCGGCCAAAGGGCTGGTCAACACCGTGAACACCTTCAGCAACGAAGCAAAACCCTAAGCCGAACAGAGAAGCAAAATGTGGGAGCGGGCTTGCTCGCGATGGCGGTGATTCAGTCAATAAATCAGTGACTGACACGCTGCTATCGCGGGCAAGCCCGCTCCCACATTTGGGTGTGTGCGTGTGCTGGTTGGGGTTACTTGCAGTCCTGCGCCGACAGTTCAAGCCGCGACGGCTTGATCGCCGAGGCCAGCGGCTTGCGCTCGTACAGGAACACTTTGGTGCCGTCCTGGGACTTGTAGGCCTCCAGCACATCATCGGCGGCAATCTTGCTGGTCAACACCACCTTGGCGTGACGCGAGTTCTGCGTCACGGTGAAGGTGATGCCGTGTTTTTCAAGCTTGGGCAGCACGCATTGCAGATACCCTTCAGGCGTCTTGTCGGTTTGCAAGGTCAAGGTCGGAGCGTTTGGAGCCGTGATGCAACCGGTCAGCAACAAAGAAGAAAAAGCCAGGGCCGGGACGAAAAAAGAGCGCATAAACATTCCTGAAAAGAGCAAAAAGGGTTCACGTCGATCCGCGGGTCATCCTGCGCGGACCAAGGCCTTGAGTGACGCGTCGAACTGCTTCAAGGCATCAAGCTGTACATCTCGTTGTTGTTCAATTTGCGCGGCAATCTCGGGGGCCGCCTTGTCATGCACCCAGACCGAAGCCACCTGCTTGCGCACCGAACCTTGCGCCTTGGCGATGTATTGCAGGTCGGCGTCATAGAACCGCGCGGTGAACCTGGCTTCGACCACGTCGTTGCGCTGGGTCAGCAACTGGTTATGGGTATCGAGCATCACCACCACATCCGGGTGGGCCTGCACCAGTTCATCCAGGCTGCTATAGACCGTCACCGATAAAAAAGTACCCTGCAACGAACTCATCAACCAATCAATCGCCAGTTCCGGGTCGGAGCTGTTGACGAACGCCTCGCGGATGCGCCCGTCGAGGTCATCCTTGGCGCCGTTCAAGGCCGTGGCGTGGTAGCGTTCAAGGTAGCTGAGGTTGTCGCGGGTATTTTCGCTGTACAACACACCCACCGACTGCGCGCGCGCCAGGGAGTCTACGCTACCGACGAGAGGCAGCAAATGGCTTGTACGCAGATCGTCGGCAATCGCCGGGTTGGTCAGCACTGCCGTGCCAAGCATCAACATCATTAAGCCAAGCTGGATAATCGTCCTCATCGCGCAGTTCCTTGTACAGCGTTTCGATGGGGTGATTCTCCTCCTTTAGCGTAAAAACAGAACTTGCGATCCTTGATGGTGACTATCATTTGAACCGATAGTGTCGCGTATCCCGACCTCGATAAAATTATAAGGAGCACGCCATGAAGCCCCACCAGAAAACCTTCGACCGCATCCGCGAAGCCGTATTGCCGGAGTTTCGCGAGCGGGTCGCCGATTACCTGGTCGACTATGAAAACGTGCTGCAGGATGAGGCCGCCGATACCGATCAGCGCTACGCCAGCGCCCAGCAATTGCGCGGCTACCTGCGCGGTTTGAACACCACGCGGGTGCTGGGCATGGCCGATTGGGAGGACCTCGACCGGCGTGTGTCACAAGAGTGGCTGTAACCCCTAAAGCACAGGGCGTGGCTGGTTCACCCATTCCTGCACCGACGGCCGTTGCCACTGGCGCTCTGCGTAGGCCACCAGGTCTGCCGGCACCGGGTCGCCATTCAGAATCAAGCGATTGAGCATCACGGCCAGGTCCACATCAGCAATCGACCATTCGCCGAACAGGTACGCGGGGTTGCCGGCCAGCAACGCCTGCGCCGCAGTGATCAACTTGCGCGCGGCCGCTTCGGCCACCGGCGATAACGGCGGCATTGTCTGGCCGTAGAACACCACCAGCGTTGAGCGTTCCTGGCGAATCGGCAACAAGTCACTGCGCAACCACGCCTGCACCTGCCGCGCCCTCGCCCGCTGTTTCGGATCGGCGGGGTACACCGGCGTGTCGGGATAAACTTCGTCCAGGTATTCGCTGATCGCTGAGGATTCCGACAAGGCGAAATCACCCTGCACCAGGGTCGGCACACGCTGGGTCAGCGACAGTGTGGTGAAGTCCGCCGCCTGGTTTTGCGCGGTGTCCAGGTCCAGGGTCAGCGTGTCGAACGCCACGCCTTTTTCACGCAAGGTGACAAACACCGACATCGCATAAGGGCTGGTGAACTGGGCGTCGACGTACAGGCGCAACGAGGGAAGGTTCATGGTGGGTCTCCTTGGGTGGAAGCCCAACCTACGAGATGTGCGGCCAGAAAGACAATGCGCGGTTTTTATGGGGGCATTCCTGGCGGGAATGCTGGCGGTAGTGGCAAAATCATAGCGATTGGCTAGTCTGCCTGGTCGCCCCGCTACTCACTCGTTATCAAGGAATGATCACCTCATGAAACAAGCAGTTGTCGTCATCCACGGCATCGGCGAACAGCGCCCGATGGATACGTTGCGCGGCTTCGTCGAAGCGATGATCCCGGCGGATACGCCTGACGGCACACCGTTCTACTGGAGCAAACCGGACCGGCTTTCGCGCAATTTCGACCTGCGCGTGTTGAAGTCATCAGGGCGCACCAGCACGGATTTCTACGAATATTACTGGGCCCACAAGATGCAGGGCACCAAGGTCGGCCATTTGCTGGGCTGGCTGTGGGACATCTTCAAACGCCCACGCCGCGATATTCCCGACGCCATCGTGCCGATCTGGCGCTCCACGCGCTGGACGGTGATGGTGCTCGTGCTGTTGATTGCCACCGGCACCCTCGCCACGGCCTGGGGCCAATTCGATCACGACACCAACCCCTTCGCTTTCGTCCCGCTGTTGCTCGGTGCGCTCGGCTTGGGGCTGCGTTATTCCGCGCTGTCCTACCTCGGCGACGCGGCCCGTTACCTTAGCCCCAACCCGCAGAACGTGGTGGTGCGTGAGCAGATCCGTGCCGACGGCGTGGCGTTGCTGCGCGCGCTTCACAACAAGGGCGACTACGACCGCATCATCGTGGTGGGCCACAGCCTGGGCAGCGTGATTGCCTACGACATCGTCGGCTACCTGTGGCACGAGTATCACGACCAGTTGACCAAGGTCATCCCCAGCAACCTGGAGCTGGCGGCGCGATACGCCGACCATGAGCCGCTGCAACCGGTGATCAAGGAGGCACTGCACAAGGCCGGCGCCGCACTTGATGGCAGCCTGAGCAGCACGCTTAACTTTCGCGCGCTGCAAGCTGCTGCGTTTGTTGAACAGCGCGGGTTGGGCAACCCGTGGCGCATCACCGACCTGGTGACGGTCGGCAGCCCGATGGCGCACGCCAGCTTGTTGCTCGGCCGTAGCGTGAGTGATTTCAAGCAGCGCATGGAACGCCGCGAAGCGCCGGCTTGCCCGCCCACGGAAGATGCCAAGGGCTACGGGTACAACGCTCGCCAGCCGGTGATGCTTGGCGATAAACCGTTTACGCCGCAGTACTTGCACCATGCGGCGGCGTTTGCGGTGACGCGCTGGACCAACCTGTATTTTCCGGCGCCGTACGGGCTGTTTGGTGACATCGTCGGCGGCCCGGTCAAGCCGGTGATGGGTGCAGGGGTGCTGGATTTGCCGGTGACCGTGGGCACCTGGAAGGGGTGGCTGGCGAGGTCGTGGTTCAGCCATACCCGGTATTGGAGCGAGCGCGGTGGGGTTCAGGGGTATCTGGGTGCGCTTGGGCAGAACGAGGACGCGATCGCTCGCGGGGCGCGGCCGTCGGCGACGGAGGCGTTGCGTTGGGCGGTGGACCTCAAGGGCTTACGTCGGTTTCGGGTGGCGGGGGGTAAGGAGGGTTTGGTGCGTGCGGGGGTTTAGGGGTTTTTTGTGCATATCCGTTATTTGGGTGATGGCTTGGATTGGTTCCGCTCTTACAGCGGCTCACTTTTGGTGGAGCGCAAAAGTAAGCAAAACGCTCTTGCCCCTCCACTCGGCACCTCGCTTAAGCTCGGTGTGCCCGCACTCCGGCTTGAATCCGTGGGCCGCCGCCACGCGCCATCCATGGCGCGGGGCGGCTAACCCGGCATCCTTGCCGGGTTGCCCACGGATTCAAGCCTGCGTGCGGCCATCGTGGTTAACGG
>NZ_JBARTQ010000100.1:0-4064 GCF_049645325.1 Pseudomonas sp. | reverse complement strand
GTGTGTTCAGGCGCCGATTACTTCTTGGCGGCTGGTGCAGCAGGTGCGTCAGGAGCATCAGCCTTGGCTGGGTCCTTGATGGCCAGCAGTTCCAGGTCGAATACCAGCACGGAATTGGCTGGAATCGCCGGGCTCGGGCTCTGTGCGCCGTAAGCCAGGTCGGACGGAATGTACAACTCGACCTTCTCGCCCACGTGCATCAGTTGCAGACCTTCGACCCAACCCGGGATCACGCCGCTGACCGGCAGGTCAATCGGGCTGCCGCGATCTACGGAGCTGTCAAAGGTAGTGCCGTTGGTGAGCTTGCCGGTGTAGTGAACAGTCACTACGTCGGTAGGCTTAGGCTGGGCGCCGTCGGCTTTCTTCACGATCTTGTACTGCAGACCGGAAGCGGTGGTGACTACGCCGTCTTTCTTGGCGTTGTCTTCGAGGAATTTCTTGCCGGCGGTTGCCGACTCTTCGCTCATTTTGGTCATGCGTTCTTCAGCACGCTTTTGCAGTGCGGCAAACGCTTCAACCAGTTCGTCGTCTTTGAGCTTCTGTTCTTTCTTGCCGACGGCATCTTCGATGCCTTGGGCTACTGCTTTGGAATCCAGGTCATCCATGCCTTCTTGAGCAAGGCTTTTGCCCATGTTCAGGCCGATGCCATAGGAAGCTTTCTGCGCCGGGGTTTTCAGCTCTACGCTGGTTTGCGAATCACAACCCGCAAGTACCAGGCTAACCAGGGCCACCGCCGCCGCCAACCGATGCTGTTTCATGCTATTTCCTTGTTCGTGCGCCAAAAGGGCATTCGAGTAAAGTCGCGAGCTTATCAGGCGGCCACGACCAATGGCTACCGGCATCTGAGGGGGAAACTGCTGATAAGTTCACGTGTTTAAAAGCATTTTCATTCATGATGATAGCCCGCGAAGGATCGCGGACCCATCCGCAACCAGGCTGCTGGCCACTTGCCGCACCTGTGATGCAATGGCATAAGAACGCTACAACTCGACAAGGATAGTTATCTTGCGCATTTTTTCCCGTGTATTGCTTCTGATACTTATCGCACTGGGCCTGCTCCTGGCCGTGGTGCTCTACTACATCGTCAACCCCAAGCTGCCGGACTACGTGCCCGTGGAGCAGGTGCATTACCAAAACCAATGGAGTGACGCCGACCGCCAGACCTATTACTTCACGCCCCAGGGTACCCAAGTGAAAGGCCTGCATTACGATTGGTTTACCGCCCTGGAACTGCCGTTTTCCGAGCAGCGTTTTGCCACGCCGGAGTACCTGGCACGCTTCGGTTTCCTGGTGGACCCCAAGCAGGTCCCCACGGCGCAAAACCCCGGCAACCTGCCAGTCGGTTTCGCCCGGCACCAAAATGCTGGCAGCCACGTTGAATACCTGGATATCACCTGCGCCGCCTGCCACACCGGCGAGTTGCACTTCAAAGGCCAGGCCCTGCGTATCGACGGCGGCTCGGCCCAGCATGTGCTGCCGTCCAGCGTGCCGACCTTGCGCGGTGGCAGTTTCGGCCAGGCCTTGGTGGCCAGCCTGACCGCCACGTATTACCTGCCGTGGAAGTTCGACCGTTTCGCCCGCAGCGTACTCGGCCATGACTACGACGAGCACAACAAAAACCAACTGCGCCAGGACTTCAAACAGTCACTGAACCAGTTCATCAAAGTCGCCTGGAATGACACCCACCGTGGGCTCTACCCTACCGAGGAAGGCCCGGGGCGCACCGATGCGTTCGGCCGCATCGCCAACGCCAGCTTCGGTGATGCCATCTCCCCGGAGAATTACCGCGTCGCCAATGCGCCGGTGGACTACCCGTACCTGTGGGATATCTGGACATTCGATTGGGTGCAATGGAACGGCTCGGCCCAACAACCCATGGCGCGCAATATCGGCGAAGCCCTTGGCGTCGGCGCCACCCTGGACTTCTTCGACAGCGCCGGCCAACCCCTGCAAGGCGACGCACGTTACCCGTCCAGTGTGCGAGTGCGCGACCTGGCCTTGATCGAAGAAACCTTGCAACGCCTCAAGCCGCCGACCTGGCCCGAAGACCTGTTCGGCACCGTCGACAAGCCTCTTGCCGCTCAGGGCCGCGCACTGTTCGCCGAGAACTGCGCCGGTTGCCATGTGCCCGCCGTCACTGCGCAGAATGGCCGCCCGGTGCAGCAACTTAAAATGCTCCCTGTGGACTACATCGGCACCGACCCCGGCACCGCCAGCAATATCGCGGACCAGCGCTATGACCTCAGCGCCCTGCAGTGGGACCCGGCGCAATTGGCCACGCTCAACGTCGAGCTACACCCTGCGTCGACCGAGCCACTGGACCTGAAAAGTATCTCTGTGGCCAAGGGCCTGGCGTACGTCACCGCCTTCGTCGAGGACCACGCCTACCGCGCGGCCGGTGTGACCCCACCCGAACGCCCCACCCTGGACGGTTTTGGCCTGCCCATCGGCGTGCGCGAGCTGCGCGCCTACAAAGCCCGGCCGCTGGCCGGTGTGTGGGCCACCCCGCCGTTCCTGCACAACGGCTCGGTGCCGACGATCTACCAACTGCTTTCGCCCCAGGACGAGCGCAGTGCCACGTTCTACAAAGGCACCTTCAACTACGACCCGCGCCACCTGGGCTTTCAGACCGGCGCGTTCAAGAATGCCTTTTTGTTCGACACCTCCATCACCGGCAACCACAACAGCGGTCACGAATTCCGTGCCGGTCAGCGTGGCAACGGCGTAATCGGTCGCAGCCTGTTGCCACAGGAACGCTGGGCGCTGCTGGAATACCTCAAAGTGCTGGGCGGCCCGCTGGAGCAACAGTTGCCATGATTATCCGATCTCACTACAACGACCGTTCCCTGCTCGCGCGTTTCTGGCTGCGCCTCGGTGCCTTTCTCGGCAAAACGCTGCTGTGGCTGACGGGCCTGGGCCTGCTCGGCTGGCTGGCGGCCAGCGCCTGGTTTGCCTGGCAGCACAGTGGCCCGGTATCGCCGAATGAACAGATCCCGCCCGGCGAAGCCGCGATGACCCAAGGCATCATTCAGACGGCGGTGCGCATCGTCGATCAGCACCGCGAAGGAACCCGCTACCTGCGTGATGCCCACGCCAAGGCTCACGGCTGCGTAAAAGCCGAAGTCAGCGTAGTGGCTGACCTCGACCCAGCCTTGCGCCAGGGTGTATTCGCCGAACCGGGCAAGACCTGGCAGGCGATGATGCGGCTGTCCAACGGCAATGCCTACCCGCAATTCGACAGCATCCGCGATGCGCGTGGCATGGCGCTCAAACTGCTGGATGTGCCGGGCAAACAACTGATGGCCGACCAGCAGGCGCGCACGGAACAGGACTTCGTGATGTTCAGCCACCCGAACTTCTTTGTCAGCGATGTGGCGGAATACGCGCAGAACATTGGCGCCCAGGCGGATGGCAAAAAAGTCTTGGCATTCTTCCCCAAGGCTGACCCGCGCAGCTGGCAGGTGCGTCACTTGTTTATCGCCCTGGCGACCCTGGCACCGCCGCCCGCGAGCCCGACGCAGACGACGTATTTTTCCGTTTCGCCCTACAAGTTCGGCGCAGCCAACGCCAAGTTCCGTGTGGCACCTGATCCGCAAAGCTGCCCGGAATATGGGCTGCCCAAACAGAACGAGGACCTGCCGAATTTCTTGCGCAGTGCGTTGAGCCAGCAGCTGTCAACGGACCGTGTGCCGGCGTGTTTCGTGTTGCAGGTTCAGCGGCAGAATCCGCAGAAATTCATGCCGATTGAAGACACCAGCATTGAGTGGAAGGAAAGCGATGCGCCGTTTGAAACGGTGGCCAAGGTGCGCATTCCTGCGCAGGATTTTGATACGCCGGCGTTGAATCTTGCTTGCGATAACCAGTCGTTTAACCCTTGGTTTGGACTGGAGGCGCATCGACCGATTGGCGGGATTAACCGGCTGCGCAAGGCGGTTTATGACGCTGTCAGTGACTATCGGCATGGTCGTAATTTGTGAGGTTTTTTTGGGGGGGGTTGGGTGTATATCCGTTATTGGGGTGATGGCTTCTATGGGTTCCGCTCTTACAGCGGGTCACTTTCGAAA
>NZ_JBARTQ010000099.1:0-13953 GCF_049645325.1 Pseudomonas sp. | reverse complement strand
GCCGGGTTAGCCGCCCCGCGCCATGGATGGCGCGTGGCGGCGGCCCACGGATTCAAGCCTGCGTGCGGGCATGCCGAGCCACAGCGAGGCACCGAGTGGAGGGGCAAGAGCGTTTTGCTTACTTTTGCGCTCCACCAAAAGCGAGTCGCTGTAAGAGCGAAACCCATAGAGGCCATCACCCAAATAACGGATATATCCCCACCCCACCCCGCGCCCCCTCAGCACCAACCAAATAGCACCCCCCAACCCCTTGTTGGATCCGCCAACCCCTTCCTATAATCGGCACGGCTTACCCGAGCCCCGCCCGACCGCGTGCTACCCGCACTCAGCGCGTCCCGGCACCGCGTTACCGTCTGACCGGTGTTTGCTCTCATCCCGAGCCGCCCCGCTTACACCCCTGATCCTTGGGTGTTCGACCAATAATAATCCGCGACCAAACGCGCAATGACCGTCAGGGATACCTCAATGAGCACCACCTATAACGAGGCCGCGCCCGCCGCCCCGCTCAACTCGACCGCACGGGTCGCGACCGCAAGCATCGTCGGCACCGCCATCGAGTTCTACGACTTCTATATCTATGCCACCGCCGCGGCCCTGGTGATCGGCCCGGTATTCTTCCCGCAGACCTCCGGCACCGCGCAGATGCTGGCGTCGTTCCTGACCTTCGGCATCGCCTTTATCGCCCGTCCACTGGGCTCAGCGCTGTTCGGCCACTTTGGCGACCGCATCGGGCGTAAATCCACGCTGGTGGCCTCGTTGCTGCTGATGGGCGTGTGCACCACGCTGATCGGTTTGTTGCCGGGTTATGACAGCATCGGGGCCTCGGCGCCGATCCTGCTGTGCGTGCTGCGTTTCGGCCAGGGCCTGGGCCTTGGCGGGGAATGGGGTGGCGCGGCCTTGCTGGCGACTGAAAACGCCCCTAAAGGCAAGCGCGCCTGGTTCGGCATGTTCCCGCAATTGGGCCCCTCGATTGGCTTTCTGGCGGCCAACGGCCTGTTTCTGATCCTGGCCATGAGCCTCAACGACGAGCAGTTCCGCAGCTGGGGCTGGCGCATCCCGTTCATCCTCAGCGCCGCGCTGGTGATGGTCGGCCTGTATGCACGGTTGAAGCTGCATGAAACCCCGGTATTCGCCAACGCCGTGGCCAAGGAAGCGCCGGTCAAAGTGCCGTTGGTGGAGCTGTTCAGCCAGCACTGGCTGCCAGTACTGCTGGGCGCCGCGTCGATGGTGGTGTGCTATGCGCTGTTCTATATCACCACCGCGTTCTCGCTGAGCTACGGCGTATCAACGCTGGGCTACAGCCGCGAGACCTTCCTTGGTTTGCTGTGCTTTGCCGTGCTGTTCATGGGCTTGGCCACGCCATTGGCGGCCTTGGCCAGCGACCGTTACGGGCGCAAACCGGTGCTGATCGTCGGCGCGGTCCTGGCCATCCTGTCGGGCTTCACCATGGAGCCGTTACTGACCCACGGAACCACCTGGGCCGTCGCGTTGTTTCTGGCTCTGGAACTGTTCCTGATGGGCATTACTTTTGCGCCGATGGGCGCAATGCTGCCGGAACTGTTCCCGACCCGCGTGCGTTATACCGGCGCTTCGGCGGCCTATAACCTGGGTGGGATTGTCGGCGCTTCGGCCGCACCGTTCTTCGCGACCAAACTGGTGGCAATGGGCGGGCTGAGTTATGTCGGCGGGTATGTGTCGGCGGCAGCGTTGCTCAGCTTGATTGCTGTGCTGTGCCTGAAAGAGACGCGGGATAACGATTTGAACAAGGTCGCCTGATAGACCGCTTTCGCGAGCGAGCCCGCGCCCACATGTTGATCGGTGCCAGACCTGGCAATGCGGTCGAATGTGGGAGCGGGCTTGCTCGCGAAGGGCGCGACGCGGTTTAGAGCTCTACAACAACAGCCTTCGAAGCACGGGTTGCCTTGGCCCGAGCCGCTTCAATCGACTCATCCCGCGCCAACGCCACGCCCATCCGGCGCTGACCATTCACTTCCGGTTTGCCAAACAGACGCAACGCCGTGTCCGGCTCGCTCAAGGCAGCGCCGAGGTTGGCGAACGCGGTCTGGGTCGACTGCCCTTCCACCAGAATCACCGCCGAGGCCGAAGGCCCGAACTGACGGATCAACGGAATCGGCAGGCCCAGAATAGCGCGCGCGTGCAACGCAAACTGCGACAGGTCCTGGGAAATCAATGTCACCAACCCCGTGTCATGCGGGCGTGGCGACACTTCGCTGAACCACACCTGATCACCCTTGATGAACAGCTCGACGCCAAACAGGCCACGGCCGCCCAGGGCTTCGGTCACCGCCTTGGCAACACGCTCAGACTCCGCCAAGGCAATCGGGCTCATGGCTTGCGGCTGCCAGGATTCCTGGTAGTCACCTTTCTCCTGACGGTGGCCGACCGGCGCACAGAAGGTGGTGCCGCCGATGTGGCGCACAGTCAGCAAGGTGATTTCGTAGTCGAAGTCGATAAAGCCTTCGATGATCACGCGGCCTTTACCGGCACGCCCGCCTTCCTGAGCGTAATCCCAGGCTTTCTGCACGTCATCCGTGCCGCGCAACAGGCTCTGGCCCTTGCCCGACGAACTCATCACTGGCTTGACCACACACGGGAAGCCCAGGTCAGTGACGGCCTTGCTGTAGTCCTCGAAGGTGTCGGCGAAGTGATACGGCGAGGTCGGCAGGTCCAGCTCTTCGGCGGCCAGGCGACGGATGCCTTCGCGGTTCATGGTCAGCGAGGTGGCACGCGCGGTCGGGATCACGGTGAAGCCTTCGGCTTCCAGTTCAACCAGAGTGGCGGTGGCGATGGCTTCGATTTCCGGCACGATGAAATGCGGCTTCTCGGCTTCGATCACGGCACGCAGGGCGGCGCCGTCGAGCATGTTGATCACGTGGCTACGGTGCGCCACCTGCATGGCCGGCGCGTTGGCGTAGCGATCCACGGCAATCACTTCAACGCCCAGGCGTTGTAGTTCGATCACCACTTCCTTGCCCAGCTCACCGCAGCCACACAGCAAAACGCGGGTCGCGGTTGGCGACAATGGAGTTCCGATTCGGGTCATCTCAGGTCCTCAGGGGAGCGGATCATGGGGAGAAAGGCCGGCATTTTACATGAACTGTAAAAATTGGCCTCAGTTGGCGACGGCTCGTTTGCGCAAGCGCCAAGCCATGATCAGCCACACCACCGTAACCCCGGCGAATTTCGACACCAGGGCGGTGCCTGCCACCGCCGGCGTCAGCGCGCCGATCAGGCCGAAGAAGATAAAGGTATCGAGGGGAATGCTCAGCGCCGAACTTATCCACAGGCGATCATGCAGCGGGCGCTTGGTGATGCTGAACACCAGCCAGTCGATGCATTCGGACACCGCAAACGCCGTGGCGCTGGCCAGGGCGATGGCCGGGTCGGACGTCACGTACGACAGCACCAGCGCCGCCAGCATGGCGATAATCGCACCGTGGCCGAAGCGGGTTTGCACCATGTCGCGCAGGATAAACACCAGGCCACCCCAGGCGGACCAGATGACATCCAGGTGCGGGGCGGTGGAAAAGGCGAAGTTGATCAGCACGACGCTGCTGATGTAGGCGATCAGGAAGAGCATGGGGATGGACCTGTGAACAAGGGCCACAGGGTACTTCACAATTGGAAATATGTCGTCTGGGAGGGCCTCATCGCAGGCAAGTCAGCTCCCAAATTTGAACGTATTCACAAATCAAGGGTGGGAGCGGGCTTGCTCGCGAAAGCGGTCTATCAGCCGCCGGATTTCCCCGAAACCATGAACACCAACCCACTCGCCACCGCCCGCTCATGGCACAACCCCAGCACCACCCGGCGCTCGGTATTGTCCATGCGGCTCCACCGCGTGATCTCAGCCACCGTGCGCTGGCAGCCCGTACACACATCAGCGTCATCCAGCGCGCAAATGCTCACGCAGGGCGAGGCGACGGGGCGTTCAATCGGGTTCATTCTTCCTGCTCAACCAGGTCACGCGCATAACGCTGTGAGTTATGCACATAGTGCGCGGCGCTGGCTTCGAGCATGCGTTTTTGCGCCTCGGTCAACTCGCGCACCACCTTGCCCGGCGAGCCCATTACCAGCGAACCATCGGGGATTTCCTTGCCTTCGCCAATCAGCGCGTTGGCGCCGATGATGCAATGCTTGCCGATCCTGGCGCCGTTGAGGATCACCGCGTTGATGCCGATCAGGCTGTAATCGTCGACGGTGCAGCCGTGCAGCATGGCGTTGTGGCCGATGGTCACGCCCGTGCCCAAGGTCAACGGGTAGCCCATGTCGGTGTGCATCACGCTGCCGTCCTGCACGTTGCTGTTCTTGCCGATCAGGATCAGTTCGTTGTCGCCGCGCAACACCGCGTTGAACCAGACATTGGCGCCCTCCTCCAGCTTGACTTTGCCCACCAGCGTGGCATTCGGCGCCACCCAACTGTTGGGGTGCGTCTCGACGCGGGCGTCGCCCAGGCGATATTTCATGGTTTTTCCTCACGGCGTTGCCATTCAAACGATGGCTTAGATATTGATGAAGCTCTTGGGCGGCTGGTGCAGGCTGATCTTGGCGTCGTCATAGAGCAGGTTGATCAACTCGACGATCATGATCGCTGTCAGCCCCCAGATTTTATAGTCGCCGAACCGATAGCTGGGCACGTACCAACTGCGTCCCTGGTAATCGATTCTGTGGGTATGTTCGCGCGGGTCCTGTCGGAAAAACTCCAGGGGCACGCTGAAAACGGCGGCAATCTCGGCATCGTTGGCCAGGTACTCGACGTAATCGGGGATAACGCCGACATA
The DNA here is from genome assembly GCF_049645325.1 of Pseudomonas sp. Lineage (GTDB taxonomy): Bacteria > Pseudomonadota > Gammaproteobacteria > Pseudomonadales > Pseudomonadaceae > Aquipseudomonas. The sequence goes on along the minus strand of NZ_JBARTQ010000099.1, from coordinate 9,151 downwards.
AGGCGTGACCCGAATGCCGTGCAGGGAGATCAGCGGGCTCAACGGGCCGATGACTTCCACGAGGCCGGGCGGCAGGCCGATTTCTTCTTCGGCTTCGCGCAGCGCGGTGAAAATCAGGTCCGGGTCTTCGGGGTCGCGGCGCCCGCCCGGAAACGCCACTTCGCCGCCGTGGGTCGACAGGCCACTGGCGCGCAGGGTCAGGATCAGCTCGGGTTCGTCACTGCGAGTAATCGGCACCAGCACCGCAGCCTCGGGGAAACGCCCGTCGGTTTCCAGCGTGTGGGGGGTGTGGTTGCTTACCCGGCGAAGTAGCTCGTCCAGCATGAGTCATCTCGGTCTGTTGGCTACCTTGCATCATGCACCAAAGCTGGCGGGCGCCCAACCCCAAAACCCGGCGCATGTCGCTAAACGACAACTTGCAGGGCCCTGCCCGCCACGCCAAGATAGGCCCACTCTCCAGGAACCCCAGCATGAACTTCTGCAGCCAGTGCGGTAAACCGGTTACCCAACGCATACCCGAAGGCGACGCACGCCTGCGCTACGTGTGCGATCACTGCTCGACCATTCACTATCAGAACCCCAATATCGTCGCCGGCACGGTGCCGGTGTGGGGCGATAAAGTGCTGCTGTGCCGCCGCGCCATCGAGCCGCGCCTGGGTTACTGGACCCTGCCCGCCGGGTTCATGGAGAACGGCGAGACCGTGGAACAGGCCGCCATGCGCGAAACCATGGAGGAAGCCTGCGCACGCGTGCGCAACCTGCGCATCTACACCCTGATCGACGTGCCGCACATCAGCCAGGTGCATATTTTCTACCGCGCCGAACTGGTCGACCTGGACTTTGCCGCGGGCCCTGAAAGCCTCGAAGTGAAGCTGTTCGATGAAGCCGACATCCCTTGGTCCGAGCTGGCTTTCCGCACCGTCGGACGTACCTTAGAATACTTTTTTGCCGACCGTCGTCAGCAAGTGTTTCCAGTACGCAGCGAATCGGTGCCGCCGATGACGCAGCCGGCCAAATAACACTTCAGGCAGCCTCCTTTACTAGGGAAACCGTTTTAATGCGTCTGTTGCTCGCTTTGATCTGCCTGTCGTTCGCTACCTTTTCTTCAGCCTCTACGGTCGAAATTATCGGCGGCAAACCTGTCGAAAAAATCCTCGTACTCAAGTCCGCCCACCAATTGCAGCTGATCAACGACGGCAAGCCGCTCAAGACCTATCGCATCTCGCTCGGCAAAAACCCCAAGGGCACCAAGCTGATCGAGGGTGACCGCCGTACGCCGGAAGGCTTTTACTGGATCGACTGGCGCAAGACCAGCGACCGCTTCAACCTGGCCATGCACATCTCCTACCCGAATATCAGCGACTCCGCCCGCGCGCGCCGCGAAGGCGTGAGGCCGGGCAGTATGATCATGATCCACGGCACCCCCGACACCGAAGAATACCCGGAGCAGTGGTTCCACACCCTGGACTGGACCGACGGCTGTATCGGCATGCGCAACGTCGACATGCGCGAAGTCTGGAACCTGGTCAAAGACGGCACCATGATCGAGATTCGGCCGTAATCGCATACCGTTGGTAAAATAATCTGAAAATAATTCCTGCCCCTGGCAGCGCCTGCCGGTGAATACCAGTTCACTGCGCCGGGCTGCGCCGTTCTGCGCGCGATAAAGACCTCTCTAATACCACTTGATACCACGCACCCTTAAAGCGCCGATAAACAGGGGTCCGCACCGTTTTGGCAGCATTGACATGGTATTTAAGTGGTATTAATTTCCGGCCATTACCGGGCGACAACACTCCAATAACCGCATCGGAAACTTCACAGATGAATCCCATCCTGACGCTGCGCCCCGACGACAAACAATCGACGCCGCTGTACCTGCAACTGGCCCGCAACCTGGAAGCGGCCATTCATGCTGGCCAGTGGAAATCCGAACAGGCTTTGCCGTCGGAACGCGCCCTCAGTGAGCAACTGAGCATTTCGCGGGTGACGGCCCGTAAAGCCCTGGAAGTGCTGTTTGCCCAAGGCTTGATCCGCCGAAGCCAAGGCTCGGGCACGTTTATCACTCCGCGCCTGGAACAACCGCTGTCACGCCTGTCAGGCTTCAGTGAAATGTTGCGCCTCAAGGGGTTTGTACCGACCTCTCAGTGGCTGGAGCGCGACATCACCCCGCCGACCCACGAAGAGTTGATCCGCCTGTGCCTGTCGCCCACCGATAAAGTGGCGCGCCTCAAGCGTTTGCGCAAAGCCGACGACACGGTGATGGCGATTGAAATGACCGCCATGCCCGCCTCGGTGCTGCCGCACCCGCAAGCCATCGGCAATTCGCTGTACGAATACCTGGAAGGCATCGGTAAGCCCATCGTGCGCGCCCTGCAGCATATTCAGGCGATCAACGCCTCGGATGAGTTCGCCAAACTGGTGGGCATCGCCCCCGGGACCGCCATGCTGCTGATGACCCGGGTCGGCTACACCGCCGACAACACACCGATCGAAATCACCGACACCTACTGCCGCAACGACTACTACGACTTCGTCGCAGAGCTGCGCCGCCATGACTACTCCGCTGAACTGCGACTTTAGAGAACTGCCCATGTCCGAAGACAACATCCTCACGCCCAGTGGCTGGATTCGCGGCCGCCTGGTGCACGAACACGGCAAAGTGACCGCCATCGAAGGCACGCCGTGCGACCCGACCGACAATGATTTGCCCTACCTGCTGCCGGGCTTCATCGACCTGCACGTGCACGGCGGTGGTGGCAAAGACATCATGGAAGGCGCCAACGCGTTCGAGACCATCACCCGCACCCACGTGCGTTTTGGCACCACCTCGCTGCTGGCCACCACCATGACTGCGCCAGTGGACGAGATTTCCAGCGTGCTCGGCCAGCTCGGCGCTTTCTGTGAGCAGCGCCCTACAGGCAGCGCCCGCGTTCTCGGTGTGCATTTGGAAGGGCCCTACATCAATCCCGGAAAACTCGGCGCCCAGCCCAACTTCGCTCACACCGCGCTGATGGCCGAAGTGGAAGCCTACCTGCGCCTGGCGCCGATCCGCGTGATTACCATCGCGCCGGAAATCGCCGGCCATGACGCGCTGATTCGCGCCCTCAGCGAGCGCGGCGTGCGCATGCAGATCGGCCACACCCTGGGCAGCTACGAAGAAGGCGTCGCCGCCCTCGCCGCCGGCGCCACCAGCTTCACGCATTTGTACAACGCCATGAGCCCGCTGCATCACCGCGAGCCGGGCATTGTCGGCGCCGCGTTAGCCCACGCCAAATACGCTGAATTGATCCCGGATTTACTCCACGTACACCCCGGCGCCATGCGCGTGGCGCTGCGCGCGATCCCTTGCCTGTATTGCGTCACCGATTCGACCGCCGCCGCCGGCATGCCCGACGGCGAATACAAGCTGGGCAGCCACACCGTGACCAAATGCCTGGGCGGCGTGCGCCTGGCCGACGGCACTCTGGCCGGCAGCACCCTGACCATGGACCAGGCGCTGCGCAACCTGGTGAAAATCGGCCTGCCGATCAGCGAAGCCTCACAACGCTTGTCGCAATTTCCTGCGGACTACCTGGGCCTCGAAGAACGCGGACGCCTGCAACGCGGCAGCTTTGCCGACTGCGTACGCCTTGACCGTTCCCTGCACCTCACCGACGTAATGGTCGAAGGAGAAACCATTGACTTCAAAAATGCTTGAAGAGGCGCTGGCCTCCTCTGACGCCGTCGCGGCGCAACTGCAACGCCTGGCCCCGATGCTGGAGGAAGTTGCAGGCCGCCTGCGCCGCCAGCCGCCGCAAGTGGCCATGACCATTGCCCGTGGCAGTTCGGACCACGCCGCCAGTTACTTCGCCTACCTGGCCATGCAGCACGTGGGCATCCCGGTGGCGTCGTTGCCGATGTCAGTGGTGACCTTGTTGCAGGCACCGCTGAAGGTCAGCGGCCAGGTGGTGTTTGGTTTCTCTCAGTCAGGGCAAAGCCCGGACCTGGTCAACAGCCTGCGCCTGTTGCGTAAACGCGGCGCCCTGAGCATTTCGCTGGTGAATGCCGAAGACTCGCCACTGGAAGCCGCGTGTGAATTCCACGTGCCGCTGTGCGCCGGGCCGGAACAGAGCGTCGCCGCGACCAAAAGCTTTATCGCCACCCTCAGCGCCAGCGCGCAGTTGATCGGCCACTGGAACCAGGACCTGCTGTTGCTGCAAGCCTGCCAAGCCTTGCCCGACGGTTTGCGTGAAGCCGCCACACAAGACTGGACCGCCGCCATCGACGCCCTGCGCGACAGCCAGCGCCTGATTGTGATTGGCCGTGGCGCCGGGTTTGCCATCGCCCAGGAAGCCGCGCTCAAGCTCAAGGAAACCTCGGCGATCCAGGCCGAAGCCTTCAGCAGCGCCGAAGTGCGCCACGGGCCGATGGCCTTGATCGACGAAGACTACCCGTTGCTGGTGTTTGCCCCACGCGGCGCCGAGCAAGCCGGCTTGTTGAGCCTGGCTGCCGACATGCGCCAGCGCGGGGCCCGCGTGTTGCTGGCCGCGCCAGACGACATCGCCGAACGCGACCTGACCCTGAGCCGCGCCGAGCACCCCAGCCTGGACCCGGCCCTCGCGATCCAGAGCTTTTACGTCATGGCCGCAGGCCTCGCTGAAGCGCGGGGCATGGACCCGGACCAGCCGCGCCACCTGAGCAAAGTTACCCGCACTCACTGAGTCGTTTGCCGTGTTTTCCTGATGAGTACCGTGCCCATGTCCTACAACAATAATGAACTGACCCTCAGCGCCCCGTTAAGCGGGCCGGTGCTGACCCTGGGCAACGTTCCCGACGAAGTGTTCGCCAGCGGCGCCATGGGCGAGGGCATTGCTATCGACCCGCTCAACGACTGCCTGCACGCGCCGTGTGACGGGGTCATTATTCATGTCGCCCGCACCGGGCATGCACTGACGATTCGCGCCGAAAACGGCGCCGAGGTGTTGATGCACGTGGGCATCGACACGGTAGAGCTGAATGGCGAAGGGTTCGCCTTGCTGGTCAAGGAAGGCGCCCGGGTGAGCAAGGGCCAGGCGCTGGTGCAGTTTGACCTGGACCGGATTGCGCGCCAGTGCAAAAGCCTGATCAGCCTGATCATCCTGACCAATGGCGAATACTTTGAACTGCGGCCGGTGGCGGGAAACACCGTCAAGCTCGGCGAACCGTTGTTGCAGATTGTGGCGCGTTCGGTGGCCGGCGTTCAGGCGGCTGTGGATAACTCGGATACTGAAGTCCGCGCCAGCGTGCAAATCACTCACCGTGGCGGCCTGCATGCCCGCCCCGCCGCGTTGATCCGCAAGACGGCCCAAGGCTTCAGCAGCCAGGCGCATCTGCATTTCGGCGGTAAGTCGGCGTCGTGTGACAGCCTGATCGGCCTGATGGGGCTTGGGATCGGCGAAGGCGATGAGGTGCGGGTCACCTGTCGCGGCAAGGATGCCGGCGCAGCATTGCAGGCCGTCATCGCCGCCTTGTCGGCAGCCATTAAAGAACAACATCACGCGCCTGTCGCGGTGACGCCGCGCCGCGCGAATACCGAAGCCGGTGTGCTGCAAGGTGTGTGCGCCGCGCCCGGCCTGGTGTGCGGGCCGCTGTTCCGCCTGACCGGCATCGAGCTGCCGGAAGACAGCCGTAACCACATCGCCGATGAACAACTGCAACACCTGGACGTGGCCCTGGAGCACGTGCGCAGCGAAATCCGCAACACCCTGGATCAGGCCCGCCAGCGCAAGAATGTCGAGGAAGAGGACATCTTCGCGGCCCACCTCGCCCTGCTGGAAGACCCGGCCTTGCTGGACGCCGCCACCGCGTCCATCGAACAGGGCAGCGCCGCCACTCACGCCTGGCGTGATTCGATCCAGGCGCAATGCGCCGTGCTCTTGGCGCTGGGCAACCCGCTGTTTGCCGAGCGCTCCAATGACCTGCGCGATTTGCAACAACGCGTGTTACGCGCATTGTTGGGTGAAGCCTGGCATTTCGAGTTGCCTGCCGGATCGATTGTCAGCGCTCACGAACTGACGCCTTCAGACCTGCTGCAACTGAGCGAACAACAGGCCGTCGGCATCTGCATGGCCGAAGGCGGCGCAACCTCCCACGTTGCCATTTTGGCCCGTGGCAAAGGCCTGCCTTGCGTCGTCGCGCTGGGTGCCGAGGTGCTCGATGTGCCCCAAGGCCAACGCGTGGTGCTCGACGCCGCCAACGGTCGCCTGGAACTCATGCCCAGCGAGGCACGCCACGCCGAAGTGCACCAGATTCGCGGCGCACAAAAATTGCGCCGCCAACAGCAGCAGTCACAGGCCCAACAACCGGCGCGCACCACCGATGGCATCACAATTGAAGTGGCCGCCAACGTCGCCTCCAGCAGCGAGGCCCAACTGGCCTTTGAAAACGGCGCCGACGGCGTGGGCCTGTTGCGCACCGAATTTCTGTTCGTCGACCGCCGCACCGCGCCGGATGAACAGGAACAGCGTCACGCCTACCAGGCCGTGCTGGATGCCATGGGCGACAAGTCGGTGATCATCCGCACCATCGACGTCGGCGGCGACAAGCAACTCGACTATTTGCCGCTGCCCGTCGAGGCCAACCCGGTGCTGGGCCTGCGCGGCATTCGCCTGGCCCAAGTGCGCCCGGACGTGCTCGACCAGCAACTGCGCGCGCTGCTGCAAGTGTCTCCGCTGGAGCGCTGCCGCATTTTGCTGCCGATGGTCAGCGAGGTGGATGAACTGCTGCAGATCCGCCAGCGCCTGGATGAATTGTGCGTGGAGCTTGAGCTGACGCAACGCCCGGAACTGGGCGTGATGATCGAAGTGCCCGCCGCCGCATTGATGGCCGAACAGTTGGCCAGGCACGCAGACTTTTTGTCCATCGGCACCAATGACCTGTCCCAGTACACCCTGGCCATGGACCGCGACCACGCCGGCCTCGCCGCGCGGGTCGATGCCTTGCACCCGGCGCTGCTGCGGCTGATCGCCCAGACCTGCGCCGGTGCTGCCAAACATGGGCGTTGGGTGGGCGTGTGTGGCGCCCTCGCCTCCGACCCGCTGGCCACACCCGTGCTGGTGGGCCTTGGGGTCAGTGAGCTGTCGGTGAGCCCGCCGCAGATCGGAGAAATCAAGGACCGCGTCCGTCACCTGGACGCGGCGCAATGCCGGCAACTCAGCCAAGGCCTGCTCGACCTGAGCAGCGCCAAGGCCGTTCGCCAAGCCTGTCAACACCACTGGCCGCTGAGCTGAAAACAACAAGAAAAGGGAGACTCGCCATGTACCAACATTTCATCGAAGGCCTGCAACGCCTGGGCCGTGCACTCATGCTGCCGATCGCGATCCTGCCGATCGCCGGCCTCCTGCTGCGCCTGGGCGACACCGATCTTTTGAACATCGCCGTGATGCACGACGCTGGCCAAGCGATCTTCGCCAACCTGGCGCTGATCTTTGCTATCGGCATTGCCGTGGGTTTCGCCCGCGACAATAACGGCACGGCAGGCCTGGCCGGCGCGATTGGTTACCTGGTGATGGTCTCCACGCTCAAGGTGATGGACACCAGCATCAACATGGGCATGCTCGCCGGTATCGCCAGCGGCCTGATGGCGGGCGGGCTGTATAACCGCTTCAAGGACATCAAGCTGCCAGAGTACCTCGCCTTCTTTGGCGGGCGGCGCTTTGTGCCGATTGTCACGGGCTTCTCGGCGGTAGCGCTGGGGGTGATTTTTGGTCTGATCTGGCCGCCGATCCAGCACGGCATCAACAGCTTTGGCGTGCTGCTGATGGAAAGCGGCAGTTTCGGCGCGTTCGTGTTTGGCGTGTTCAACCGCCTGCTGATCGTCACCGGCTTGCACCATATCCTCAACAACATGGCGTGGTTTGTGTTCGGCAGCTTCACCGACCCGGTCACCGGGGCGATCGTCACGGGCGACCTGACGCGCTACTTCGCCGGCGACCCGAAAGGCGGCCAGTTCATGACCGGCATGTTCCCGGTAATGCTGTTCGGCCTGCCGGCTGCATGCCTGGCGATGTACCGCAATGCGTTGCCTGAGCGCCGTAAAGTGATGGGCGGGATTTTCCTGTCGATGGCGCTGACTTCGTTTTTGACCGGCGTGACCGAGCCGATTGAATTCGCGTTCATGTTCCTCGCGCCGTTCCTGTACTTGATCCATGCGGTGCTGACGGGCCTGTCGATGGCAGTCACCAACATGCTGAATATCCACCTGGGCTTTACCTTCTCCGGTGGTTTTATCGACATGGTGCTCGGCTGGGGCAAGTCCACCAATGGCTGGCTGGTATTCCCGGTAGGCCTGGCTTACGCGGTGATTTACTACAGCGTGTTCAACTACTGCATCCGTCGTTTCAACCTGAAGACACCGGGACGTGAAGACATCCAGGTGGTGCAGGCTGAAGCCATGAGCGATAACCAGCGGGCCAGCGCCTACATTCGTGCGCTGGGTGGCGCGGCGAACTTGCTGAGCGTGGGTGCGTGTACGACTCGTCTGCGCTTGGACATGGTCGATCGCAATAAAGCGGTGGATGCAGAATTGAAAGCCCTCGGCGCCATGGCCGTGGTTCGGCCCGGCAATGGCGGGAGTTTGCAGGTGGTGGTCGGGCCGATGGCCGACAGCATTGCCGATGAGATTCGCTTGGCCATGCCATCGTTTGTGGCGGCAGCACCTGTGAGCGTTGCGCCTGTGGATAAGCCGATGGCGGTGAATGTGCAGGAAGCCGAGAAATGGCTGAGCGCCTTGGGCGGCCGTGCAAATGTGCGGCAGTTGGAAGCCGTGGCGATGACCCGGTTGCGGGTGGAGTTGGGGGATGATTCGGTGTTGTCTGAAGCGGATCTGACCGCGCTGGGTTGCCAAGGTGTGAGCCAGTTGGACAGTGGCGTTTGGCACCTTTTGATTGGTAACAAAGCCAGCGGATTGGGTGAGGCGCTGGAGCGGTTGGTCAGTGGCCGTGAAGTAGGCGCCAGGGTGTAAATCATCATTGCTTGGACTGACCTCATCGCAGGCAAGCCAGCTCCCACATTTTGATCGGTGAATACATTCAAATGTGGGAGCTGGCTTGCCTGCGATTGGCATAAGTATCTACACATCGTTGTAGTGAGCGGGCTTGCCCCGCGCTGGGCTGCGAAGCGGCCCCAAACC
>NZ_JBARTQ010000098.1:0-10116 GCF_049645325.1 Pseudomonas sp. | reverse complement strand
GCCCAGCGCGGGGCAAGCCCGCTCACTACAGGGAGATTTTTCAGCCTTGAAAGTTGTGTAGATACTTATGCGCATCGCAGGCAAGCCAGCCCACACATTTGACCGAGTTCAAACCGATAAGCCGAGTCACCCAATAACAGGCCTGCCCACAGGCCCTGCTCCACCGTATCGCCCTTGCCGCTCCTGCCAATAACTAAACCAGGGAGTCACCCCATGCAGCGTCGTACGTTGTTAAAAGCCAGCCTCACCGCTGCAGCCGCCCTCAGCCTTCCGTTGAGCGTGCGGTCTGCATTCGCCGCCGAGCCCTTTACCTTTTACGGCCTCAAGTCCATGTCTGGCGCCTTTGCCAGCTATGGCAAGTTTGCCGACATGGGTTCGCGCCTGGCCGTGGAACAGCACCCCGAGCTTCTCGGCCGCCCGCTGAACTACAAGGTCATCGACACCGAAGGCAACGCCGGCAAGGCCGTGCGCAAGGTTCAGGAAGCGATCCAGCAGGACGGTGCGCGCTTCTTCCAGGGCTGCACGCTGTCGTCATCCGCTCTGGCGGTGGCCAAGGAAGTCAGCAAGGCCGGCGGCGTGTTCATGACGCCAGTGGGCGCTGATGAAGTCACCGGCAAGGACTGCAACAGTGCGACCTTCCGCTGGTCGGTGCCCACCTATGGCGCCATCCGCGAAACCATGGTGCCGCTGATCAAGCTGCTGCCGGACGCCAAGCGCTGGTACACCATCACCCCACAATATGTGTTCGGCGAAGCCTTGCTCGAAGGCGCGAAAACCGTGCTCAAGGAAAGCGGCCTGGAACATGTCGGCAACAGCTACCACTCCTTGCAGGAGCAGGAATTCTCCGGCTACCTGACCAACGCCATCGCCGCCAAACCCGACGTGCTGGTGCTGCTCAACTTCGGCAGCCAGTCGTCCAACACCCTGCGCCAGGCGGTGAACTTCGGCATCAAGGAGCGCATGAAAGTGCTGCTGGTGTGGTCCGCCGGCCTCGACCAGTTCCAGGAACTGGGCAGCGATGTGCTCGAAGGCGTGTACCTCGGCGCGCAGTACTGGCACCAGGTCGACAGCCCGCTCAACCGCGAACTGGTCAAGCTGACCCAGGCCAAGTACGGCATCAACCCTACCTACCCGCTGGCCGCCGACTACATCAGCACCAGGGTCATGCTGGAAACCATCCTTGCCACCGGCAGTTTCGACGGCCCGACCGTGGCCAAGGCCATGCAAGGCCTGAGCTTCGAAGGCCCGACCGGCAAGGAGTCGATCCGCGCCGGCGACCATCAAGTGATCAAGGATTACTACCTGATGATCGGCAAGGCCAGCGGCGACATGGCCGACAAGGACGACCTGGCCAAGGTGCTCAGCGCCGGCCAGTCGTTCCCGCCGGTCGAGGCGACGGGCTGCACGCTCGCCTGAGCCCCTGAACATTGCACCGCAGGGCTGCGCAAGCAGCCTCCTGCTGAGGGTTTCTGCATGCTTAATCTTTACCTGTTCCAGATACTCAATGGCCTGGGGTTGGGGATGATCTACTTCCTGATCGCGGTCGGGCTGACGATCATTTTCGGCCTGCTCAACTTCGTCAACTTCGCCCACGGCGCGTTTTTCCTGCTGGGTGCCTACATTTGCTACACCGCCGTCAGCCTCACCGGCAGTTTCTGGCTGGCGCTGCTGATCGCGCCGCTGGTGGTGGCCGCGCTGGCGTGGGTGATCGAGCGACTGCTGATCCAGCGGATTTACCACTTGCCGCACATGTTCCAGATTCTGGTGACCTTAGGGATCGCGCTGATCATCCAGGAAGCCAGCGTGATGATCTGGGGCCCGGTGGGCAAAAGCGTCGCCGTGCCGGAACTGCTGCGCGGCGTGCTGGTGGTGGGCGATTTCGTCTATCCCTACTACCGACTGTTCCTCATCGTGTTTTCCGCGCTGGTCGGCCTCGGCCTCTGGCTGCTGCTGGAACGCACGCGCTTCGGCGCCCTGGTGCGCGCCGGCAGTGAAAGCACCGAAACCGTGTCGCTGCTCGGCACCAACATTTTCCGCCTGTTCTCCATGACCTTCGCCCTCGGCGTAGGCCTCGCCGGTATGGCCGGCGTGCTGTTCGCCCCGTTGCGCGGCGCCCAGCCCTTTGTCGGCCCGGAAATTCTCGGCGTGGCCTTCGTGGTGGTGGTGATCGGCGGCATGGGTTCCTTCAGCGGCGCGCTGGTCGGCGGTTTGCTGGTGGGCGTGGTGCAAAGCCTGATGACCACACTCTGGCCCCAGGGCGCGAGCCTGATGATCTACGGCGCGATGGCCGTGGTGATTCTGGTGCGCCCTTACGGCCTGTTTGGGAGAGCCTGACATGAGCGAGAAAAACCCCCTGCCGTTTGCCAAGACCCAATCGCGCTACATGCTGCTGTTGGTGCTGGCGGTATTGATCGGCCTGCCGTTGATTCTGCCCTCGGCGACCCTGGCCACCGAAATCCTGATCTTCGCCATGGCGGCGCTGGCGTGCAACCTGCTGCTGGGTTACACCGGGCTGTTGTCGTTCGGCCAAGGCATCTTCTTCGGGGCTGGCGCCTACTGCGCGGCGCTGCTGATGATCCACCTGCAACTGGGCCTGTTCACCGCCTTGCTGGGCGCCGCTGTCGCCGGTGGCTTCCTGGCGTTTCTGGTCGGCGCTCTGGCGATACGACGAACCGGCATTTACTTCGTGATGCTGACCCTGGCGTTCAGCCAGATGGCCTACTTCGTCGCCTATACCTTGAGCGACTGGACTGGCGGCGACAACGGCCTGCTCAGTGTGCCACGCCCGGAAATCCGCATCGGCGACACCGTGCTGCTGTCATTGGCCGATGCCCATGCGTTTTATGGCTTCGTCGCGGTGCTGTTCCTGCTGATTTTCATCGGTGCGCGTCGGGTAATCGCCTCGCCGTTCGGCAGCACCTTGATGGCGATCCGCGAAAACGAAACCCGCGCCTCGGCCATCGGCTACGACACGCGCCACTTCAAGATCCTGGTGTTTGTGTTGTCCGGCGCAGTCACGGGGATTGCCGGCGCGCTGTACGCCATGCTGCTGCACTTTGTACCGCTGTCGAATATCGACCTGGCGATGTCCGAAAACATCCTGATCATGACCATCGTCGGCGGCACCGGCTCGTTGTTCGGCTCGCTGCTGGGCGCCGGCTCCATCGTGTTGCTGGGGGATTTCCTCTCCGACCTGTGGCCGCGCTGGCTGATGCTGCTCGGCGTCATCCTGATCCTGGTGGTGATCTTCATGCGCGGCGGCTTGTGGGGCGGGTTGTCGTCACTGTTTGAACGGGTTCGAGGCAGCCGCAAAGCCGGCGTCGTGACCAAGGAGGAAGTGCTATGAGCATCCTGCTGGAAACCCACAATCTGGAGTTGGCCTACGGCGCGTTCCGTGCGGTAAATGGCGTCAACCTCAAGGTCGAAGCCGGCACCATCCACACCATCATCGGCCCCAACGGCGCGGGCAAGACCAGCCTGTTCCACTGCCTGACCGGAGAACGCCAAGCCACCGCCGGGGCGATCCATTTCGACGGCAAGAACCTGATGCGCAAACCTGCCCACGCCCGCGTCGGGCTGGGCATGGCGCGCTCGTTCCAGCTGACCAGCCTGTTCCAGAACCTCAGCGTGCGCGAAAACCTGCGCCTGGCCGCCCAAGGCCGTGACGGTGCACGCGCCCTGAACTTCTGGCGCCGCGTCGACAGCAAGCGCGAACACCTGGAGATGGCTGACCAGGTGCTCGAACGCCTGCAACTCACCCGCCGCGCCGACACCCTGGCGGGCGAGTTGTCCCACGGCCAGCAACGGGTGCTGGAGGTGGGCATGTCGATCTGCTCCAAGCCGAAACTGTTGATGCTCGACGAGCCCACCTCGGGCATGGGCATCGATGACATTCCGATCATGACCCAACTGATCAGCGACCTCGGCCGCGACCACACGGTGCTGTTGATCGAACACAACATGAGCATCGTCATGTCCATCAGCCAACGCATCACGGTGATGAGCCACGGCCAGATCCTGGTGGAAGGCACGCCGGAGTTCGTGCGCGCCGATGAACGCGTGCGCACCGCTTACCTTGGGGAGGCTGCCTGATGCTGATCGTCGAGAATATCCATTCCTACTACGACAAGAGCCACGTGCTCGAAGGCGTGTCATTGACCGTCAACCCCGGCGAACTGGTGACCTTGCTGGGGCGCAATGGCGCGGGCAAGACCACCACGCTGCGCAGCATCCTCGGGATTATTTGCCCGCGTCAGGGCCAGATTCACTTCAACGGCCAGGCGCTGGTGGGCCAGAAGATCTTTGAAATCGCGCGCCAGGGTCTGGCGCTGGTGCCGGAAAACCGCGGGATCTTCCGCCTGCTGACCGTCGAGGAAAACCTGCGCATCGCCGTGCGCAAGAGCAGCCGCTGGCAGCTGGAAGACGTGTACGGCATGTTCCCGCGCCTCAAGGAGCGGCGCAAAAACGCCGGCCACGCGTTGTCCGGCGGTGAGCAACAGATGCTCGCCATTGCCCGCGCGCTGCTCAACGATCCCAAGCTGCTGATCCTCGACGAACCCACCGAAGGCCTCGCCCCGGTAATCGTCGACGAACTGGTGAAGATCCTGCGCAAGGTCAAGGACGACGGCCTGCCGGTGCTGCTGGTGGAACAGAACCTGATGGTCTGCGACAAGCTCGCCGACCGCCATTACGTACTCGAACAGGGCCGCGTGGTCTACGAGGGCAGCGCCGCCGCCTTCCGCGCCGACCCGAGCATCAAGAATCGCTATTTGGCCCTGAGTGCCTGACCGGAGACTGCCCATGAATAGTTTTGCGCAACCGCTCAAGAGCAACGCCCCGCTGATCAACCGTGACCGCCTGTGGCAATCGCTGATGGAGCTGGCCCAACTCGGCGCCACGGTCAAAGGCGGCGTGTGTCGCCTGGCCCTCACCGACCTCGACCGCCAGGCCCGCGACCTGTTTGTGCAATGGTGCGAAGCGGCCGGGTGCAGCGTCAGTGTCGACGCCATCGGCAATATTTTCGCGCGCCGCGCTGGGCGCAACTCCGCCCTGCCCCCGGTGATGACCGGCAGCCATATCGACACCCAACCCACCGGCGGCAAGTTCGACGGCTGCTACGGCGTGATGGCTGGCCTGGAAGTGATCCGCACCCTGAATGACCTCAACATCGAAACCGAAGCACCGATTGAAGTGGTGGTGTGGACCAACGAAGAAGGCTCGCGCTTCCCGCCGTGCATGATGGGCTCCGGGGTGTTTGCCGGTAAGTTCGACTTGCAGGACACCCTCGACAAGCTCGACGACCAGGGCCTGTCGGTGGGCGCCGAATTGCAGCGCATCGGCTATGCCGGTTCGCGTGCCGTATTGGGCCACGCGGTCGGCGCGTATTTCGAGGCGCATATCGAGCAAGGCCCGGTGCTCGAAGACCAGGCCACGACCATTGGCGTGGTGATGGGATGCCTGGGCCAGAAGTGGTTCGACCTGACCCTCACCGGCGTCGAAGCCCACGCCGGCCCCACGCCGATGCACCTGCGCAAGGACGCCCTGGTGGGCGCCGCCGAAGTGGTCAGCGCGGTCAACCGCATCGCCCATGAACAACAACCCCACGCCTGCGGCACCGTCGGTTGCCTGAGCCTGCACCCCGGTTCGCGCAACGTGATTCCCGGCCAGGTGCACATGACCATCGACCTGCGCCACCTGCACGCCGACACGCTGCAAGCCATGGTTGATGAAGTGCGCAGCGTGATCGAGGCCACGTCCGCCCGCCACGGGTTGACGTTTGAACTGACGCCCACCGCCGACTTCCCTCCACTGGACTTCAACCCGGCCTGCGTCAACGCCGTGCGCGATGGCGCGAGTGCGTTGGGCCTGAGCCACATGGACATCGTCAGCGGCGCCGGGCACGACGCGATTTTCGTCGCCGAACTCGGCCCGGCCGGGATGATTTTCGTGCCGTGCGAAGGCGGTATCAGCCACAACGAAATCGAAAACGCTGCGCCGGACGACTTGGCGGCGGGCTGCGCGGTGCTGTTGCGCGCCATGGTCAACGCGGCGCAGGGAGATCCGGCATGAGCGAGATCGCTGATTTGACGGCAGTCCAGTTACTCGCACATTACCGGGACAAGACGCTGTCACCCGTGGAAGTCATCGAAGACACGCTGCTGCGCATCGAGCGCTACAACCCGGTGGTGAACGCCTATTGCCACGTCGACCCGGAAGGTGCGCTGCAGGCTGCGCGTGCCTCGGAGCAGCGTTGGCTCAAGGGCCAACCTTGCGGCGCGCTGGACGGGGTACCGGCGTCGATCAAAGACCTGACGCTGACGATCGGCATGCCCACGCGCAAGGGCTCACGCACCTCATCGGCCGAAGGGCCGTGGGACGTGGACGCGCCCTTCTCGGCCCTGATGCGCAAGGCCGGTGCAGTGTTGCTGGGCAAAACCACCACCCCGGAATTCGGCTGGAAAGGCGTCACCGACAACCCCTTGTATGGCATCACCCGCAACCCATGGGACACGCGCACCACGGCGGGCGGTTCGTCGGGCGGCGCGGGCGCTGCGGCGGCGTTGAACCTGGGTGTATTGCACCAAGGCAGCGATGCCGGCGGCTCAATCCGGATTCCGTGTGCATTTACCGGCACTTTCGGCATCAAGCCGACCTTCGGTTATGTGCCGCAATGGCCGGCCAGTTCCATGACGATTCTGTCGCACCTGGGGCCGATGACCCGCACCGTGGAAGACAGCGTGCTGATGCTGCAGGCGGTGGCGCAACCGGATGCGCGCGACGGCTTGATCGGCGCGCCGAGGACCACGCCCTGGCTTACACCAGGAACGGACCTGAAAGGTTTGCGCGTGGCCTACAGCCCCACGTTCGGTTATGTCGATGTGGACCCGCAGGTGGCTGAAGTAGTCGCCCAGGCGGTGCAAGGCTTGGTGCAGTTGGGCGCGCATGTCGAAGAAATCGACCCGGGGTTCAGTGACCCGCTGGAGGTGTTCAGCACCTTGTGGGCCGCCGGCGCCGCGCGGCTGACGAGTGCGATGAGCGATTCGCAGAAGCAGCTCCTGGACCCGGGTTTGCTGCGTATTGCCCAACATGGCGAGCGGTTGAGCCTGGGTGATTTCAACGCAGCGCTGGAAGCACGCGCGGCGTTGGTGGCGCGGATGGCGGCGTTTCATGAGCATTACGATGTGCTGGTGTCGCCGATGATGCCGATCACGGCATTTGAGGCGGGGCATAACGTGCCGCCGGGTTCGGGGATGGCGGAATGGATGGAGTGGACGCGGTTTACTTACCCCTTCAATTTGACGCAGCAGCCGGCGGCGTCGGTGCCATGCGGGTTGGCGGCGAATGGGCTGCCGGTGGGGCTGCACGTGGTCGGGGCGCGGTTTGCGGATGAGCAGGTGTTGAGGGTTTGTCGGGTGTATGCGGCGGCGTTTCCGACGGGGCATTTGCGAGCGCCGGTGATGCGGGGCTGAGCGCTTCGGGGGTTTGTGTGTATATCCGTTTTTTGGGTGATGGCGGGTATCGGTTCCGCCCTTACGGCGGCTCACTTTTGGTGGAGCGCAAAAGTAAGCAAAACGCTCTTGCCCCTCCACTCGGTGCCTCGCCTAGGCTCGGCATGCCCTCACTCCGGCTTGAATCCGTGGGCCGCCGTGACGGGCCATCCTTGGCCCAACACGGCTAACCCGGCGTCCTGCCGGGTTGCCCACGGCTTCAAGCCTGCGTTCGGCCATCGTGGTTAACGGGGCGCCTGAGATCAAGTTCACAATCACAAGCAAGATCAAAAGCAGAGCACGGCGGCCTGAAAGCCGACCTGAGTGGTTGGATCAAGAGCGGCTTGTGTGGGAGCTGGATTTTGATCGTTCCCACGCTCTGCGTGGGAATGCAGTCTGTGACGCTCCGCGTCACAACCTCGGCGTTCCCACACAGGGCGTAGGGACGATCACTTTTGATTGCGCGCAAGGGTCACTGGGTTGGTACGAGCTTGTGAAACCTGGGAATACGGCCGTTGAGCGACGGCCAGTAACTGAACCGACAAGCACCGGCCAACAACGCGGGTTGGCGATGCAGCAACGCCAATAAGGCCTGCGAGGCAATGGTCAGCGCGAGTCGCTGGCCAGGACATTGATGGCGTCCCGAGCCGAAACTGAAGAGGCGTCGTTGCGCGCGCTCAAGCAGAAAGCTGTCGGGGCTCGGGTTGGCCGCGCTGTCACGATTGGCCGACGCCAACAGCACTAAAACGGTATCCCCCACCTCAAGGACGCGGTTGCCGATTGTGCAACGTGCGGCAACGAATCGCCGTGTGTTTTGCACCGGCGAATCGTAACGGGCGACTTCCTCCACCAACGCCATCACGAGCGCTGGCGTTCGCTGGACCCGGTCGATCAGTTCCGGCTGTCGAGCGAGCATCACCAGCGAATTACCAATCAAGCCGGCGCTGGCTTCACAGGTCTGCGACAGCAAGCCGATCAGGTTGGCAGTCAACCTGTCAGCGTCCTGCCAGTCACCTTCACGGATCTGTGCCAGCAACGCCGTTTCTGCCAACAGGCCACTGAACATCCGCCGCAGCTGAGACGCGCCGGCATCCGACTCAAGCAATTGCGCTTCGCTGCTCAGTGGTGAAAGGCAGGCAACGAAGTCTCGCGTGAGCGCGGCGACAGACGCCAACTGCTGCGCCTGAAACCCCAACAGCGCGGCAATTACTGACACGGGCACGCTGAACATCAACGCTTCGAGGTCATCCACGCCGTCGATCAGCGACGCCATCACGTCTGCGACAAGTGGTGCGTCCACAGCCGCGAGCGCGGGCTCGATGGCCGCCCTCGGGCATCGATGGGCCGGCCCTTCGTTCATGCGCATCAATCGCGCAAAAACCTGCCCCGCGGCGCCTTGGGCAATCGCCTTGGGCACCGGCTCGTGGGGCGGGCGTACGCGACAATCCGGATGTGCCAGGACCGCCTCGACCGTATCGGCCCGGCTGGCAATCCATAGGCCAAGGTCGGCATCGAACATCAATTCATCGTGGCGCCTCAGACGTGCGTAATACGCATAGGGATCAGCATGGGTAGCGGCTTGCAGCGGTGTCATCCGGGGCGTCCTGTGCTCAAAGAAGCGTTACTATCTGCCCTTCCACTCGGCAACGATTCGCTCAGGAACGAACTATGAACGCCCATGACGATGACGCGGCACTCTCCCAAGTGGCGGGTGCAATTGCCGAACCTGCGCGCACAAAAATGCTCTGCGCACTGATGGACGGGCATGCACGCACCAGCACCGAGATGGCCGTCATTGCCGGGGTGAGCCCCTCCACCGCCAGCGCTCATTTGGCCAGGCTCAAGGACGATGGCTTGCTCACGCTGCACACCCAGGGACGCCACCGCTATTACAGCCTGGCTGGCCCTCACGTCGCCCAGGCTATCGAGGGCTTGATGGTGATCAGCCGCAATTCCCGCCAGGCCTTCGTCTCGACCACGCCCAATCGGCTGCAGTTCGCGCGTACCTGCTACGACCACATGGCAGGCACGCTGGCGGTTCAGTTGCATGACCATTTCATCGCAGCCGGCTGGCTGGTCGGTGATGGCACCTACCAGCTCACCGTGACCGGCGAAACAGCGATGATCGAACTTGGCATTGATATAGCGACATTGCGCGCACAGCGTCGACGCTTCGCGTGCGCCTGCCTGGACTGGAGCATGCGCCGCCCGCATTTGGCCGGTGCTTTGGGCGCAGCATTTTTGCAGAGTGCACTCCGTCGCAAATGGGTGACACAGGATTTGGACAGCCGGGCACTGGGAGTGACAGTCAAAGGCTGCAGAGCATTGGCGAACCGGTTTGAAATACAGACTCATAAACAATGAAAATCGAAATGTGGGAGCTGGCTTGCTCGCGAAGGCAGTGTGTCAGTTGATAGATTCCTTGCCTGACCCACCGCATTCGCGAGCAAGCCCGCTCCCACAATTGAACCTCATTTCATCAGGTAGACCTTGTGCTGCTTCGCTGTTGCCCTGCTTCTGCTTCAACCACTCAGGTCGGCTTTCAGGCCGCCGTGCTTTAGATTTTGATCTTGATCTCAGGCGCCCCGTTAACCACGATGGCCGCACGCAGGCTTGAATCCGTGGGTAA
>NZ_JBARTQ010000097.1:0-10337 GCF_049645325.1 Pseudomonas sp. | reverse complement strand
ATCTTCCGGCAACAAATTCTGCCGCTGCTGCAAGAGTATTTCTTTGAGGACTGGCAGCGTATTCACTGGGTGTTGAATGATCAAAATAAGGAATACGACGATCAGTTTGTCCAGGAAGTGAAAATTGACTTCATGCACTTGTTTGGCGCGAAGGGCCCTGTTGATTCGCATACCCAGCGCTGGAAGTTGAACGACAAAGCGTTTGATCGTTTCCAGACCTATTATTCGATCAATGAGATCGTCCGTTGAGTCATTCCATCACGGTCCGTGAATATGCACGGCTGACCACCGATGAAATCGAGTCGAACCTGGACCGTGCACAAATTTCTTCTTCGGCCTTTACCTGGCTGTGTGATTTGAACGATTCCTTCACCCAGGCAGGAACGCCGCTGGCGCAGATTGCAGGCCAACGCTGGTTGAAACTGGATAATTTTGTCGGTGTTCTGGAGAGCCCGTGCGGCATGCGCTTGGAGATATTGCCCAAGCATTTTGAACAAGGTGATTGCATCGGGCAGAATCGTAAACTGCTGTGCAAGATGATCGAGACCGCATTCAACCTGAAAACCCGTCGAGTTGGCCCTGCGGATTTGACGCTGTTTGATGCGCCACTGAGCGAATGGGTGATGTTCCAGTTTTTGTTGGAGTTGGATCATCTGGTCAAACGTGGTTTACGCTTTGACTACCAACGTATTGAGGAGGAACAGCGTTACCTGCGCGGCCAACTGGACATAGTCAAGCAAGTACGCCAGCCTCCGGGCCGTCAGCACCAGTTCCAACTGCGCCATGATGTGTTCCTGCCGGACCGCCCTGAGAATCGTTTGCTCGTCCTGGCATTGCAGAAAGTGTGCAAAACGACTCAGCAACCAGACAGCTGGCGTCTGGCTCATGAGCTTAGGGGCATGTTGCAGGAGTTGCCTGCTAGTCGGGATGTGAAAAACGACCTGAAGCTGTGGCGTAATGATCGATTGATGGCTCATTACCAACCTATAAAACCTTGGTGTGAACTGGTTCTAGGGGAGGGTATGCCAACCGCTGTATCGGGTGGTTGGCATGGGATAAGTCTGCTGTTTCCTATGGAGAAACTGTTCGAGCGTTATGTCGAGTCCTGTTTACGATTGACATTGCCGGTCTCGGCGACATTGCAGCGGCAGGTCAGGGAAGAGTTCCTGTGTTGGCATAACGAAAAAGGCATGTTTCAACTAAAGCCCGACATGGTCATCTCACGAAACGAGCGACGCTGGGTGCTGGACACGAAATGGAAACGCTTGGATCAGCGCACGAACAGATATGGCTTGAGTCAATCCGACTTCTATCAATTGTTCGCCTATGGCCAGCGTTATTTGGAAGATCAACCGGCGGGCGAAATGCTGCTGATCTATCCAAGCAAGGCTAGCTTTAATCAACCACTCCCGGAGTTCCGTTTCTCATCGAAGCTACGGTTATGGGTGATGCCCTTCGACTTGGAGTTGGGCGTATTGGTCAACAGGCAGCTTGACCCGCTTCCTTTGTGGTTGGATGGCGCCGCTTGTTCATCTACCGCCGAGGGAACTGTCATTCCGTGTGAGGCTGTGTAGCCACCACTTGTACAGTTGATCAGGGGCCAAACGCGGCCATCGCTGCATCAATGAAGCTGCGCAGCTTGGCCGTGCGTTGGCGGTCGGCCGGGTAGATCAGGCTCATGGGCTTGGACGGGCCTTCATAGTTGGGCAGCACGCGCACCAGTTGGCCACTGGCGAGCGCGGGGGCGAGCAGGTCGAGGGCGGCCATCACAATACCGAAGCCAGCGATAGCGGCCTTGAGTTGCGCGTCGGCGCTGTTGACCCGCAAGCGGCTGCCGACCTGCACCGGGTAGGCTTTGCCGTGACGGGTGAAAACCCACTCCTTGTCCATCACCCGATCAGCGAACACGTAGCCCAGGCATGAATGGCTGTCCAGGTCGCCGGGCTGCACGGGCGTGCCGTGTGCTTGCAAGTACGCCGGGGCTGCGCACACCAGCAACTGATAGGGCCGCAACGGGCGTACCACCAGGTGGGTGCTGTCAGCCACGCCGGGTTCGCCGATGCGAAACGCCGCTTCAATGCCCTCGGCGATCAGGTCGACGTAGCGGTCGGTGAGGTCCAGGTCGATCTCCACCAGCGGATGCTCGGCCAGGAACTGATTGATTACCGGCATCAGGCTCTGCGCGCCGAAGTTCTGCGGCGCGCTGATCTTGAGGGCACCCATGGGTTGGGCATGGGCCTCAAGCGCCAGTGCGTCGGCGGCCTCGACATCGGCCAAGACCCCCACACACCGTTCGTAGTAAGCACGACCGAACTCGGTCAGTTGCTGGCGGCGCGTGGTGCGGTTGAGCAGCCGCACTTGCAGGTGCGCCTCCAGGTGCTCGATATAGCGCGCGACCATTTGCGGCGAGAGCGCCAATGCGCTCGCTGCGGCGGCGAACGACCCCGCCTCGGTGGCGGTGACGAACACATGCATGGCGCGAAGTTTGTCCATCAGTCATCACTCAAGGTTGTTAATGGGTTCATCGGTTGTGTATTTATCAGATTGGTGGTGGTGAATAAGCTAACACCTTTTCCAGGAGACCTCCGATGAGCCAGCCAGACATTTTTCAAGACATCGCCCGCAGTCGCCGCGTAACCCGCCAGTTCCTGCGCACGCCTTTGAGCGAACACCAGATCAAT
This sequence comes from Pseudomonas sp., assembly GCF_049645325.1. Classification (GTDB taxonomy): domain Bacteria; phylum Pseudomonadota; class Gammaproteobacteria; order Pseudomonadales; family Pseudomonadaceae; genus Aquipseudomonas. The sequence goes on along the minus strand of NZ_JBARTQ010000097.1, from coordinate 7,656 downwards.
CGCGTGCTGCTCGACGCTCAGCACAGCCCCTCGAACTGCAACACCCAACCGTGGCACGTGCACCTGGTCAGCGGTGATACCCGTGACCGGCTTTCAGCCGCCTTGCTCGCAGCCGATGACCGCCAGCACTTCACCCCGGATTTCGCGTTTGACATTGACGCCTACACCGGCGTTTTTGCCGAGCGCGCGCAAGCCAGTGGCCGTGCACGTTACGAGGCCATCGATATAGGCCGCGATGATCACGCCGCACGCCAGGCCTGCTTGCGCCACAACCTTAGGTTTTTCGATGCGCCCCACGTGGTGTTTTTGTTTATGCCGCAGATCAGCGATTACGTGCGGTCGGCGGGGGATATCGGCATGTATGCGCAGACCTTCCTGCTGTCGCTGCAGGCGCGCGGGCTGGGCGGGATTCCCCAGACGTTACTGGGCATGTATGCCGACACGGTGCGTGACGTGCTGGGGGTGAGCGCAGAGATGAAGCTGATGTTCGGGATTTCCTTCGGGCATGCCGACCCGCATTCCGCCTCGAACTTTGTCGAGGTGGGCCGCGTGGCGCTGCAGGACAGTGTGGTCAGGCACGGCTGAAGGGCAGGGAATAAACACGCGCCCGAGGACGTTCTTGATGTGACCCTTTCACCTCGCCTCGGAGCGCCAGCCTCATGTTCACGCCTGAATCACTGATCACCGAACAAGCGCTCAACAGCTTCGACGATGCCCCGAATGCGCGTTTCAAACAGATCATGCAAAGCCTGGTGCGCCACCTGCATGCGTTCGCCAGCGAGGTCGAACTGACCGAGCAGGAATGGTGGGAAGGCATTCGCTTCCTGACCGATACCGGGCACATGTGCGATGGGTTTGTGCGCCAGGAGTTCATTTTGCTGTCGGACACCCTGGGATTGTCGATGCTGGTGGACGCGATCAACCACCGACGGGCCGAAAACGCTACCGAGACCACGGTGTTCGGGCCGTTCTACATCGATGGCATGCCAGACCGAGCCTACGGTGAAAACATGGCGATGACGCCGGGGGAGGCCGCGCTGATCCACGGGCGTGTGCTGGACACTCAGGGCAACCCTCTGGCGGGCGTGCTGCTGGACGTCTGGCAAACCGCCGGCAATGGCATGTATTCCGGGCAGGATACGCAGCAGCCGGTGGGCAATTTACGCGGCTGTTACCGCACCGATGCCCATGGCGATTTTGCGATTCGCACGGTTCTGCCGGTGTGCTACCCGATTCCTACCGACGGCCCGGTAGGGCGCATGCTTGACGCCGCCAACCGTCACGCTTGGCGGCCGGGCCACGTGCATTTCATGCTTGAGTTGCCGGGGTACAGCAAGCTGGTCACGCATTTGTTCACAGAGGGCGATCCGTACCTGGAATCCGATGCGGTGTTTGGCGTGAAGCAGTCATTGCAGGTGGTGTATGAAGACCGCACGGCACACGACGCGGTATCCGCCAAGGTGGGCATGCAACTGCCGTTCAAGCAGGCGTATTACGAATTTGTGCTGGAGAGTGAATGACGGGTTTGCGGCCACACGCCGGGGTGAGTTGATCAGTGAACCCAGCGAGGCGTATGCGCGGGAGCGTCAACAACGGCGCGAAGGCAACGCCTGAGCAGCCGCGCGTCAGCGCAAACCGTCGGCGATGCCCGCCGCCAAGAGTTCGTTGGCCCGGCGCAGGTTGCCCGGTTGGCGTGAGTGAGTCAGCCACACGCCCATTTTCAGCTGGAAGTCGCTGAGGGTGACGACGGCTAATTCATCGGCATAAGCGATGCCAGGCAACAGTTTCGCCGGGATAAGCCCCAAGCCCATGCCGGCGGCGACCATGCGCATCTGCACGGCGGCGCCATGGGTGTCCACGGCCAGTTTCAGGCTGTGCCCGTGGTCGCCCATGGCCGCTTCCAGCGCCGCGCGGTACCCGCACCCTCGTGGGTTGAGGACCCATTCGCTGGCCGCCAGGTCTTTGATCGCGTTGGGCGTACTGACCAGCGGGTGGCGCTTGCTCTGCACCACCAGGATGTCGAGGGTCGTGAGCAATTGCGCCGCCAGTGCGGACGGTGGGCTGTTGGCGGCGGGCAGCATCAGGGTGGCTGCGTCGAGCTCGCCGAGCAGCATCCGTTGCTCCAGTTCAGCGCTCCAGTCGGTGACGATTTGCAAGTCGAGGCCGGGCAGTTGCTCTCGCATGCGCGTCACCACGTCGAACACCACCGCGTCCGCGACGATCTGCGTCAGCCCCACACGAAATCGTCCACTGGGCAGGGCGTTTTCCTGGCAAATACTCAGCAGGTGCTCGGCGTCCCGCAGCAGTTCGACGGCCTTTTCATAGATGCGCCGGCCCATGGCGGTGGGCATCGGCGGGCGTGTGGTGCGGTCAAACAGCGCTTCGCCGAGGGTTTCTTCGAGGTGTTGAATGCGCCGCGACACGGCCGACTGAGTCAGGCACAGCGTGTGCGCGGCCTTGGTCAGCGAGGCACTTTCGATGACGGTGACGAAAGCTCTCAAATCCTGAAATAGCATGCGAAATACTCATCATCTTTTCGAAAATTATGCGCTTGATGAAACTTTGCGTCGAGACTAGCGTAAGACCACTGGCCGCCGACGTGGATTGGCCATTGACCCTTCAAGGATTGCGCCATGCCTTTAGTTCGAATCGACCTTGCCGCCGACACTTCGGTTGAAACCGCCAGCGCCATTGGTGAGGTGGTGTACAACGCGATGACCAGCGTGGCCAATGTGCCGGAACACGATAAATTCCAGATCATCAACCGTCACGCCAAAGACGAGTTGGTGTACCCGGCGGCGGGGTACCTGGGTATCAATTACACGCCGAAAATCGTGTTTATCCAGGTCACCTGGAACGCTGGCCGCAGCATTGACGTAAAAAAGGCCTTCTATAAATTTATTGCCGACGGCATTCACGCCAAGACCGGGCTGCGCAAGGCAGACGTGTGGATCAGCCTGGTGGACGTGAAACGCGAAGACTGGTCGTTCGGCAACGGTGAAATGCAGTACGCGCCGACCGAGTGAGTCCGACCGTGAAAAAGGGGCGACTCATTGCCGAGTCGCCGCGTTTTTTATTTGTCGTTCAGCGCTTCAAGAAACTGCGTGTGTTGCAGCGTCTTGGAGAACATCGGCAGCGTGAAGTTTTCTGCCGCGTGTTGTTGTTCACCACTGAACGTCGCCGTGCAATCGGTCAGAGTGACCACGTCGTAGCCTTTTTCATAACCTGAACGCACTGTGCCTTCGACGCAGCAGTTGGTTAGAAAACCAGCGACCACCAGGTTCTGGATGCCGTTGTTGCGCAGCACCAGGTCAAGGCCGGTGGTGGCAAACGCGTCGAGCCCGCGCTTGCCTTCAATCACGATGTCGGCGGCGGCACGGGGCAGAGCGTCGGTAATCTCGGCGCCCCAGGAGCCTGCGCGAAAGGCGCTGCCGTCGGCGACACCTTTGAGAATCCCGTAAGAACGCGTGGTCAGTTCCGGGTAGCCGTCGGCAAACTGGATCGGCATATGGATGATGGTCACGCCGAGCTTGCGCGCCTGTTCAATGGTGGTGGCGGTGTTGGCCAACATATTGGAGGTTTGCATCACCTCCTTGACGGCATCGTGGAACACGCCGCCTTCGGTGGTGAAATCGTTCTGGTATTCGATCAAGACAATCGCGGTGTTGTGCGGGTGCATGGTGGCTCTCCACATACGTTGGGTTTATTCACTGCTGCCTTCAACCAGGGCGACGCTGTAGGTCGCGCCCTTTAAACGATGTACGGCGACCGCCTGATACGCCGGGCTGTCGTACCACGCGCAGGCCGCTGCTGTGCTCGGGAACTCCAGGGTACCGTGCCCTCGGGCTGCGCGCCTTCCAGCGCTTGGGGAATACCCATGGCCACGAGGCGGAACATATTGCCCTAGGGCGCGGTACCGAAACCCAGCGGGCCGATAATTGGGTCTTTTAAGTTCATTGCCGTCTCTCTTTCATAAGGTTGATGGTTGCAGAAGCGCAATCGGGCTTCCCGCGCGCGATAGCCTTGGGCCTTAATCGTAGGTGAAGGGCTACAGAACGTGCGTATTTGTTGCGCGCGGGGGAATCACCCAAGAACGAGACGAACATACAGGGTCTAAAACAGCTATTAAGCGAGGCTGCTTTAAATTTGCTAATGCGTGGATAAAGCATAACTGAAGCATTGAGCAGCGAAGGGCTGCACGAGTCGACAAGAAGGCCGCTGGTCCGGCTTGACGGGCGATGGGTGATTTGAGCAAATGCTCAACGCTGAACCTCTCCCGAATATCGCGGATTTGCCCCCATGAAATTGCGTTTGCTACCCGCCAGCCTGCTGCTTGCCTGCACCGTCACGCAGGCGGCGGACGCGAATCCGGTCCCCAAGGCCCTGGAGGAACAGGTCGTCCGCCTGGTAACCCTGCTTAAGGATGGTTTTGCCACCGGCTATCCCGAGGCGACCAGGGTGCAGACCTTGAACACCTCACGGGAAAACCAGGTCACCCTAGCGGTTTTCATCGTCGAGGGCTTTTATAAAGGCAACAACTACCGCCAGTATCTTGCGGCGTTCAAACCTGATGCGACTGAAGCGGGGGCGGCGCATTACACCCTGCTGGGCGTCATTCACATTGGGGGCGGCGGCTGGCGGGCGATTCAGGCATTGGATGCCACGCGGGTCAGCGGCCCGACAGACCGGCAGGTCCTGATTGATATTCCGGTCATGGAAAACAGAGTCGGCGACGCAGTGAATTTCCCGAGCAAGCCCGGTGTGGTGCATTTGTCGCTCAGCGGGGATGCGCCAGTACGCCTTGTCGAGAAAGACTGAGGCGACTGAACTAAGCTTGCGACTGGATGATCGTAGTGCGGTCATTAAATCGAGCGATGGAGCACCATGGACAAACGGCTTGCGGGACTTTCATTTCTGTTGACCCTCGGTTGGGTGACCGCGGTCGGCTTCGTCATGTGGTTTTTCTCGAAGGGCTAACGCGGCTTGGGCAGGTGCTCGAACAGCGTCGAACACACGCCATGGATGTGTTCTTCGATCAGTTGGGTGGCCAAGTCCACATCCCGTGCTTCGCAGGCTTTCACGATGGCGCGGTGTTCGGCGTCGGCGGTGGCTTTGCCGTCGGACAGCACGATTTGCATACGCAAATACCGCTCGATCTTGTCGTGGATCGAGCGGATCAGGTTGAACATGAACGGCCGCTGCGCCGCTTCATAAATGCACGCGTGAAACGCCCAGTTCATCTCCGCCCAACGGCCTGCATCGTCGCCCGCCAAAAAGTCGTCGAGGATGGCATAGGCACGAGTGAAATGGTCTTCGGTGAGGTTGGGAATGGCGTAGCGGGTGATCTCAACCTCCAGCAGTACGCGCACCTCGAAAATCTGCGCCAGCTCCGCCTCGCTGATGCGTGTGACCATGGCGCCGCGATTGCGATGGAACTCCACCAGGCCTTCGGCTTCGAGGCGCTTGAGGGCTTCGCGCACAGGGATTTTGCTGACATTGAAGGACTTGGCGATGTCGTCCTGGCGAATCGGATCACTTTCGGCAATTTCCCCCGAGATGATCGCGTTTCGCAGGTATTTGGCGATGACTTCCGACGTCGAGGGCGCCACGCCAAGGTTAGGGGCATTGGACAAGGATAGTGACACGGTGGCTCTCCTGAGCGGGCGAAGACGTATATGTTATACGAATGTTTACAGGCGCCGCTATGCCCCATGCCGGGCTATTGCCCCGGCAGCGCGGCGTCGGTGAAGTGACCATTGACCAGCCGCTGAATGTTCATCGGGTTGGCGTTCTTGAGTGCATCCGGCAGGGCGAAGTCGGGGAAGTTCTGGAAACATACCGGGCGCAGGAACCGCTCGATGGCCAGCGTGCCCACCGAAGTGCCGCGTGCATCGGAGGTGGCCGGGTAGGGGCCGCCATGGACCATGGTGTCGGTGACTTCCACACCCGTGGGGTAGCCGTTGACCAGCAGGCGGCCGGCCTTGGTTTGCAGCAGTGTGACCAGGTACAAAAAGTCCTGGAGGTCTTCGGGCTCGGCCAGCAGGGTGATAGTCAGTTGGCCTTGCAGGTTTTCCAGCGCCTGAACCAGGCGTTCGGTGGTGGAGGCGGTTACCACAATGCTCGCAGGACCGAAGACTTCTTCTTGCAGGACTTCTTCCCCCCCGATCAACAATTCTTCATCGGCGCTGAACAGTTGCGGTTCGGCCAGGGTGGTTTGGACGCGTCCGCACAGGTGCTCCACACCAAAGCTTTTGTGCAGACGCTCCACACCGGCCCGATAGCTGGCGAAGGTGCCCGCGTTGAGCATCGCCTGCGCAGGTTTTTGCGCCATGTGCAGCGTGAGCGCCGCGGTCAGCTCGGAGAACGCCGGGCTGGCCAGGCCGATGATCAAGCCCGGGTTGGTGCAGAACTGCCCGCAGCCCAGCACCACCGAATTGGCCAGCTCTTCGGCAATCTTCTGTCCGCGCAACGTGGCCGCGTGCGGCAACACGATCACCGGGTTGATGCTCGACATCTCGGCGAACACCGGGATCGGTTCAGGGCGTGCCGCTGCCATGTCGTACAGGGCCCGGCCGCCTTTGAGCGAGCCGGTAAAGCCGACCGCCTTGATCGCCGGGTGTTTGACCAACTGCGCACCTACGCCGCCGCCATAAATCATGCTGAACACACCCGCAGGCATGGCGCATTTTTCTACCGCACGGCTGATGGCCGCCGCCACCAGTTCCGAGGTGGCCATATGGCCACTGTGCGCCTTGAACACCACCGGGCAACCGGCTGCCAGGGCCGAAGCGGTGTCGCCGCCGGCGGTGGAGAACGCCAGCGGGAAGTTGCTCGCACCAAACACAGCCACCGGGCCCAGGCCGATTTTGAGCTGGCGCAGGTCGGGGCGGGGCGCGGGCTGGCGCTCTGGCAGGGCGATGTCGATGCGCGCGCCATAAAAGTCGCCACGGCGCAGGACGGCGGCAAACAGCCTCAATTGATGGGTAACACGCCCGCGCTCGCCCTGGATGCGGGCAAAGGGTAGTGCTGTTTCGGTGCATACCAATTCGATGAACTCTGGACCCAGGGCGTCGATTTCCTGCGCGATGGCCTCCAGAAAGACAGCACGCTGGGCGCTGGATGTGTCACGAAACAGCTGCGCAGCGTTCTGGGCGGCCACGCAAGCGGCATCCACTTCGGCCTCGACCGCTTGGAAAAAGGTGTAGGGCAGGGCCTCCCCGGTGCTGGCGTTGTAGCTCAGCAATGGCGTGTTCCCCAGCGCGCTGCGCTGACCGGCAATAAAGTTGTGACCGAGGATGTTCATGGAGGGCTCCGGGCGCGGCGATGAAAAATTGATTCATAGTATTTCGTATACCATATAGCACTCGGTATTTTTCTGTCGATGGCTTTGTGTGCTTAGCTGCAAATACACAAAACCGCCCGAATTTGGGGCGATCACAGCATTTGCGCTCCATTTCGTAACATGTTGTGGTCACTCGGGAAATGGCGACACCTTCAAGACAGCGGTTCCAGAGCGATGTGCCAGCTATTTGAAATCACGGCATACTTAATGCTTATACCGTATACGAAATCCCAACCACGTAACGTTCCGAGGTTTTCCGTGAATAAATCCGCCTTAACGATCGCTTTGCTGGGCTGCCTTACCGCTGGTTTCAT
>NZ_JBARTQ010000096.1:0-9039 GCF_049645325.1 Pseudomonas sp. | reverse complement strand
AGCGGGCTTGCTCGCGAAGGCGGTGGCTCAGCTGATATATCCATCAACTGACACATCGTCTTCGCGAGCAAGCCCGCTCCCACATTAGGCTGTGCTCGTCCTCGCAATAAGGCTTACACCATCCCGCCGAGCTTGAGCTCACTCTTCAAATACGCATAGTAAATCGGCCCTGCCACGACGCCCGGCAAACCGAATGCGGCTTCGAACACCAGCATCGCCAGCAGCAATTCCCACGACTTGGCACTGATCTGACCGCCCACGATCCGCGCGTTGAGGAAGTACTCGACCTTGTGGATCACGATCAGATAGCCCAGCGCCGCGACGGCCACCCAGATCGACAACGACAACGCGACGATGGTGATCAGGGTGTTGGAGATCAGGTTGCCGATCACCGGCAGCAGGCCCACCAGGAAGGTCAGCACGATCAGGGTTTTGGTCAGCGGCAGGTGAATCCCGCACAACGGCAGCACCACAGCCAGGAAGATCGCGGTAAAGGCCGTGTTCAGCGCAGCAATCTTGATCTGCGCGAAAACGATGTTGCGAAAGGCCTGGACCAGCAGGTGCAGGCGGTCGAACAGCGCGGCGGCCAGGGGTTTGCGTTTGGTCAGGTCGGGCACGCGTTGCAGGGCGATGATCGCGCCCAGCACCATGCCGATCAGCAAGGTGACGAACATGTGGGCGGCGTCTTTGCCGACCAGTTGCAGTTCGCTCAGGTGCTTGCTCAGCCAATCGCCGATGGCCACGCGAAATTCCGCCGCGCTGGCGGGCAGGTAGGCGTCAATGAACGGCGGCAGCTGGCCGCGCGCGCGGTCAACCACACCCATGAATTTATCCAGGGACGCCCCGGGGTTTTCCGCTTCGTGGAGCAGGAAGCTGATGGCGCCGGCGAAGATCAGGGTCAGCACGCTGACGATCAAAGTGCCCAGCAACGCCACCGCCAGCCAACGCGCACGCCGGCCTTCGATCAAGCGCTGCAACTGCGGGGTAAGCATGTTGACCAGTTCATAGACCAGCAGGCCGGCCAACAGGCTGGGCAGCAGCTTCAGCGGCAGGACCAGCAATAACCCACCGAAAATGATGACGCAACTGACCAGCAACAACACGTGACGCTGAGAAAACGTTGGCATACAGCCTCAAAACGAACGGCGTTAAAGGATGGGCAGTCTGCCAGCCTTGAGGGAATCAAGCGAGAGGTCTGATTATTGTAAACACCGTCAATGTGGGAGCGGGCTTAGCTACCTTTAAGGCACGTGCTCATAAAGGTTTTACGCGCATCGCCGGTCAGCGCCTTGGTTTTCGCCGAGGCATTGCAGTCTTTCATCTTCTGCTGCTGCGGCGTCAGGGTCTTGGCGTCGTTGGCCGCCGGAGCTGCCTTGAGGCACGTGCTCATGAATGTTTTGCGCTCGTCGCCGGTCTTGCCTTTGGCGTCGGCGTTGCAGGTGGTCATTTTCTGTTGCTGAGCCGTCTGCGCAGCAGTCGCGGCAAAGCCTTGGGAACACAACAGCAAGCCCATCATCAACAGCGGAATACGCAGCATCTTCATGGAGTTTTCTCCCTGTTACCGTGCCGAAGGGGCACAGCCTACGCAGGAGTGTAGTCAAAGCGTGTTACCTGTCACCGGCCACGAATATTCGACCGACGGTACTGCTCAGGGGTGCAACCGGCGTGGCGCTGGAACATCGCGATGAACGCCGACGCGGTGCTGTAGCCCAGGTCGAACGCCACATGCTGCACGCTGTGCTGGCTGTCGAGGGCTTCGATGGCGGCGAGGTAACGCAAGCGCTGACGCCATTCGCCAAAGCTGATGCCAAGTTCTCGCACAAACTGGCGGGCCAGGGTCCGTTCGCTGACATGCACCTGCTCGGCCCAGTGCGCCAAGGGCCGGTTGTCGCCGGGTTCAGCCTGCATGCCTTCCAGCACGCCGAGTAGGCCGGGGTGGCGAGCGTAGGGCAGGAAGCAGTCGTGAATCGGCGCCTGTTTGAGCTGGTCCACCAGCACCTTGGCCAGGCGAATGTCCGCTTCGGTCTGCGGAATATTGACGTCACGCCGGGCGAAGTCGCTGAGGATGGCCTTGAGAATCTCGCTGATCGCCAAGGTGCACGGCGACTGTGGCAACTGCGCGCACAGCGCCGGCGCCAGGCCCACCGAGCGGTAAACAATCGCCTGGGCGTTGTAGGAGCTGTGCTCGGTATTGGGTGGGATCCATACCGCGTATTGCGGTGGCGACATGAAGCGGCTGCCGGCCACTTCCATGCGCATCACGCCGTTGGCCGAGTAGTCCAGTGAACCCCAGAAGTGCTGGTGCGGTGTGCACTCGGTGTCCGGGGCAAATTCCGAGTAACGGAAGTACACGGGGCTCGGCAGGCTGGGGAAATCGGCAAGGCGTACGGTGTGTCGGGGCATGTTGTCTGGATACAGAGGTCGTTTGTCTGGATCGCAGTATAGGCTTCTATCCAGACAGGGGATAATCCCGCCTCATCAACACACCTGGTTTCTTTCGATGCAATACGCGTATCCCCTGCTGGCCATCTTTATCTGGGCCGGCAACACCGTGGTCAACAAACTCGCAGTGGGTTCGATTTTCCCCGCTGAAATCGGCTTTTACCGCTGGTTGCTGGCGGCGCTGCTGTTTACCCCGTTCATGCTCAAGCCGGTGATTGCCAATTGGGCGCTGATTCGCCCGAACCTGGGCAAGATCTTCATCCTCGGCGTGCTCGGCATGGCGGTGTACCAAAGCCTGGCCTACTACGCCGCGACGGTCACCACGGCGACCAACATGGGCATCATCCTGTCGCTGATGCCGTTGATGGCGCTGACGGCGGCCATCATCAGCCTCGGCCAACGCCTGACCTTCGGCGCGCTGACCGGTGCGGTGCTGTCGTTCGCAGGCGTGGTGGTGGTGGTTTCGGCGGGCAGCCTCGGCGGCTTGCTGCAACACGGGGTCAACCTGGGCGACGGCATGATGCTGGTCGCCACCCTGGCCTACGCGGTCTACAGCACCCTGCTGAAAAAATGGCAACTGCGCCTGCCGCCATTGGTGCTGCTGTATCTGCAGGTGCTGGTGGCGGTGGTGGTGCTGTTTCCGCTGTTCCTGTTTTCGGCAAAAGCCGGCCTGGGCTGGGCGAACATCCCGCTGGTGCTGTATGCCTGCTTGCTGGCTTCGATGCTGGCGCCGCTGGCCTGGATGCATTCGGTGAAGACCCTCGGCCCCAGCCGCACCACGCTGTTTTTCAACCTGCTGCCGTTGATTACGGCCTTGATTGCAGCGGTGGTATTGAAGGAAGAGTTGGCGATGTACCACCTGGTCGGTGGCTTGCTGACGCTGGGCGGGGTTATTTTGTCGGAGCGCTGGACTGCACCGGTGCGCCGTCAGGTCAGTGTTGCCTGAACCACCGCTATCGCAGGCAAGCCAGCTCCCACAGAGGGCCGGGTTGCCTGAGCGAACCCGGTCCACTGTGGGCGCTGGGTTGCCTGAGCGAACCCGGTCCACTGTGGGAGCTGGCTTGCCTAAGCGAACCCGGTCCACTGTGGGAGCTGGCTTGCCTGCGATGAACGATAACGCAGTCCACCGGCTAAACCCCTGCAGCCTTAAGCCTTTGCGCATGTTCCACAAACAACCGAACTGGCTCGGCACCCTTGCCCACCAGCCCCACCGACTGGTTGACGATATCGAAATGGTCCAACGCGTAGTCATCGCCAATTACCGTGCCCAGGTGTGAGCTGTAGCGCCCCACCATGCCATCGCACTGGCCCTTCTCGCGCACAAAGCTGCGGGCAAACAGGCGGCAGCTGCGGTGGGTGCCATCCAGCAGGTTGCGCCCGCGATCAGTTTTGCCCGGCTGCAAGGTGCCGGACCACGGGTAATAGCGCACGCCATTGACCTCCTCGGCGCCCTGCCCGCCCCACATGGGCGGCAAGCCTTGTGGGCAGTGGCGATTGAACAGCGCCACTCCGGCGCTGGTCAGGGATTGATGCGACGCCTGCAGGTCCGCCTTGAAGCGCGGCCCGCGATACCCAGTCTCCAGCAGGCTCATCACACTGGCGACCAGATGAAACAGCGCACTCATGAGGCGCCCTTTCACACTGCCGGCCGGGTAATGGGTGTGGATATGGTCCGCCAGCTCCGAACCATGATTGGGCCCGGCCACCGACGTCACCGACGCCACCCATTCCGGGCGCTTGGCCGCCGCATACCGCGCGGTCAGCGCGCCCTGGCTATGGCCGATCAGGTTGACCTTGTCGGCACCCGTCTCGCGGCGGATCTGCTCGATCTGCGCCAGCAACTGTTCACCCCGCACCTCGCTGGAACCAAGCGGCGCCACCTGCACGGGAAATACCTGCGCGCCGCCCGCCCGCAGCGCCGGGACAATGCCGTACCAGTAGGTAAATAACCCAAGGCGCACAAACCCCAACATGCCGGGCACCAGCACCAAGGGGTAACGCGTGGCGAGCGAATCGGGCATGGCGCAGACATCCAGATCAGGAAAGCGATGAGTCCATCCTAGACCAGCGCTTCATGGATCGACATGACCGCCCCATGACCAACTCATGACACCTTAAAAGCGCCCGGCAAAGTCATGCAGCTGGCGCTCGGCGTCTTCACAGGAGCGCTGGAACACACTTTTGTCCGACTCTTCACCTTCGGCGGCGATCACGCTGACGTCGTCGATACCGATATAGCCGAGCACCGTGCGCAGGTGCGGGTCGGCATGGTTCATCCATTCAAACTCGCCGCCCGGGCCAAACCCGTTGCCACCACGGCTGGTGATGATCAGCGCCTTTTTACCCTTCAACAGCGCCTGATACTGCGCAATGCCGTTGCTGTCCTGGGTGATGTCGAAGGTGAGGCCCATGCGCACGATCTGGTCGATCCAGGCCTTGAGACCGCTGGGCACGCCGAAGTTATACAGCGGCATGGAAATCACCAGCAGTTCATGGTCGATGAGCTCGCCGACCAATTCATCGCTCAGTTGCAGGTCGGCCTTCATGACCTTCGGCAAGGCGTGCGGTTCAGGGTAGAAATTCGCCGCCACAAAGGCTTCGGTGACGTGGGGAATAAAGGCCCGGCCGACCTCACGACGGGTCACTTGGGCTTCGGGGTTGAGGGCCTGCCAGGCGTCCAGAAACGATTCGGCGAGGCGCCGGGAGTGGGAGCGTTCGCCACGCGGACTGGCATGAATCACAAGCATTTTTTTCATGTGTACTACCTTCACGAGTTAGACTCAGGCGACCTGAAGGGTCGCCGTTCTTGCTCGCCAATCTAGGGCTGCACAGGCTGACCGACAAATGAGCAATAGTTGATCGAGATGAGTTTATTTCATCCATGGAGCCCAGATGTTTGCCTCGTTGCCCCTTACTGCCCTGCGTACCTTTGAATCGGCGTCGCGCCTCTTGAGTTTCAAGGCGGCCGCCCAGGAGCTGTCGGTGACGCCAACGGCGGTGTCGCACCAGATCCGCAGCCTGGAAACCTGGTTGGGCATTGCGTTGTTCGAACGCCTGCCGCGCCAGGTGCGTCTCACAGAGGGCGGCGAGCGGCTGTTCCGCAGCCTGCATGGCGCCTTGCTCGACGTGGCGCAAAGCCTCGACACCCTGCGCCCGCAACGCAGCGCCGGGCAGCTTACCGTCTCCACCACGCCGGCCTTTGCCGCGCTCTGGCTGGTGCCACGGCTGGGGCGCTTCTATGCCGCCCATCCCGACATCAGCCTGCGCCTGGATACCCGCTGCGAAGTGGTCGATCTGCAGCAGGACGCGAGTGTCGACCTGGTGATTCGCTACAGCCTGGGCGACTACCCGCACTTGTACGGCCTGTGCCTGTTCGATGAATCGTTTGCGGTGTATGGCTCCCCCGAACAGGTCGCGCGGGCCGAGAACCAGGTGCCGACGCTGATCAGCGTGCGCTGGCACAACTCCGATCTGTACGCGCTGGGCTGGCAAGCGTGGTGCGCAAAGGCCGGGGAGAGCTGGTTGGCCCACACCTCGCTGCTGCGCGAATACGACGAAGAGCACTACGCGCTGCAGGCGGCGATTGCTGGCCAGGGGTTGGTACTGGCGAGCAATATCCTCGTGTCGGAAAGCGTTGCCGCCGGCCTGCTGGTGCCCTATCGGCCGCAGGTGCGGGTGGATGGCGCCGGCTACAGCGCGCTGTGCGTGCCGGGCCGCGAGCGGCATTCGCCAGTGCGCGTGTTTTTCCAGTGGGTGCAGGAGGAGGCGAAGCTGTCCGGCCATGCACTTTGAAATCCGATAAAACTTTTTGCGTCAGGCAGCACTCACAACTTGGAGCGATCACGCCGGCAGAGCGTGGCGCAAAACCGGATTAGCACCAGGAGATTGAGATGACTGAAGCACATTTGACTGACGTTGCGACCCTGCGCAGCCGCGCCCGCCAGAACGTCGAAAACGGCGCCGTCACCGAAGGCTACGACGCAGACCGCGAAGAAATCATCCGCCTGCTCAACGCCTCGCTGGCCACTGAGCTGGTCTGCGTATTGCGCTACAAGCGTCACTACTTCATGGCCACCGGCCTGAAAGCCAGCGTGGCCGCCGATGAGTTCCTGGAGCACGCCACCCAGGAAGCCGAGCACGCCGACAAGCTGGCCGAGCGCATCGTGCAACTGGGCGGCGAGCCGGAGTTCAACCCCGACCTGCTGTCGAAGAACTCCCACGCGCAGTACGTCGCGGGCAATAACTTGAAGGAAATGGTCTACGAAGACCTGGTGGCCGAGCGAATTGCGGTGGACAGCTACCGCGAGATCATCCAATACATCGGCGACAAAGACCCGACCACGCGTCGCATCTTTGAAGGGATCCTGGCCCAGGAAGAAGAACACGCCGATGACATGGCGGATATTCTGCAAGACCTGTAACAGGTAGCACCGCAACCCCAATGTGGGAGCGGGCTTGCCTGCGAAGGCGTAGTGTCAGTCAATGAAGATATCGACTGAACCAACGCTTTCGCGAGCAAGCCCGCTCCCACATTTTTGTTCCCGGTTTGGACAGTCAGCCTTCGCCGTTGCTGCCTGCCCCAGCACCGCAATCCCTATGGGAGCGGGCTTGCCAGCTCCCACATTTTTGTTCCCGGTTCCGTCAGTTACTTCACGGTCTTCGGGGCTTTGCCTTCCTTCATCTGTTGCAGCAGCGGCGCACACTGGTTCGGCTCATCGCCACTGGGTGCCACCAGCGCCAGTAACCCGGCCGCAGGGCCGGCGATGACGCCCAGCGCCACCATGCCCGCGCCACGCAGCATCAGCGGCACGGCTTTCACGCCGGCATTGGGCTTGATGAACGGGCCGTTGACGTACAGCGGTGAGCGCAGGGAAAACAGGCGAAAGCCTTTGGATTCCGGGGTGATGGTGAGGTCCAGCTGTTCAGTGGCCATGTTCGCGGTGCCATCGATGTAGATGATCGCGTTCTCGGTATCGAACACGAACAGGCGCGTTGTCGCCAGGCCAGTCTTGATGCCGAAATCCGCCGCTGCGCAGTTGATCTTCACTTCCTTGTCGCCGAACAGGCGACCCACCACGTAGTTGCCCACGTTGAGCCCGGCGATCTCCATCAGCCCACGGCTGATGGCGCCGTCGTTGATGAGCATTTTCAAGTCACCGTTGGAGGTGCCGAGCAGCGCTGCCACGGAGTTGCCGCGCCCGGAAATATCCGCGTCGCCGTTGAGCTCACCAAAGCTGGTTTTCATCGGTTCGAAGGTCGGAAACAACTGCTTGAGCTTGAAGTTGCGCGCCGTCAGTTTGGCGCGGCCTTCCATCGGCGTGGTACGGCCATTCAGGCGAATCTGCGCATCCAGCTTGCCACCGGCCACGCCGAAGCGCAGCGGTTCCAGGCTCAGTTCGCCGTCGTTGAGGACCAGGTGGGTGTAGAGGTCGGTGAACGGCAGGTCGGCACTGTGCACGATGCGCTTGCCGGTGAATTCCACGTCGGCGTCCATGTCGCGCCAGCGCTCGGTGCGGAACTCTTCCACGGGCAAGACCTTGGTCGCCGGCTGCTTGCTTTCGCCACCACGGGCTTTTTGCTTGGCGTTGGAATCCGCCCCGATCAAGGGCGCGAGGTCAGTCATCAGCAGTTGATTGGACACCAACGCACCGCTGAGCTTGGGCCGTGGCTGACTGGCGACATAACTCAGGTTGCCGTGGATATCACTGTCGCCGATTTTGCCGTTGAAGTTCTCATAGGTGAACGAGGCGCCGCTGGCCTCGTGCAGCTTGGCGATCAGGTGGCCGTCGGTGGAGTACGCCGGGGAATCCGGCAGGGTGACGCCGGTCAGCGGGTAGAGGTTGCCCAGGCTTGCGCCCGCAAGCTTCAAACGCAGGTCCAGGGCGCCGAGGTTCAGCGGGTCGGTGAGGGTGCCGGCGAGGGCGATGCGGGTGTCGGCGATCTTGACCTGGGCCTGCAACGGGAACGGCTTGGCCGCGTCCTGCAGGGCCAACAGGCCGCCGATTTTGCCGGTGCCGTCGAGTTTCTGGCCGTGGTATTGGCCTTTGACCTTGAGGCCAAACGCATAGTCCTGAGGCGCGGCGCCTTTTTCCAGGGCTTTCTTGGCGTCGGCGTCGCCAACGATTTCGCCGAACGGGATCGGCTTGCCCAGCGGGTCGATGATCACATCGAGCTGGGTCTTGAGGGTTTGGTCGTCGAGGGTCACGTGGCCCTTGTCGAAGCCGATCGCGCCGATGTCCACCACCCAGCTGGAAGGTTCGGCATTCGGGTCTTTGGGGTCGAATTTGAAGGTCCAGTTGGCGCGACCGTCGGCCAGGCGCTGAAGGTCGGCGCTCGGCTCGGTAAGGTCAATACGCGGGATCACCACGCGCTGCACCAGCAAGGCCAGGGGCGAAATGCGCAGTTCGACTTTTTTGAGCGTGACCATTTGCGGTTTTTTCGACCACTCGGGGTTGCCCAGGCTCAGGTCTTCGGCAATCACATGAGGCCACGGCACCCACGCGCGCCAGCCGCCTTCATCCGGCTCCCGCGCCCACACCACAGCCAGGTTGCCATTGATGGCAAAGGGACGATGCAGCTCTTCGGAGACCTTGGCAT
>NZ_JBARTQ010000095.1:0-19269 GCF_049645325.1 Pseudomonas sp. | reverse complement strand
GTGTGTCAGTCACCACCGCTATCGCAGGCAAGCCAGCTCCCACCTTAAACCGGGTTATCAGATTAAATCAGCGGCGGGTCAGCGGCTGTGCGGCAAACTTCACACCGGCCAAGCCGTGCTCGATCAGCGCACGAATATTGCCGTGGTCGCTGCCCTCCGGCGTGGCCACTACCGAGCGGTAATGCTCACCAAACGCCAGCAGCGCTTCTTGATCGCTCAGGCCTTCCAGCAACGCCAGGCCGAGGGTCTTGCACGAGCCTTCGTTCTGTCCCGCAGCATTTTCCACGCTGCCGTTGGTGAATGCTTGCGGCGCGTAATCGTAACCGGCGGCGACAAAGGCCAGAGTGGCGGCAAATACATGTTCGCCGCTGTTGAGGCTGGCGCGCAGGGTGTTCAGGTCAGTCATGAGTTTTTCCTTTGGCGAACGCCGCCTGTTGGTCGGCGCTGGCTTCTTGCTGGTATTGGGCTTTCCACTCGGCGTACGGCATGCCGTACACCACTTCACGCGCGTCATCGAGGCTCAGCTCGATGTGGCGCTCGTCGGCCTCGGCCTTGTACCACTTGGACAGGCAGTTGCGGCAGAAACCGGAGAGGTTCATCAGGTCGATGTTCTGCACATCCTTGCGGCTGTCCAGGTGTGCCACCAGCCGGCGGAAGGCGGCGGCTTCAAGTTCGAGGCGTTGTTGATCGTTCATAAGGCTCACTTAACTATCAGCGGCTGGCTGCGAGGGTAATCGAAACCGACTCGGCAAAGCGCAGCGCGTGGGGCTTGTCCACTTCGACTTCGGCGTACAGCACCGATTCATTGCTCATCACCAGGTCCAGCAATTCCTGGGTCAGGCGCTCCAGCAGGGCGAAGCGGTTGCCTTCGACGTGGGCAATGATCGCCTTGGTGATGGTGCGGTAGTTCAGCGCGTGGTCGATGTCGTTGTCGCGCACGGCCGCCTGGGCGGCGTACAGGATGGTCAGGTTGATCAGCACGTCCTGCTTGTTGAGGATCTCGTCCTCATTGATGCCGATAAAGGTGCGCAGGCACAGGTCCTTGACCCGGATGCGCGCCATGCCCGGTTGAAGTTGTGGCATTGCTACTTGCTCCGTCCGATCAGTTGCAGGAACTCCATGCGCGTGGTGTTCGACTCGCGGAACGCGCCGAGCATCACCGAGGTGTTCATGGTTGAATTCTGTTTTTCCACGCCGCGCATCATCATGCACATGTGCTTGGCTTCGATCACCACTGCCACGCCGGCGGCCTGGGTGACCTGCTGGATGGCATCGGCGATTTGCCGTGTAAGGTTTTCCTGGATCTGCAGGCGACGCGCGTACATGTCGACAATGCGCGCCAGCTTCGACAGCCCGAGCACCTTGCCGGTCGGAATATAGGCCACGTGGGCCTTGCCGATAAAGGGCAGCAGGTGATGCTCGCACAGCGAGTACAACTCAATGTCCTTGAGGATCACCATCTCGTCATTGTCGGAAGCGAACAGCGCACCGTTGACGATTTCGTCCAGGTTCTGTTCGTAGCCGTGACACAGGTACTGCATGGCCTTGGCGGCGCGCTTGGGCGTGTCGAGCAAGCCTTCGCGTTCCGGGTCTTCGCCCAGGCCTTTGAGGATCTCGCGGTAGTGTTGGGGCAGGGACAAGGTCATACAACATCCTCACAAACGGCTTACTTGATATGCCGCCCGCCGTTGACGGTCAGGGTGGTACCGGTGACATAGGGGTTGTCCAGCAGGTAACGCACGCTCTGGTAGATCACCTCGGGCCCGGGCTCGATGCCCAGTGCCGCCTTGGCCAAAACTTTGGCGCGGTAGGCCGCGTCGTCGCCCTCGTTGAACATCACCATCGCCGGCGCAATGCCATTGACCTTGATCAGCGGCGCGAACTGCGCGGCAAACGATAACGTAAGGCTGTCGAGCCCGGCCTTGGTGGCGCAGTAGGCGATGTGCTGGCGGCTGCCCTTGCGCACCACGTCATCGCTGATATGTACGATATCGGCAGGTGTCGAGCGTTGCAGCAAGGGTGAACAATGCAGGTTGATCAGGTAGGGCGCAAGCATGTGCACGCTGAACATGTCGGTAAAGGCACGGCTTTCGTCGCCGGGTGTTTCCGCAACCCACGCCGAAGCGTTGTGAATGATCGCGCGCAGGCTTTGGGTGTGGGTCTTGAGCTCGGCGATGAAGGCGAGAATCCCTGCTTCACTGGAGAAATCGGCAAACACGCCGACCGCGCCACGTTCACGCAAAACCTGCACGCCTGGGCGTTCGCTGCGGTAGCTGAAGATCACCGCATGGCCCTCGTCCAGCAGGCGCTCGGCGCAATGCAGGCCGACACGCTGGCCGGCACCGGTGATCAGGATCGGGGCGTCTGTTGCAGTCATGGGAGGCTCAAGTCGCTGGCAGGTGGAAACTATACCAGCGACCGGGGCCCCTGTACTCACGCGGCGGCTTCGGTGACCTTGGTCGGGGCGGGCGCGGGGTGCAGCCAGTTGGCCAGCAGGTGGGTCGACAGCGGGATGAAGAAGTACACCATCAACGGTGTGAGTGCCAGGGTGCTGACCAGCACGCGACTGAACAGGTCCAGCTCGCTGAGCAGCGGCCCCAGGCCGAAGTTGAACAGCAGCGACACCGGGAAAAACGCCAGCCAGATCGCCACGGCCTGTTTCCAGCGTGGCGGGCGTGCGCCCACGGCGCCAAACCAGCCATCAATGCCGCTGACGCGGTGCTCGGACGGGTCGGCAAACAGCTCACTGCCGCGGCTCAGCCAAGCGCTGCGCGAGGCGGAGAATTCCCAGGCATGCAGGGTTTTTTCGTCGGCGAAGCGGAAGATGATCTGGAATTCATCGTCATTGGGGGGCGGTGCCAGCACGCCGGAGCCCAGATAACCGGGGAAGTCGGTGGCCAATTGCTCGCCTTCGCGCAGCCAGGCCATCAATTCTTCGTAGCGCCCTTTGGCCACGCGGCGCGCAACCATCAGGGTGACGGGTGAGGTAGACATTGTGGATCTCCAAATGTACGGGTGCGCTGAACCGGGTAGGTGGCGCACAAACGACGCTGCGGGGTGGTGCGGCGACGTAGAAAAAACAGGCAAGGATTATTCCTGTTTTGCGTAAATACACCAGAGACTTCGGACGGATCGCTGTAGTCCTTGAACAGGGCAACGCAATGGGCGTTAAATAGCGTCCATATCACACGGAAGTTTCCGACCTCTAATGCCCGAAATCATTGCTCCTCAGCGCGAAACCACCCACGCCCGCCACGCCGATTCAGAGGTGTTGTTTCCGATCCGCGAAGTGGCCAGGCTGACCGGGGTCAACCCGGTTACCTTGCGTGCCTGGGAGCGTCGCTACGGTTTGATCCAGCCGACCCGCACTGAAAGCGGGCATCGGCTGTATTCGAGTACCGATATCGACACCGTGCACCGCATTCTCGACTGGATCGAGCGCGGCGTAGCGGTCAGCAAAGTCGGCAAGATCCTTGCGCGTGATGACTTGCACAGCGTACCGGCCACGGCATCGCGAGTGGATACCGAACTGGAATGGCAGCAATGGCAAGGCCAGCTGCGCCTGGCCATCAATGCCTTCGATGACCGCCAGTTGGACCGCTTGTACGGGCAGATTTTCTCCTCTTATTCCACAGCGGTGGTGTTTCAAGACATTCTCATGCCGCTGTGGCAGCAATTGTTGCGTCATCTGGGAGGCTTCGGCCACACCAGCGAGTGGCTGTTTTTCGACAGCTTCCTGCGCTCGCGTACGGCACAGCGCCTGCAAACGGTGTGCGCTTCGTCTGCGCCCAGAGTGTTGTTGTCGGCCATCGCCGGGGAATGCCGTGAGCTGGAAATGCTGGTCGCGGGGTTATTGATGACCAGTGAAAAGCTCGCGGTTAGGGTTCTGGGAATGGGGCAGCCGTTCGATGAATTGACGCTGATCTGTGACAAGACCCGCCCGCAAGCCCTGGTACTGTTCTCCAATCGCGCCCCCGGCAGCGAGTTTCCGACCCGGCTCAAACGCCTGGCCTTGACCCTCGATTGCCCGTTGCTGCTGGCCGGCGATGCATCGGATCTGGCGCAGCAGAGCCTGGCGGGTTCACCCATCGGATGCCTGGGCAACGACGCAGGGCTGATGCAGCGGCGCGTGCAGCAGTTTCTAAGTGGCCAACTGGATACCTGACTTCAGGCGTGTACGTGCGGGTGCACCAAGCGGTGCTGATGCAGGATGAACTGGCGCAGGCGCTCGATTTCGTCGGCATCACTCTGGCTCAGGCGGTAGGCAAACAGGCCCCGGGCGGTTTCCCGTTCCAGCGTGCCGCGCAAGGCGATGCGCTCGTAACCGGAAGGGCTGAACCACAGGGAAAACGTCTTTGGCGCTTTGACCCGGCCACGAATCTCGATCAGCACACCCTTGAATGACACCTCATGCACCCACAGCGCGGCCGGGTTGCCCCTGACGTTTTCCAGCGCTACCGGGGTTTCAAGTGCCAGGCGCCATGGGCGGATCATCGGCCCGTCTTCGAAAATGCTCGGCACCCCCAAGCGCAGGTGCACCGCATGAAACTCGTCTTCCACCAGGTGCAGGGGGAAGGTGAGTTGCTGGTTGTCGAACTGGGCCTGGATGGTGAGGTGGTCGTGCGCGGCGAGCCGCGTGAGCAAATCGCGAACCTGCGCACCGCCGTTGACGGTCAGGCTCGACCACGCGTCCCGCAGGTTGAGCTGCGGGTTATGGTGCATGTCCTGGATAAAATCCAGTTCGTCCTGCGTCAACAGCGCGTCGCGGTGCATTGATGTAGCTCAAGGGTGAGGCATTAAAAAGCCATTATCGCTCTAAAGACCGTATTTTCTACAACTTGTTAATTCCACTCGTCGCTTTGAGCGCCGCCAATTCGTCTTTCAGGGCGGACACCTGGGCTTCCAGCTGAGCGACATGCTGCTGCGCCTTCACTTGCGTGGTGACATCTTTTTGCACACCGACGAAATACGTCTGTTTGTCGGCGTCGTTGTACACCGTTGAAAGCGACAACTCATTCCAGAAATGTGTGCCGTCCTTGCGGTAGTTACGCAGGATTTCCCGGCACGAACCGCCGCTGTTGAGTGCTTCACGAATGGCCATGAGGGCCGGCTGGTCGCGGTCACCCGACTGCAGGAAGCGGCAATCCTGATACAGGATCTCGTCCAGGGTGTAGCCGGTCATGCGCTCGAAGGCCGGGTTGACGTAAATCAGCGGTTTGTCCTGGCCTTCACGTTCGGCAACGACGATCCCGTCGTTGGAAGCGTTGACGACTATTTGCATCAGCTTGGCGTTAATCATTGTGCGCGGTCCATGGCTGGTTTTTGGAGATTGGATTTTATGACATGCGCCGAATGTTGCACGGCATGCGCCGAAATATTTGCGCCAACTGCTAATATCCCACGCTTTCGCTCAACGACAGGATCAGATAGATGAAAGTCGCCATCCTTTCCGGCTCGGTCTATGGCACGGCTGAAGAAGTCGCCCGCCACGCCGCCGGTATCCTCACTGCGGCCGGTTTTGAAGCCTGGCACAACCCTCGCGCCACCTTGGCCGACGTGCAGGCATTTGCGCCCGAGGCATTCCTGGCGGTGACGTCGACCACCGGCATGGGCGAGTTGCCCGACAACCTGCAACCCCTGTACTCAACCATTCGCGACCAATTGCCCGCCGCCTGGCGTGGCCTGCCCGGTGCCGTGATCGGCCTGGGCGACGCGAGTTACGGCGACACCTTCTGTGGCGGTGGCGAGCAAATGCGTGAGCTGTTCGGCGAGCTGGGCGTGCGCGAAGTGCTGCCAATGCTGCGCCTGGATGCCAGCGAAAGCGTGACCCCGGAAGCCGACGCCGAGCCGTGGCTGGCTGAACTGGTCACTGCACTGCGCGGTTGACCGGAAACTCGCGCAGCAACGCCAGCCAGGCCTGGGCGGCTTTCGACAGATAGGCGCCCTCACGCCAGATAAACGCAATGTCCCAGCGCAGGTAGTCGGGCGCCTTGAGCGTCAGGCGTACCACGCCGGGTCGCACCAGCCCACGGGCGACCACGCTGGGCAGCAGCACCACGCCCTGGCCGGCCGCGACCAGCGCGGCGAGAAAATCCGCCTGGCCGCTGCGGCCGATTTCTTTCGGCGTGAAGCCCAATTGCTGACAGGCCTGCATCAAACGGTCATTGAGCACAAAACTGCGCTGGTACATCAGGAACGGCGTGTCCGCCAATTCTTCCAGGCGCACGTGGGCGTTTTCCGCCAGGGGATGGTCCATCGGCAGCAAGGCATCCAGTGGTTCGTCGCAAAAGGCTTGCCACGCGAACGCCGGGTCGCTGGGCATCAAGCTGCCGCCGACTTCCAGTTCACCGCTCAAAATCGCCTGCTCGATATTGCGGCTGCCGCCTTCCAGCAACTGGATGGTCACGTTGGGATAACGCCTGCGGTACTCGGCGTACAGGCCGGCAAACAACGTATCGCCGGCCAGCAACGGCAGGCCCAGGCGCAGTTCGCCACGGGTCAGTTGCTGCAGGTCATCCAGTTCGCTGAGCAGCTCGGTCTGCAGGCGCAGCATGGCTTCAGCGCGCTGCAGCACCACCTCACCGGCGGCGGTCAGGCGAATTTGCGAGCCTGTGCGCTCCAGCAGCGGCGTGCCGAGGCTCTGCTCCAGCTGCGCGACCTGTTTGCTGACCGCGGACTGGCTGATATGCAAGGTTTTGCCCGCCTGGGTAAAACCGCCCCTGTGGATAACTTCGACAAAACTGCGCAGCTGTTTGAATTCCATCGCTTGATTCCAGTTTGGAATAGTTGGCAGTCTAACAATTCGCTGTGGGGATGGGGGCGGGCTCCTTAAAATGAGCGCCTGCGAGGACCCAAAGCCCATGAAACGTCTTACCTTCAAACTGCTCGGCCGTCTGCTGACGGAGCTGATCGTGCTGCTGGCGATTTACCTGCTCGGCTGCCAACTCGCCGTGTGGTGGGCCTGGCCGATCCCTGGCGGCGTGGTGGGGCTGGGCTTGTTGCTGGCGACGTTTGCCAGTGGGCTGGTCAAGCCGGCGGCGCTGGAGCTGGGCGCGGGGGTGTTGATGGCCGAGATGCTGCTGTTTTTTATCCCGGCCTTGATGAGCCTGCTCGATTACGGTGGCCTGATGCGCAACGATGGCTGGCGCATTCTGTTGGTGATCGGTTTCAGCACGCTCTCGGTGATGTTGGTCACCGCGTTCACGGTGGAAGTCGTCTGCCGCTGGAGGCTGCGCCGTGAAGCTTGAGCCGATGCCGGTGTTCTGGCTCGCCCTGACCCTGGGCGCGTACATCTTCAGCCGCTGGATCTACCGGCGCACCGGGCGCTACCTGTTGTCGCCGTTGATTCTGGTGCCGGCGCTGCTGCTGGCGGTGGCCGTGCCGATGAAAACCGCCTACGCCGAATACGCCACCGACACCCACTGGCTGATGCTGGTGCTGGGGCCGGTAACCGTGGCGTTCGCCGTGCCGATCTGGCAGCAACGGCGCTTGCTGGCGCGCCACTGGTCGGCATTGCTGCTGGGCATGGTGGCGGGCAGCGCTGCGTCGATCGCCACCTCGTTCGGCCTGGCCAAGGCGCTGGCGCTGGACAGCTCGGTGACGATGTCCTTGGTGCCGCGCTCGATCACCACGCCGTTTGCCATGCCGGTGTCGTCCGACCTCGGCGGCGTGCCCGAGCTCACGGCGGTGTTCGTGATGTTCACCGGCGTGTTCGGTGCCATGCTCGGCGGCGTTCTGCTCAAGTGGCTGCCCTTGCGCACACCCTTGGCGCGTGGCGCGCTGTTTGGCGTGGGCGCACATGGCGCGGGTGTCAGCCGCGCGCGCGAAGTGGGCGGCGAAGAGGGCTCGGTCGCGGGTCTGGTCATGGTGCTGACAGGGTTGCTCAACCTGTTCGCCGCGCCTTTATTGGCGGCGCTTCTCTGACGCCACTTGGACTATTCTCATGGCTGACTCGCTCGGTCATCAAGCTGGCTGCCAAGGCGACTACTTGCGCCGCAGCGTCTGACTAGACTGGCCGTTCACCCAAAAAAACAATAAGAAAGTGCGCCAAGGAGGTCGTTGCCGTGAGCCTAGCCCCCGTTCAATCGTCACAGAGTGTCAAAGACCAGGTCAGCGCTGCCGAGTGGCAAGCGCGTGTGGACCTTGCGGCGTGCTATCGCCTCGTGGCGCTGCACGGCTGGGATGACCTGATCTTCACCCATATCTCAGCCAAGGTGCCGGGCACCGATGATTTCCTCATCAACCCCTACGGGCTGATGTTCCATGAGATCACCGCGTCGAGCCTGGTCAAGGTCGACCAGGCCGGCAACAAGCTGATGGACAGCCCCTACGAGATCAACCCCGCGGGCTACACCATCCACAGTGCCATCCATGAAGTGCGCCACGATGTCACCTGCGTGCTGCACACCCACACGGCAGCCGGTGTGGCGGTGGCGGCGCAAAAGCAGGGCGTGCTGCCCATCAGCCAGCAGTCGATATTCGTCTTGTCGAGCCTGGCGTATCACGCCTACGAGGGCGTGGCGCTGAACCATGAAGAAAAGGCGCGCTTGCAGGCCGACCTGGGCGACAGGAATTTCCTGATGCTGCACAACCATGGCCTGCTGACCTGCGGCGGCACCATCGCCGACACCTTTCTGATGATGTTCACCTTCCAGCGCGCCTGCGATATCCAGGTGCTGGCGCAGAATGGCGGGGCTGAATTGATCCGCATCGAGCCGTCAATTCTGGCCGGTGCCAAGGCCATGATGGCGGCGGTCACAAAGAGTGCCCAAGGTATGGGGGGCGCGCTGGCCTGGCCGGCGTTGCTGCGTAAATTGGACAGCCAAGACCCTGGGTATAAAAGCTGATGCCACTCGCCGAAATCCCGCTCAGAGCCTGGCGCAAGCGCGGTCAGGAGTTCCTCTTCCGTGGTCGTGCCATTCGTTACTGGGTGGCCGGGCAGGGCGACCCGCTGCTGCTGATCCATGGTTTCCCCACCGCCAGCTGGGACTGGCATTACCTCTGGCAGCCGTTGGCCCAGCGTCACCTGGTGATCGCCTGCGACATGCTAGGTTTCGGCGAATCGGCCAAGCCGGTGGACCACGACTATTGCCTGCTGGAACAGGCCGACCTGCAACAGGCGTTGCTCGACCACCTGCGGGTGGAACAGCCGGTGCATGTGTTGGCCCATGACTACGGCGACAGCGTCGCCCAGGAATTATTGGCGCGCCATTACGAAGGCCGTTTCCAGATGGCCAGTTGCGTGTTCCTCAATGGTGGGCTGTTTCCCGAAACCCATCGCCCGGCGCTGGTGCAGAAACTCCTGCTCAGCCCCTTGGGCTGGATGGTGGGCCGCGCGTTTGGGCGCAATGCCTTGTCGGACAGCTTCAGCCAGATTTTCGGCCCGAATACGCGGCCCAGCGAAAGCGCCCTGGACGACTTCTGGAGCCTGATCAATAGCAATGACGGCACGCGCATCCTGCACAAGCTGATCGCCTACATCCCACAGCGTCGGCGCTTGCGTGAGCGTTGGGTGGCAGCGATGCAGCAGGGTGATGTGCCTTTGCGGGTGATTGACGGCGAGGTCGACCCGATCTCCGGCGCCCATATGGTGGAACGTTATCACCAGTTGGTGCCCCAGGCCGATACCGTGTCGCTGGCCAATATCGGCCATTACCCACAGATCGAGGCGCCGGTGTTGGTGCTCAAGCATTACCTGGCGTTTCGCGAGCGCATCGCCGGCCCTGTGTGGGAGCTGGCTTGCCTGCGATAGCGTCACCGCAGTCTTCCAGAGAGCCCGAAGTGCTTGTATCGCAGGCAAGCCAGCGCACACACAATCATCCCTCTGCCTTATCGAGCACCATTCAGCCCCGGCCGACTTTATTGTGACCCGAGGCTGCGTGCCTGACACTCAACCCATTCCCATTGTCGCCAGCGGAGTTCGGTATGAGTGAGTCAGTGCAGTTCAAGGATAAGGTCGTGATCGTCACCGGTGCCGGCGGCGGGTTGGGCCGGGCCCATGCGCTGCTGTTCGCCCGGCACGGAGCCAAAGTGCTGGTCAACGACCTTGGCGGCTCGACCCAGGGCGAAGGCGCCAACGCCTCGGCTGCTGACCGGGTAGTGGCTGAAATCCGTGAAGCCGGCGGCATTGCCGAGGCCAACCACGACTCCGTCACCGACGGCGAAAAAATCGTTCAGAACGCTCTCGACGTGTTTGGTCGCATCGACGTGGTGGTCAATAACGCCGGCATCCTGCGGGACAAGACCTTCCACAAAATGGACGACGGCGACTGGGACCTGGTTTACCGGGTGCATGTCGAAGGCGCCTACAAAGTCACCCGCGCCGCCTGGCCGCATATGCGCGAGCAAGGTTATGGCAGAGTGATCTTCACCGCGTCCACCTCGGGCATCTACGGTAACTTCGGCCAGTCCAACTACGGCATGGCCAAGCTTGGCCTGTATGGCTTGACCCGCACCCTGGCGCTGGAAGGGCGCAAGAACAACATTCTGGTCAACGCCATCGCGCCCACCGGCGGTACGCGCATGACTGAAGGCTTGATTCCGCCGCAAGTGTTCGAGCGGCTCAAACCCGAGCTGGTCAGCCCGCTGGTGGTGTACCTGGGCAGCGAAGCCTGCCAGGAAACCTCCGGGCTGTTTGAAGTGGGCGGCGGCTGGATCGGCAAGACGCGCTGGGAGCGCAGCCTGGGGGTTGGCTTCGACCCGGAGGCCGGGTTCTCGCCGGACGATGTGGCCGCGCATTGGGCGCAGATCTGTGACTTCGAAGGCGCGGCGCACCCCAAGGACACGATCGAGGCTTTGAAGGAGATGATGGCCAATTTGCAGAAGTTCAGCCTCTGATCGTTGCTTGAACGTCGTTGAATCCCACGGGGCGCTGATAGCGCCCCGTTTTATTTCAGGCATAAAAAAGGCCGCTGCATAGGCAGCGGCCGAAGTAAGACGTTGGATCAAGGAGCGACAAATCAACGTCAGTGAACAGCGGTAATAGATTGATACAACACATCAATCCATTGGAATCAGACTTTTCTTGCCTTTGAGCAAGCGGGCCATGTGCCCTGAGAGCCCGGTAAGAATAGTCGGTTGTAACAAAATGAGTAATAGCGGATCAGGACAAGGACTGTTACATAATTTGCAATAGTGATCATTCCCACACTCCGCGTGGGAACGATCGTGGTGGCGCGATCCATTCACTTGATAACCCTTTATCCATCCCGTCCATGGCCGTTGCGAAACCCCGGCCAGAGCGCCTGTTAATCCTTTCGAGCGACAACACGAATACCTCCTTGGTGCGCTTATCGCTCCCGACGGGCGGCAGTAGGGTGGGGCCTTCTGTCACTCACCGGGGAAGACGCATGACAAAAACAACAATGCGCGCCATCTTCACGCCACAGGCGCTCGCCGCGGCGGTAGCACTGGGGTGCTGTGCCCAGGCGCAGGCTGTTTCGTTCAACATCGGCGAGATCGAAGGGCAATTCGATTCCTCGCTGTCGGTCGGCGCCAGCTGGGGCATGCGCGACGCCGACAAAAAGTTGGTAGGCGTTCCCAACGGCGGCACCGGGCAGGCGTCTACCGGCGATGACGGGCGGCTGAACTTCAAGAAGGGCGAGACCTTCTCCAAGATCTTCAAGGGCATTCACGACCTGGAGCTCAAGTACGGCGACAGCGGTGTGTTCGTGCGCGGCAAGTATTGGTATGACTTCGAACTGCAGGACGAAGACCGCGAATTCAAACAGATCAGCAACCACCACCGTGACGAGGGCGCGCGTTCCTCCGGCTATGAGCTGCTCGATGCCTTCGTCTATCACAACTATTCCATCGGCGACCTGCCGGGCAACGTGCGCGTCGGCAAGCAAGTGGTGAGCTGGGGCGAAAGTACGTTTATCGGTAACTCGATCAACAGCATCAACCCCATCGACGTTTCGGCGTTTCGCCGCCCGGGTGCCGAAATCAAGGAAGGCCTGATTCCGGTCAACATGCTGTTTGCCTCGCAGAGCCTGACCAATCAGCTGTCGGTCGAAGGGTTCTACCAGTTGAACTGGGAAAACACCGTGGTGGATAACTGCGGCACATTTTTCGGTAACGACGTGGTGGCCCACGGCTGCAACGGCAACTACACCGTCGGCAGCCCGGCGATCGCGCCGTTGCAGCCGGTCGCCGCCGCATTCGGCCAGGGTTTCCAGGTGACGAACGAAGGCGTGGTGGTGCAACGCGCCAAGGACCGCGAGGCCCGCGACGGCGGCCAGTTCGGCGCGGCCTTGCGCTGGCTCGGCGATGACACCGAGTACGGCCTGTACTTCATGAACTACCACAGCCGTACGCCCACCGTGGGCACGATTACCGCCAACACCAACCTGGCGACCATCGGGCGCATCGCGGCCACGGCCAATGCCATTGCCCCCGGTTCCGGTTCCGGTCTGGCCCAGAGCACCATGCTCGGGCGTGGCCAGTACTACCTTGATTACCCGGAAGACATTCGCCTGTACGGCGCCAGTTTCTCCACCACCTTGCCCACCGGCACGGCGTGGACCGGGGAAATCAGCTACCGGCCGAATGCGCCGGTGCAACTCAACACCACTGACCTGACGCTGGCACTGGTCAACCCGATTGCCGGCAACACCGCCTCGCCGATCGCCAGCTCATTCGGCTCCGATAACGCCGGCTATCGGCGCAAGGAAATCACCCAGATCCAGAGCACCATGACCCAGTTCTTCGACCAGGTACTGGGCGCCGAGCGCCTGACGCTGGTGGGCGAAGCGGCGTTCGTGCACGTCGGCGGGCTGGAGGCCAAGACCAAGCTGCGTTACGGCCGCGACTCGGTGTACGGCGCCTACGGCTTCCAGGGCGATACCGACGGTTTTGTCACCGCCAACTCCTGGGGTTATCGCGCCCGGGCGATCCTCGACTACAACAACGTGTTTGCCGGGGTAAACCTCAAGCCCAACCTGTCCTGGTCTCATGACGTCAGCGGCTATGGCCCCAACGGCATCTTCAACGAAGGCGCCAAGGCCATCAGCGTCGGCGTGGACGCGGACTACCGCAACACCTACACCGCGAGCCTGAGCTACACCGACTTTTTTGGCGGCGACTACAACACCCTGACCGACCGCGACTTTATCGCCCTCAGCTTCGGCGTGAACTTCTGATCTGGTTTAAAGAAGGACAAGAACCTATGCGTAAGCTATTTGCAGTAATGGCCCTGAGTTTGCTCGCCGCCCATGTCATGGCGGCGGTCTCGCCCGAAGAGGCTGCCAAGCTTGGCACCACATTGACCCCGGTCGGCGCCGAAAAAGCCGGCAACGCCGACGGCTCAATCCCGGCCTGGACCGGCGGTATCCCGAAAAACGCCGGTGCGGTGGACAGCAAAGGCTTCCTGGCCGACCCGTTTGCGAATGAAAAACCGCTGTTCGTGATCACCGCCGCCACGGTCGACAAATACAAAGACAAACTCTCCGACGGCCAGGTGGCGATGTTCAAGCGCTACCCTGAAACCTACAAAATCCCGGTGTACACCACCCACCGCACGGTCAACCTGCCGCCGGACATCTACGAGTCGATCAAGCGCAGCGCGCTGAACGTGCACACCATCAACGACGGCAACGGCCTGGAGAATTTCACCGGCAACCGCTACTACGCGTTCCCGATTCCGAAAAATGGCGTGGAGGTGCTGTGGAACCACATCACCCGTTACCACGGCGGCAACCTCAAACGCATCATTACCCAGGCCACCCCGCAGACTAACGGCAGCTACACGCCGATCCGCTTTGAGGAAGAAGTGGCGGTGCCCCAGGCCATCCCGGATATCGACGCGGCCAAGGCAGCCAACGTGCTGAGCTTCTTCAAGCAATCGGTCACGGCCCCGGCGCGCCTGGCGGGCAACGTGCTGCTGGTGCATGAAACCCTCGACCAAGTGAAGGAGCCGCGCCTGGCGTGGATCTACAACGCCGGCCAGCGCCGCGTACGTCGCGCGCCGCAAGTGTCGTATGACGGCCCGGGCACAGCCTCTGACGGCCTGCGCACCACCGACAACTTCGACATGTTCTCCGGCGCACCTGATCGCTACGACTGGAAACTGATCGGCAAAAAAGAGATGTACATCCCCTACAACAGCTACAAGCTCGATTCGCCGACCCTCAAGTACGACGACATCATCAAGGCCGGGCATATCAACCAGGACCTCACCCGCTACGAACTGCACCGGGTGTGGGAAGTGGTCGGTACCGTCAAGCCGAGCGAGCGGCACATCTACGCCAAGCGCCACATGTACATCGACGAAGACAGCTGGCAAGTCGCGCTGGTGGACCACTACGACGGCCGTGGCCAACTGTGGCGCGTTGCCGAAGGCCATGCGCAGTTCTACTACGACCACCAGGTGCCGGCCTACACCGTGGAAACCCTCTACGACATCATCGCCGGGCGCTACATCGCGCTGGGGATGAAGAACGAGGAGAAGCACAGTTTCGTCTTCGGCTTTGCGGCCAAGGCGGCCGACTACACCCCGGCGGCGTTGAGGTCTGAAGGCGTCCGCTGATCCCGGATCGAAGCGCGGTCAAGGTGGGAGCTGGCTTGCCTGCGATAGCGGTGGGTCAGCTTGCTCATCTGTCGCGGCTGCACCGCCATCGCAGCATAAGTATCTACACAACTTTCAAGGCTGAAAAATCTCCCTACAACGATGTGTAGATACTTATGGCCATCGCAGGCAAGCCAGCTCCCACCTTGACCGTTTTCAATGTTTTGAATTGATGCCGTGGCCTAATTGAGTCGCGGCTTTTTTATGCCCGCCAATCACCCTGCTGAATACTTCTTCAACAACCGCCGACCACAGGACTTGGGTAGGCGCCAGGTTGCATAACAATAAAAAGCAGGATGCAGCAATGACCGCCATGACACGCCTCCTGGACCGTGCTGGATTCATGCCACGGCTGTCCGCCCACCATCTGTTTCGCCCGCACTTGACCGAACCTTTGCTCGCGGCGCCCGCCCGGGTGAAGTTGCTCTGCGCGCCGGGCGGCAGTGGCAAGAGCGCGTTGCTCGCAGAATGCGCCTTGCAGGCGCCGAGCGGGTGCCAGGTCTATTGGTTGCCACTCAATGGCGGTGTGCTCAGCCCTGAGGATTTCTGCCGGCGGTTGGCGCACCACCTCGGCTTGCCGTTTGTGGATGAGGCCGCCTTGCTGCTGGACCTCAGCCGTTGGCCGCACACGGCCTGGATCTTTCTCGATGATTTTTGCCGCCAGCCCGCCCCGGCGCTGGATGCCTTGCTCGACCGGTTGCTCACCACCAGCAGCCCGGCGCTGACCTGGTGGCTGGGCGCGCGGCGGCGGCCGCTGTGCAATTGGCCGCGCCTGTTGCTCGACGATGAGCTGTTGGTGTGCAGTGAATTGCTGTTCAGCCCTGCGCAAATCCAGCAGCTGGCGAACCCCGCGCACAGCGTCGACGGCGTCATGCAGTTCAGCGGCGGCTGGTGCGCCGGCGTGCGTATTGCCTTGCTCGGCGATGGTCATCCTGACAAGACCTTGCTCGATTACCTGCAACACGAACTGTTTAGTACCTTGCCGCCTGAGTTGGCCGAGGCCTGGCGTGTGCTGGCGCATCTGCCGCGTTTCAACCCGAGCCTGTGTGAACACCTGTTCGGCGCGGGCGACGGTGATCAGTACCTGCGGGATTTGCAGGCCCTCGGCGCGTTTATCCAGCCGTGGGAAGACACTGCCGATTGGTTGCAGGTCTTCCCGCCGCTGGCCCGATTGCTGCGCGACGCGCCTTGGCCGGCCAAGCGTTCCTGGCACCGGCGCGCGTGCCAGTGGTTTACCGCCGAGCGTGACTGGCAAGCGGCGTTCGAACAGGCGTTGCTGGCGCAAGAGTACGAAGTGGCGGTGAGTTTGTTGCAGCACTTCAGTTTCGAAGACCTGTTTCGCCAGCACAACGCCGAGCTATTGCTGCGCCTGCACGAGCAGCACGGCGATGAGTTGATGCTCGGTTCGGCGCAACTGGTCGGGCTGGTCACGGCGGCCCTGTTGTTTGCCGGGCGCTTTGACCAGGCGGGCGTGTGCATCGACCAGTTGGCCCGCTTCGCCCCGCAACCGACGGCGGCGCAACAACGCCATCTGCTCGCGCGCTGGCAGGCGCAATGGGGCTGGCTGCTGCACCTGGGTGGCGACGCCGAGCGCTCCCGCGCGCATTTCCTCGAAGCCTTGCAAGCCTTGCCCGACAGCGCCTGGACCTCACGCCTGATGTGTTTGTCGGGCCTGACCCAGCAAGCCTTGCTGCGCGGCGAGCTGGACGTGGGCCAAGCCTTGAACCGCGAAGCGCTGTGCCTGGCGCGCGCCCATGGCTCGCTGGTGCTCGAAGCGTTGCTTGAGCTGGATCACGCGCAATTACTGGAGCAGCGCGGCGCGCCGTATCGTGCGCAAAGCCTGCTCGAACATGTGCAGGCCATGCTGGTGCAGCAGCGCCTCAAGGCCGGGCCCTTGGTGGGGCGTATCGCCTTGCGCCGCGGGCATCTGGCCTTGCGCCAGGGGCACGACAGCCTGGCGGCCGAGTGTTTCCAGGCCGGCTTGCAGATGTGCCTGCACAGCCAGGACAAGCGCGTACTGTATGGCTTTCTCGGCCTGGCGTTGCTGGCGGCCAACCACGGCGATTATGCCCAGGCGTTTATTCAACTGCGCGAGGCCGAGCGGCTGATGCAGCAGCGTCAGGTGCCGGACACGGTCTACCGCGCGGTGTTGTTGCTGGTCAGCGGGCACTTCTGGCTGCAACAGGGGCGCGCCGAGCTGACGGTGGAGGCGGTGCGCCGGGTGTTGCGTCACTTTCGCGGGCCACAGGCCCGGCAGGCGCCGCCGGCCACGCTGGAATTGATCCCGCGCCTGGAGTATTTGCTGGTGCTGGCCGAAGTGAAGCTGGGCTGCGCCGATCAGCCGATCGCGCGGCTGAATGCCTTGCTGGAGGCGACACAGGCACGCGGCATGCTCTGCCTGGAAACCGAATTGCAACTGGTGCTCGGCGAGGTCGCCTGGCAACTGGGCGACCTGGGTACGGCGCGCCGCTCTCTGCAAACAGGCCTGGAGCTGGCGGCGCGTTGCCAGGTGCAGCAGGCCGTTCGCGAGCTGCGTTTGCGCTCGCCCGGGCTGTTGAGCGAGCTGGGCCTGGAAACCCAGGCGTCGCCCACTGGCGCGGCGGAAAACCCCTTGAGCCAGCGTGAACTTGAGGTGCTGCAGCTGATCGCCTTGGGCAACTCCAACCTGGAAATCGCTGACCGGCTGTTCATTTCCCTGCACACCGTGAAGACCCACGCGCGGCGCATTCACAGCAAACTCGGGGTGGAACGGCGCACCCAGGCGGTGGCCAAGGCCAAGACGTTGGGGTTGATGGTTTAGCCGCAGAACGCCTGGCGGTATTCCCCCGGCGTGGCGCCCATGGCTTGACGAAAGCGATGGGTGAAGTGGCTGGCGCTGGAAAACCCGCACGCCCAGGCAATCTCGCCCAAGGGCAGCGCGCCGCTGCGCAGCAGGGCCTGCGCGCGGGCCAGGCGCCGTGCCGACACATACTGGTGCGGCGGCAGGCCGAAGCTCTGGCGGAACATCCGCGCGAAATGGTATTCCGACAGCGCGCACAGCCCCGCCAATTGGCCGAGGCTGATCGGGTCTTGCAGGTGGTGGTCGATGTAGTCCACCAACAGCCGCCGCTGGTGCGCCGCCAGCCCGCCTTTGAGCCGCAGCCCGTCGCGCGCGCCGACCTGGCTGAGCAAGGTGTGGCTGAGCATTTCATGCGCCAGGCTGCTGGTCAGCAAGCGCTCGGCGGGCTCATGCCAGTTGAGCGCGATCAACTGGTGAAAGCGCCGGGCCTGGCTGGCGTCTTCGAGGAAGGTGCTTTCGCGCAATTGCAGTTCGCGCGGCTCGCGGTCGAGCAGGGTGACGCAGCCCAGGGCAAATTGCTCCGGGCTGAAATACACGTGGGCCAGGCGGATTTCGCCGTTGATCACCCAGGCCGACTGATGCTCGGCGGGCAGGATGCACAGCTTGTCGGGGCCGCCCTTGGTGCCCGGCTGGTCGCGACGAAAGGTGCCGGTGCCGCCGCCGACGTAGCACGACAGCGTGTGATGGGTCGGCGCCTGATAATCCTGGGAATCGTGGTGGTTGCTCCACAAGGCCGCCGACAAGCCGTCACCGAGCTCGGCGCAGGCTTCAAGGCGTGCATTGGGTGAGCGGTTAAGGGCTTGAAAGACTTGCAGGGATTCCAGATCTGGCATGGCGTGTACTCTCTGACGCCTTGCATCCTACTCCGCGTGGCGTGCGCTGTGATCCCGCCGCCCGACAAAAGCGCAAGAATGTGCAAGAGCGATGAGCGCTTGGCGGGTGAGACTGTGGCTCAATCACCGGAGCCCGCTATGAACCTTTCCCTGTATTTACTCACCGTGCTGATCTGGGGTACCACCTGGATCGCGCTGAAATGGCAATTGGGCGTGGTGGCGATTCCCGTGTCCATCGTCTATCGCTTTGGCTTGGCGGCGTTGGTGCTGTTTGCGTTGCTGTTGCTCAGCCGCAAGTTGCAGGTGATGAACCGGCGCGGGCATTTGATCTGCCTGGCCCAGGGACTGTGCCTGTTTTGCGTCAACTTCATGTGTTTTCTGACGGCCAGCCAGTGGATTCCCAGCGGTTTGGTCGCCGTGGTGTTTTCCACGGCCACATTGTGGAACGCGTTGAACGCGCGGGTGTTTTTCGGCCAACGGGTGGCGCGTAACGTGTTGATGGGCGGCGCACTTGGCCTGTTGGGGCTGGGCTTCTTGTTCTGGCCGGAGTTGGTGGGGCATACCGCCAGCCCGCAAACCTTGATGGGCTTGGGCTTGGCGTTGCTCGGCACGATGTGTTTCTCGGCCGGCAATATGCTGTCGAGCTTGCAACAGAAGGCTGGGCTGCGGCCGCTGACCACCAATGCTTGGGGCATGGCCTATGGTTCGGCGATGCTGGCGACGTACTGCGCGGTGCGCGGCATTCCGTTTGAGATGGACTGGAGTGCGCGTTACATCGGCGCGTTGTGGTACCTGGTGATCCCGGGTTCGGTGATCGGCTTTACGGCCTACCTCACGCTGGTCGGGCGTATGGGGCCGGAGCGGGCGGCGTATTGCACGGTGTTGTTCCCGGTGGTGGCGCTGAATGTGTCGGCGTTTGCCGAGGGCTACCAGTGGACAGCGCCGGCGTTGGCGGGGTTGGTGCTGGTGATGTTGGGGAATGTGCTGGTGTTTCGGAAGCCGAAGGCTGCGAGCCCGGTGTTCAAGGCGAAGGC
>NZ_JBARTQ010000094.1:0-4498 GCF_049645325.1 Pseudomonas sp. | reverse complement strand
GGTTTGGGGCCGCTTCGCAGCCCAGCGCGGGGCAAGCCCGCTCACTACAACGATGTGTAGATACTTATGCCCTTCGCGGGCAAGCCCGCTCCCACATGTTTGACTGCGTTTATCCTGTGGGAATGCGGTCAAATGTGGGAGCGGGCCTGCTCGCGAAGAGGCAATCAGCTGCACTGAAGCTCTACAGGCTCAACGACCGATTCGACGCCTTGATGAACTCTTTCTTCAAGTCCTCAAAGGTATGCACCGCCGGGAACTGCGGGAATTCGCGAATCACATTCTCCGGCGCATGGAACAGAATCCCACGGTCGGCCTCGCCCAGCATGGTGGTGTCGTTATAGGAATCGCCAGCAGCAATCACACGGTAATAAAGGGTCTTGAAGGCCAGCACCGACTGACGCTTCGGGTCTTTCTGGCGCAGCTGGTAACTCACCACCCGGTCACTTTCATCGGTGATCAAGCGGTGGCATAGCAGGGTCGGGAAACCCAGCTGGCGCATCAGCGGCTGGGAGAATTCGTAGAAGGTGTCCGACAGAATTACCACCTGGAAACGCTCGCGCAGCCAGTTGACGAACTCGATGGCGCCGTCCAACGGCTTGAGGGTAGCGATCACTTCCTGGATGTCGGCGAGCTTGAGCCCGTGTTCGTCGAGGATGCGCAGGCGCTGTTTCATCAGCACGTCGTAGTCGGGAATGTCCCGGGTGGTGGCCCGCAGGGATTCAATACCGGTTTTTTCGGCGAAGGCGATCCAGATTTCCGGAACCAGCACCCCTTCCAGGTCGAGACAGGCAATTTCCACAAGACACTCCCATTGATGTTGTTGGTTGAGCGGGCAAAAGGACTGCCGAACTCTAGCGACTCCAGCTTGGCGCCGCAACGCAGAGCGGATTTTGATACCATCGCTCCCCTAGAGAGCGCTCAGCGCCACTGACCTGTAGGAACCGTCCTGATGAACCAAGCCTTCGACGTCGCTGAACTCGCCGCGACTTACGCCAACAAATCCGCCCAGGACATTCTCAAGCTGGCGTTCAGCCAGTTCGGTGATGACCTGTGGATTTCCTTCAGCGGTGCCGAGGACGTGGTGCTGGTAGACATGGCCTGGAAGCTGAACAAGAACGTCAAGGTGTTCAGCCTCGACACCGGCCGCCTGCACCCGGAGACCTACCGGTTTATCGAGCAGGTGCGCGACTTCTACAAGATCGACATCGAACTGATCTCGCCGGACCAGACCAAGCTGGAACCCTTCGTCAAGGAAAAGGGCCTGTTCAGCTTCTATAAGGACGGCCACGGCGAATGCTGCGGCGTACGCAAGATCGAGCCGCTGCGCCGCAAGCTCTCGGGCGTCAGCGCCTGGGCCACCGGCCAACGCCGTGACCAGAGCCCCGGCACCCGCAGCCACGTGGCAGCACTGGAAATCGACACCGCGTTCTCCACCCCCGAACGCACCCTGTACAAGTTCAACCCGCTGGCGCAGATGACCAGCGAGGAAGTCTGGGGTTACATCCGCATGCTGGAGCTGCCGTACAACAGCCTGCATGAGCGCGGCTTTATCAGCATCGGCTGCGAGCCCTGCACCCGCCCGGTGCTGCCTAACCAGCACGAGCGCGAAGGCCGCTGGTGGTGGGAAGAAGCCACGCAGAAGGAGTGTGGCCTGCACGCCGGGAATATCATCAGCAAGGCGTAAGCCCTGACGCGACCAAAAAGTATGGGACCGGCTTTGCGTGGGGGCTGGCTTGCCTGGGAGCTGGCTCGTGTGGGAGCTGGCTTGCCTGCGATGGCATCACCGCGGTGTGCCTGAAACACCAAAGTGCCTGCATCGCGGGCAAGCCCGGCTCCCACAAAAAACCTGCTCCCACATGTCCCTGTACCCAATGAAAACATGTACACACTAATGTAACCATCGGTGCCATTTATGTGTGCAATCCAGTTCAACCCGCACCAAAACGTAACACCCCTCCCCGCCCGACCTCCTCGCCCGTCAACACCCCTTCTCTTTCAGAAAAATAAATAGCTGTTCAAGCGGTCAATTTATAGTCCTTTAAATTCAGCCAGTTATTTAAACATCAAACAAAAACGAAATTAATTCCGCTTTTCATAGATCGAAAACTGGCACGCATGTGGCTTAAGGTGAAATACGCTTTGTATACAATAAATACAAAACCTACATACACTTTGCCATCCGCCGCTTTGCTGCAGATGCGCTGGAGCCTGCCGGAATGCGTACAAGCCTCTCGAATAACATCGCACTGGATCTGCCCTCCCCCCTGACTCCTGAGGCCGCAAGCCCCGGCCCGTTGGTACTCAGCCCTCGCCTGCACAACAAGGACCTGGCACCCACCAAAGCCGAAGGTCGGCGCTGGGGGCGCTACAGCATCTTTGCGCTGTGGACCAACGATGTGCACAACATTGCCAACTACTCGTTTGCCATTGGCTTGTATGCACTGGGCCTGGGCGGCTGGCAGATTCTGTTGTCGCTGGGGATCGGCGCGGCGCTGGTGTACTTCTTCATGAACTTGTCCGGGTACATGGGCCAGAAGACCGGCGTGCCCTTCCCGGTGATCAGTCGCATCAGCTTTGGTATTCATGGCGCGCAGATTCCGGCGCTGATTCGCGCGGTGATTGCGATTGCCTGGTTTGGTATCCAGACCTACCTGGCCTCGGTGGTTTTCCGCGTGCTGCTGTCGGCGATTCACCCAGGGTTTGCCGACTATGACCACAACTCGATCCTTGGCCTGTCGACCCTGGGCTGGGCCTGTTTTGTGGCGATCTGGTTGGTGCAGTTGGCGATCCTGGCGTACGGCATGGAAATGGTGCGCCGCTATGAAGCGTTCGCCGGGCCGGTGATCCTGGTGACCGTGGCCTCGCTGGCCGGCTGGATGTACTTCCAGGTCGGCGGCAACATTGCCTGGTCGATCCGCGAGCCTCTGAGCGGCGGCGAGATGTGGCGCAACATCTTTGCCGGTGGCGCGCTGTGGTTGACCATCTACGGCACGCTGATCCTCAATTTCTGTGACTTCGCGCGCTCTTCGCCGTGCCGCAAGACCATCCAGGTCGGCAACTTCTGGGGCCTGCCGGTCAACATCCTGGTGTTTGCCTCGATCACTGTGCTGTTGTGCGGCGGGCAGTTCCAGCTCAATGGCCGGGTGATCGAAAGCCCGACCGAAATCATCGCAGCCATCCCCAACACCTTCTTCCTGGTGCTGG
The DNA here is from genome assembly GCF_049645325.1 of Pseudomonas sp. Lineage (GTDB taxonomy): Bacteria > Pseudomonadota > Gammaproteobacteria > Pseudomonadales > Pseudomonadaceae > Aquipseudomonas. The sequence goes on along the minus strand of NZ_JBARTQ010000094.1, from coordinate 1,294 downwards.
GCTGCCTGGCGTTCCTGATCGTCACCGTGGCGGTGAACATCATGGCCAACTTTGTCGCGCCGGCCTTCGTGCTCAGCAACCTGGCGCCCAAGTACCTGAACTTCCGTCGGGCCGGGCTAATCAGCGCCACCGTTGCGGTGCTGATTCTGCCGTGGAACCTCTACAACAGCCCGCTGGTGATCGTGTATTTCCTCTCCGGCCTGGGCGCACTGCTGGGGCCGTTGTACGGGGTGATCATGGTTGATTACTGGCTGATCCGTAAAGGCCGGGTGGACGTATTGCAGCTGTACAGCGAAGACCCGAACGGCGCTTATTACTACAGCCACGGGGTCAATTTACGCGCGGTGGCGGCGTTTATTCCTGCGGCAGTCATCGCGATCCTGCTGGCGCTGCTGCCCGGGTTTGCCAGCGTCGCACCGTTTTCCTGGATGTTTGGCGCCAGTATTGCAGGGTTGTTGTACCTGCTGATCGCCAAGCGCCAGCCGTTCTACGCCGATGTCAGCGGCGAAAGCATTGCAGTCGATAACGTCAGTCATTAACCAAGGACATTCCATGCGCATCCTCGTGGTCAACGTCAACACCACCGAATCCATCACTGAAACCATCGCCCAGCAGGCGCGGGCCGTGGCCTCGCCGGGCACCGAGATCGTCGGGCTTACCCCGTACTTCGGCGCCGAATCGGTGGAAGGCAACTTTGAAAGCTACCTGGCCGCCATCGCCGTGATGGACCGGGTCATGGCTTACGATCAGCCGTTTGATGCGGTGATCCAGGCCGGCTACGGCGAACATGGCCGCGAAGGCTTACAGGAATTGTTGAATGTTCCGGTGGTGGACATCACCGAAGCGGCGGCCAGTACGGCGATGTTCCTGGGCCACGCGTATTCGGTGGTCACCACCCTCGACCGCACGGTGCCGCTGATTGAGGACCGCCTGAAACTCGCCGGCCTCTATCAACGCTGCGCCTCGGTACGCGCCAGCGGCATGGCGGTACTGGAACTGGAAGCAGACCCGCTGGCGGCGATGGAAGCCATCGTGCGCCAGGCCGAATTGGCGATCAGTGAGGACAAAGCCGAAGTGATCTGCCTGGGCTGCGGCGGGATGGCCGGGCTGGATGAGCAAATTCGTTACCGCACCGGCGTGCCGGTGGTGGACGGTGTGACGGCGGCGGTGACCATTGCTGAGTCGTTGGTACGGTTGGGGTTGTCGACGTCGAAGATCAGGACTTATGCGACGCCACGGCCGAAGAAAGTGATCGGCTGGCCGGGGCAGTTCGGCCGGTAGACCGAGGCGCCTG
>NZ_JBARTQ010000093.1:0-6890 GCF_049645325.1 Pseudomonas sp. | reverse complement strand
CCAGCTCCCACACAAGCCAGCTCCCAGGCAAGCCAGCTCCCACAAAAGCCAGCCCTCACACAAGCCAGCTCCCACAAAGGCCGGCCCCCACACAATCCACTCACAGATCTGGCCGCGTTAAGTCAGTAGCCGACGGTGAAACGCTGGCGCGAATGCTTCGGCGTTTCCACTTCATCAATCAGGGCAATCGCATAGTCAGCAAAGCTGATCCAACTGCGGCCTTCAGCGCTCACCAGCAAATCATCCTGACCCAAACGGAATGTACCCGTGCGCTCGGCCTCAACGAACTCCGCCGACGGCGACAGGAAAGTCCAATCCAGCGTCTGCTCATGGCCCAGCGTGGCCAAAAACGCCGCGCCCGCGCTGGCTTCAGCCTTGTATTCGGCCGGGAAACCCGGGCTGTCGATCACCCGGCTACCGCCTGGCAGCAACAACGAACCGGCACCGCCCACCACCAGCAAGCGTTTCACCCCGGCTTTTGTCACCGGGCCAATGACCGCGCTGGCCGGCAGGGTGGCAAAGTGCGCCGCACTGATCACCACATCGCTGCCACTGACGGCCTGTTGCAGGGCGTCTGCGTCGAGCGCATCGGCCTGCTTGACCGTGACGCCAGGGCGTACGGCCAGGTTCTCGGTATTACGCGCGATAGCCACAACGCTGTGCCCGCGACGCAGTGCTTCTTCCAACAGTTGGCTACCGGCCCGGCCGGTGGCACCAATGATTGCGATCTTGCTCATGACGTTCTCCAGTACGGTTAGGGTTTAAAACAGGTCACCACTTCATTTCGCCCTTGGCGACTTTGGCGCCCAGTTCGAGGGTGCTTTCATCAGCGAGGTTCGGGTAACGCTTTTTCATGGCCGCAATCAAAGCGGTGGAGTCTTGGGCCTTGGCGGTCTCTTCATCGAAGGCTTTGATGTAGGCGGCGGTAAACGCTACGGATTTCACCGACGGCGTACCCAGGTAGTGACCCGGAATCACGGTGCGGGGTTTCAGGTCTTCAATACGCTTGAGGGTCGCCAACCAGTCGGCATGGGATTTCGCGGTTTGGGTGTCGGCCATCCACACATGGATGTTTTCTGCGACAACGACACCGCCAACCACTGCCTTGATCGAAGGAATCCAGACGAAGGTACGGTCGGGTTGTGCGCCGTCGAGGCCGATCACTTCCAGTTGTTGCCCTTCCAGGGTCAGGCTGTGGCCTTCAAGTACCTGCGGGATCACCATTTTGGCCGGTTTGTCGGCGCCCATCTTTGGGCCCCAAAACGCGAGTTTGTGTTCAACGGTGGCCTTGATGTGGTCTACCACCGGCTGTGGAGCGACCACTTTGGCGTCGGGAAATGCGGTGGCCAGGGTGTCGAGGCCGAAGTAGTAATCCGGGTCGCCATGGCTGATGTAGATGGTAGTGAGGTGTTTGCCGCTGGCGCGAATTTTTTGCACAAGCTGTTCGGCCTGCCCTTTGCCAAATTGCGCATCCACCAGAATCGCGTCTTTCTTACCGCTGACCAGTACCGAGCTGACGGGAAACATGGCGGCTTCGCCCGGGTTGTACGCATCGAGCGTCAGGTCGGCAGCTGCGGCATGGGCCGCGAAAGCCAGGGCCGCCATTGCGGTGGCCAATCGTTTGAGCGTCGAGATCATGTGCAGCTCCAGCAGGGGTGAGTAGTGCACAGAGCTTAGTTGCACTAAACGTCACAAAAAATGCCATGCTTGAACATAGTTTGTTTCTAAAACCGGGCAAATCATGGACCGTCTTCAAGCAATGCGCGTATTTGTCAGCGTAGTGGACCTGGGCAGCCAGTCGGCGGCGGCGGACCACCTCGACCTGTCGCGGCCGGTGGTCTCGCGTTATCTGGCTGAACTTGAGGATTGGGTCGGCGCGCGCTTGATGCACCGCACCACGCGCAAACTCAGCCTCACCACCGCCGGCAGCGAAATGCTGCCGCGTTGCCGACAGATGCTGGAGTTGTGCAATGACATGCAGGCCGCCGTCACCGAGCCGGATGAGGCGCCGCGTGGCCAATTGCGCTTGAGTGTCAGCAGCTCGTTCGGCCAGGCGCAGTTGGCCGATGCCGTTGTCGAGTATGTAAAGCTCAACCCGTTGGTCAGCATTGATATGCAGATGCTCGACCGCACCGTGAACCTGGTGGATGAGCGCATCGACTTGGCCATCCGCACCAGTTTCGAGCTGGACCCCAACCTGATCGCGCGCAAACTAACGCTGTGCCGCTCGGTGATCTGCGCATCGCCAGGGTATTTGCGCGAGCATCCGCACCCTCTGCACGTGCGTGACCTGGCCGCGCACAATTGCCTCACCCACTCTTATTTCGGCAAAAGCCTGTGGCATTTCGTCGAAGAGGGCCAGCCAGTGTCGGTGGCGGTGCAGGGCAATATCAGCGCCAACGAAGCCACGACGCTGCTGCGGGTGACGTTGGCGGGGGCGGGTGTGTCGCGGCTGCCCAGTTATCAGGCGGGCGACTACATCCGCAGCGGCAAGCTGATCCGTTTGCTGCCGGAGGCCGAGCCGCAGCAAATGAGCATTTACGCGGTGTACGCCTCGCGCAAACACATGCCGCTGGCGTTGCGCAGTTTGCTGGATTTTCTGGTGCTCAGGTTTCCGGAAGAACCGGCGTGGGACATCGGCCTTTGAGCTGAAAAGGCCAAGGCGGCATAAACGGGTTGAATGGCGCCCAATAATGGCAACTCGGCCTGACTGACCTATGCTTTAAACAGGACCGTGTAGATCCGTTAAGAGGTCTTTGCCATGACTCTAAAAATCAGAAAGTACCTGATGATTTTCACCCTGTGCGCGTTGGCGACTGCGCTGTATGGGACTGCCGCCTACCGTGTCGAGCAGACCCGCCTGCAGCCGGCGGCCTTCGCAATCGGCTGTCATCAGGGTTTGTGTGTGCCGCGCACCGGCAGTTTCAGCGCACTCAGGTAACCGACTGTTCGGCCTTCAACTGCTCGCGAAAGGCCTTGGGTGAGAACCCGACCCGTCGGCGGAACAGCCGTGAGAAGTTGGTTGGGTCGGAAAACCCCAACACCTCAGACATCTCATTGATGGTCATGCTGGTGTAGGTCAGCAGGCGCTTGGCTTCCAGCAACTGGCGGTCATGCATGATCTGTAGCGCAGGCTGGCCACCCAACTCCCGACACGTCCCGTTCAGGTGTGAGACCGAGATGCCCAGCTTGTGGGCCAAATCTTCAATTTTCGGGTGTTCGCGGTAATGCTGCTCGACCAACTGGGTGAAACGCCGGAAATACTCACGGCCACGCGGCGCGCGCGGGTGGCGGCGCTGGATGGCTTGGCGGCTGATCCACACCAGCAGCACACTGACCAGCGCGTGCATCATCATGTCCCGCGCCGGTTGCTCACTGGCGTATTCGTCCTGCAGACGGGCGAATAGGCTGTTGAGGTAGTCACTGTCCTTGCCGGCCGGGTAATTCCCCAAGGCCTGCAAACCATCCAGCGTCGTGCCCAGCTGCGCCTGCAAATGGCTGACCAGCGGCGCGGCAAGCGTCACGACGTAACCTTCCACATCCTCGGAAAAGCGAAACCCGTGCACACATAAAGGCGGCAGCACTTGCAGGGTCGCCTCGCTCAGGGTGGTGCGCTGGCCTTCGATTTCCAGTTGTGCCTGGCCTTTGTGCACGTACAACAATTGGCACAGATCCGCGTGCCGGTGGGGCTGGATTTCCCACTGGTATTCCCGACTGCGCCGGGAAATGGTCTCGCAGTGCAGCAAATCCGGTGTCGGCCATTGCTGGCTTTCCCCGTACAGCTTGAAGACCGGAATTGCGGAACTGGCAGTTTTGGTCATGGTTTCAATCCGATACTCAGGATAGTGGTGCGGTAATCGCCCCGATTGGCAAAAAGCGCAGGCTTTGTCTTAGTTTTCACCTTCTTATGCCGGCCACTCAAGTGAAAAATGCCAGCAACAAGATCAATGACAACTCTTTCACCAACTCCGTTCGGTGAAGCTTGCGGGCGATAAAAATAATGAAAACGCTGAAAACCCAAGTCGCCATCATTGGCGCCGGTCCTGCGGGGCTGTTGCTCGGTCAACTGTTGCACAACGCGGGTATCCAAACCCTCATCCTGGAACGCCAGCGCGCCGATTACGTGCAAGGCCGCATCCGGGCCGGGGTGTTGGAGCAAGGCATGGTCGACCTGCTGCGCGAGGCGGGCGTCAGCCGACGCATGGACGCCGAAGGGCTGGTGCATGACGGTTTTGAACTGGTGCTGAATGGCCAGCTCACCCATATCGACCTCAAAGCGTTGACCGACGGCCAGTCGGTCATGGTCTACGGCCAGACCGAAGTCACCCGCGACCTGATGGCTGCGCGTGCCGCCGCGGGCGCCGTCACCCTCTACGAAACGCACAATGTGCAGCCCCACGGCATGAAAACTGATCGGCCGTGGCTCACCTTCGAGCATCAGGGCGAAAGCGTTCGCCTGGACTGCGACTACATCGCCGGTTGCGACGGCTTTCACGGCGTGGCACGCCAGTCGATCCCGGCGCCGTCATTGACGGTCTTCGAGCGGGTCTATCCCTTTGGCTGGCTGGGGCTTCTCGCCGACACGCCGCCAGTTCACCCCGAACTGGTGTACGCCAAGCACCCGCGCGGCTTTGCCCTGTGCAGCATGCGTTCGCCAACCCGCAGCCGCTATTACCTGCAGGTGCCGGTGGAAGAACCGTTGGAGGAGTGGTCGGATGAACGCTTCTGGAATGAACTGAAAGCTCGCCTGCCCGGTGCGCTGGCAGAGCAACTGGTCACCGGCCCGTCGATCGAGAAAAGCATCGCGCCGCTGCGCAGTTTCGTGGTGGAACCGATGCAATACGGGCGCCTGTTCCTGCTCGGCGACGCGGCGCACATTGTGCCGCCCACCGGCGCCAAGGGCTTGAATTTGGCGGCCAGTGATGTGAGTACGCTGTATCGCATCCTGCTCAAGGTGTATCGCGACGGCCGCGTGGACTTGCTGGAAAGGTATTCCGCCATCTGCCTGCGCCGCGTGTGGAAGGCCGAGCGGTTTTCCTGGTGGATGACCTCGATGCTGCATGAATTCCCCGAGGCAGATGGGTTCAGCCAGCGCATTGCCGAGAGCGAGCTGGCGTACTTCATCGAGTCGCAAGCCGGTCGTAAAACCATTGCAGAAAATTACGTCGGACTTCCTTACGAGGCTATCGAATAGCCAGCTATCGAGTAAGATGTTGAGCATTCCCGCGGGCCCTTCCTGCCTCGCGGGCCCTGCTCGAAGGTTCTGCCGTGACTAACCTGAATCAGCCCGCCCAACCCGTTCCCGCCATCCGCAGTGTGCTCGTCGCCTTGATGCTGGCGATCTTCCTCGGTGCTTTGGACCAGACCATTGTCGCGGTGTCCATGCCGGCCATTTCCGCGCAGTTCCACGACGTCAACCTGCTGGCCTGGGTGATCTCCGGCTACATGGTGGCGATGACGGTGGCGGTGCCGATCTACGGCAAACTCGGCGACCTGTACGGGCGGCGGCCGATGATGCTGATCGGCATGGGGCTGTTTACCGTCGCCTCGTTGTTCTGCGGCATGGCGCAAAGCATGGAACAACTGGTGCTGGCGCGAATTCTCCAGGGCATCGGCGCCGGCGGGATGATCTCGGTGAGCCAGGCGATCATCGGCGACATTATTCCGCCCCGTGAGCGCGGGCGTTACCAGGGTTATTTCAGCAGCATGTATGCGGTGGCCAGCGTGGCCGGGCCGGTGCTGGGCGGGTACATGACCGAGTACCTGTCATGGCGCTGGGTGTTCCTGATCAACCTGCCGCTGGGCGCCGGCGCCTGGTACGTGGCCCACCGCACGCTGGTGGGGCTGCCGGTGCCGCAACGCAAGCCGATCATCGATTACCTCGGCACCTTGCTGATGATCATCGGCCTGACCGCCTTGCTGCTGGGCATCACCGAAATCGGCCAGGGGCATCATTGGCGCGACGAACAGGTGCTGGGGCTGCTGGGTTGTGCATTGGTGGCGTTGAGTGTGTTTGTCTGGCATGAGCGCCGTGCGCGCGAGCCTTTGTTGCCGATGCATTTGTTTGCCAACCGCAGTGCGGTGCTGTGTTGGTGCACGATTTTCTTTACCAGCTTCCAGGCGATTTCCCTGACGGTGTTGATGCCTTTGCGGTATCAGACCGTCACCGGCTCGGGGGCAGACAGCGCTGCACTGCACTTGCTGCCGCTGGCGTTTGGCCTGCCGGTGGGGGCTTATTGTGCCGGGCGCATGACCTCGGTGACGGGGCGCTATAAACCGATGATTTTGAGTGGGGCGTTGTTGAGTCCGTTTGCAATTCTGGGGATGGCGTTCAGCGCGCCTCAGGATGTGGCGATGACGGCGGTGTTTATGTTGTTGTGCGGGATTGCGGCGGGAATGCAGTTTCCGACGTCACTGGTGGGGACGCAGAATTCGGTGGAGCAGCGGGATATCGGCGTGGCGACCAGTACCACCAACCTGTTTCGCTCCTTGGGCGGCGCGGTGGGGGTGGCGTGTATGTCGGCGCTGTTGTTGGCGTTGTTGCAGGATTCGAGTTTTGCGCATTTGGCGAGTGGGGCGTTGGCGGGCGAAGGCAGTTCCGGCAACGTGTTGCTGGATGGGTTGAATGCGGCGCCTGGGCCGGCGCAGGATGCGTTGCGCGGGGAGTTGGCGGTGACGTTTCGGCATTTGTTGATGGTCAGTGCGGCGGTGTCGCTGTTGGGGTTGGCGGCGGCGGTTGCGATGCCGAATCGGGTGTTGCGGGGGCGGGAAGACAAGGCGCGGTAGTTGGATTGAGTGGGTACATATCCGTTGTCTGGGTAACGGCTGAGTAGGGTTCCGCCCTTACGGCGGGTCACTTTTGGAAGGACCCAAAAGTAACCAAAAGGTCC
>NZ_JBARTQ010000092.1:0-6229 GCF_049645325.1 Pseudomonas sp. | reverse complement strand
GGTGAACACATTCAAACTGTGGGAGCTGGCTTGCCTGCGATGAGGTCGTTCAGGCGCTGAAGATCAACGCTCGTGCAACGCCTCGGCCCGCGCCTTGATGATCGGCTTGAGCAGGTAGCTCAGGATGCTTTTCTTGCCGGTGATGATGTCCACCGACGCCACCATGCCCGGAATGATCAGCAACGGTTTCTCGTCCGTGCCCAAGTGGCTGCGGTCGGTACGCAAGGTGATCATGTAGTAGGTGGTTTTCTTGTCTTCATCGGTGATGGTGTCGGCACCGATGCGTTCGAGCTTGGCCTTCAGGCCGCCATAGATGGTGTAGTCATAGGCGGTGAACTTGACGATCGCTTCTTGCCCCGGGTGCAGGAAGGCGATGTCTTGCGGGCGGATCTTGGCTTCCACCAGCAAGGTGTCGTTGAGCGGCACGATTTCGACCATGTCGCTGCCTGGCTGGATCACGCCGCCGACGGTGTTGACCAGCAACTGCTTGACGATCCCGCGCACCGGCGAGGTGACCAGCGTACGGCTGACGCGGTCCTCAAGGGCACGGCCAGTGGATGCCGCTTTGTTCAGCTCGGTGCGCGCTTCGTTGAGCTGGGTCAGCGCTTCACTGCGGAATTTGCCACGGGTTTCGTCGATCTTGCGCTGCACTTCCTTGATCGCCGACTCGGCGCGGGGAATGGCCAGGGTGGTGGCGTCCAGTTGACCGCGGGTTTCCATCTCGGCGCGCTTGAGGCGCAGCACTTCCACCGGCGAGACCGCGCCTTGGGCCACCAGCGGCTCGGACATGTTGATTTCCTCGCGTTGCAGGGACAACTGGCTGCGGTACTGGCCTTGCTTGGAGGTGAACTCACGCAGTTCCTGCTGGCGCTGCACCAGTTGTTCCTGCAAACCGCCCACTTCGTCTTTCAACTGCTGACGGCGGCTTTCATACAGGGAGCGTTCGTTGGCGGCCTGGCTTGGCGCGGCCTTGAGCACATCATCGGGGATGTTCAGCGGGCGATCGTCCACCTGCGCACTCAGGCGCTCGACGCGCAGTTGCATGGCCAGGCGCAACGCTTCGGTTTCACCGGCGTTGGACACAAACCGCGTGTCGTCGAGGCGAATCAGCGGCGCGCCGGCTTCGACGATCTGGCCTTCCTTGACGAACAACTCGGAGACGATGCCGCCTTCCAGGTTCTGGATTTTCTGCAGCTTGGACGAAGGAATCGCCTTGCCGTCGCCACGGGTGACTTCGTCGATGCTGGAGAAGCCCGCCCACACCACCAGGAACACGAAGAACGCGATGATCGCCCAGATGGTCAGGCGGATAACCCGCGGCGCATCTTCGATCAGCGCCTTGTTGACCTCGGGCAGCGGCTGGCCCTGCAGCGAGTCGGAGCCTTTGAAGTAGCGGCCAACCGCGCTTTTGATGGAGTTAAGCAACACTGATCTGCCCCTTTTTCAACGCTTCCATAACCACGGCTTTCGGGCCGTCCGCGAGGATCTGCCCACGGTCGACCACCAACAGGCGGTCTACCAGAGAGAGCAGTGAGGCACGGTGGGTGACCAGCACCACGGTCTTGTTTTGCACCACGGCTTGCAGGCGTTGCTTCAAGCGTTCTTCACCGGTGTTGTCCATGGCGCTGGTGGGTTCGTCCAGCAGCAGAATGGGCGGGTTGAGCAGCAGCGCGCGGGCCAGGGCGACGTTCTGGCGCTGGCCGCCGGACAGGTTCTGCCCACGCTCGCCGACTTGCAGCTCATAGCCTTGCGGGTGCAGGCGCGCGAACTCGTGCACGCCGGCCAGTTCGGCGGCTTGCAGGACCATTTCGTCTTCTACATAACGCGCACCGGAAACCAGGTTGTCACGCAGCGTGCCGGCGAGTAACTGGATGTCCTGGGCGACGTAGCCGATGTTGTGGCGCAACTCGCTCACGTCGATCTGGCGCACATCCACGCCGTCCACCAGCAACGCGCCGGAGTCGGGTTGATAAAGGCCGACGATCAGTTTGGCGAGGGAGCTTTTACCCGAGCCGCTGCGGCCGATGATGCCGATCTTCTCGCCCGGCTTGATCACCAGGTTGATGTTTTTCAGCGCGGCGTTCTGTTGGTTCGGATAAGTGAAGTTCAGGCCCCGGCACTCAATGGCACCTTGCAGGGTGCGACGGCTCATGGGGCGCTCTTCGAAATTGCGCTCCTGGGGCAGCTCCATCATCTGGTCCACCGAGGTCATGGTGACTTTGGCTTGCTGGTAGCGAGTCAGCAGGCCCGACAGCGAGGCCAGCGGGCTCAGCGCCCGACCACTGAGCATGTAGCAGGCGATCAGGCCGCCCATGCTGAGGTTGCCGTCGATGATCTGGTACACGCCGAAGACGATCATGATCACGCCGGCGAGTTGCTGAATCAGCAGGGTCATGTTCATCGACAAGCCCGACAGCAACTTCACGCGCAGCTCAAGCCGGCTCAAGGTGCCGATGGTTTGTTCCCAACCGTACTGGCGCTCGCTCTCGGCGTTGTTGACCTTGACCGCGTCCAGCCCGGCGAGGGTTTCGATCAGGCTCGACTGGCGCTCGGCGGCCAGCGCCATGGTCCGTTCCATGGTGGCCACCAGCGGCTTTTGCAGGGCATAGCCGATGCCCAGGGCCAGCGGGAAGGCGAGCACCGGGATCCACACGAGGTGGCCGCCGAGGATGGCGATCACCAGGAAGATCAGCAGGGTGAACGGCAAGTCGATGAGGCTGGTGAGGGTCAGCGACGCGAGGAAATCGCGCAGGCTCTGAAACTCATGGATGTTCTGGGCAAAGCTGCCGACCCGCGCCGGGCGGTACTTCATGGACATGCCGACGATGCGCTCGAACAGCGTGGCCGAGATGATCAAGTCGGTTTTCTTGCCGGCCAGGTCCAGGCACAAACTGCGTAGGCTTTTGAGCACCAGGTCGAACAGGTACGCGCCGCAGATGCCCACGGCCAACACCCATAAGGTGGCCGTGGCCTGGTTCGGTACCACACGGTCGTACACGTTCATCACGAACAGCGGTGCAGCCATGGCGATGATGTTGATCAGGAAGCTGGCGGCGATGGCGTCGGTGTAGAGCCAGCGCGAGCGCATGAGGGTGTCGCGAAACCACGAACGCGCGCGCGGAATCAGGGTGCCGTGGTTGACGTCGAATTTGTGCTGCGGCTGGGCGAAGAAGACTTTGCCGATGTAGTCCTCGGCCAGCAGCTCACGCTTGATGAGCACTTCGCCGCCGTCGCTTTCACTGAGCAATACCCGCGCGTCATCTTCGCCTTGCCACCCGACCAGCACGGTGCTGCGCCCGTCCTTGAGCAACAGCAGCGCCGGCAGTGCAATCGTCGGAATCTGCTCCAGCTTGCGCTGCAACAAGCGCCCCTGCAGCCCGGCACGCGCGGCTGCACGCGGCAGTAAATCGGCACTCAAGCGCTGCGAAGGCAGCGGCAGGCCAGTGGTGAGCATGGCCGCGCTGGCCGGTTTTTGATGCAGGGCACAGAGTGCCAACAACCCGTCGAGTAACGGGTCGTCGTGCAGCGTGCGTGGATCATGACTGAGATGAACTCGACTGACTTCGGATTCCACGCGGTGCACTCTCGACAAACAGATGGGGCTATTGGGGTGACTCAATTCATCCCAGGCAGCTGGACTCGAGGCTTCACGTCGTTCTGTACGACAGAGGCCATCGGTGCAACTACGCCCTGGCTTTTGAGCAATTCGCCCATGGTCGTCTTGATTCGATATTGAGTAAATAACTGAATGTTCTTGATCTCTTCCAAGCGACGGGAAGCGGTGAACAATTCGTTCTCGCTGTCGAGCAAGTCGAGCAGGGTACGCTGGCCCAGGCTGAACTGCTGCTGGTAAGAGGTACGCACGCGGGTGCTGTGGTCGACGTATTGCTGCGCGACCGGCAACTGCGCGTTGGCGTTGTTCAAGGCGTTCCAGGCCAGGCCCAATTCTTCATTGAGTTGGCGCAGGGCGTTGTTGCGGATGTCCAGCGCCTGGCTGGTCTGGTACGACTTGGACTGCAGGTCAGCCTTGTTGCTGCCACCGGCGAACAGGTTGAAGCGCATGCGCACCATGGCTTCCCAACCGTTGCTGTGGCCGGCATCGCCGCCGACGTTGTTGTCGGCGTTGGTGCCCAGTTCGGCATCGAAGCGCGGGTAGAAGGTCGACTTGGCTGCGTCGTACTGGCTCTCGGCGGCGGAGATGTCCGACTCGGCCGAGCGCAGCACCGGGCTGTTGTCGAGCATCTGGCGGCGCGCTTCGTTGAAGTCAGCCGGCAGCATGGCCATGAACGGGGCCGGGCGCTCGAGCTGGTCGGGCATCTGGCCGACGGCGCTGAGGTAATTGACCTGGGAGTCGGCGAGGTTGGTCTGTTCGGTGATCAGGTTGTTGCGGGCCTGGGCCAGACGCGCTTCGGCCTGGTCCTGGTCGGCACCGTTGCCGACGCCACGCTGGGTGCGCAGCTTGATCTGGTCGTAGATGCGTTCGTGGTTGCGCAGGTTTTCTTCGGCCAGGCGCACGAACTCGCGGCGGGTCAGCACGTCCAGGTACACCTGGGCGACGGTCAACCCGGTGCGCTCGGAGGTACCGAGCAAGGAATAAGCACGGGAGTTGACGTTGGCTTGTTGACGCCCGACTTCGCTGGAGGTGGCGAAGCCGTCAAAAATCATCTGCTGCAGGCGCAGGCTGGATTCACCGCGGTTATGCGTGTCCCACTGGTTGCCGTTTGCGCCGCTGGCGGCGCGAGTGTTGGAGTCGTCGGTGCCTTCACGGCCGTAACCGGCGTTCAGGTCAACACGAGGCAGGTAACCACCTTGTGCGGCGCGCAATTGATAATCGGCGGCGATGCGGCTGTTCACACCGGCTTGAATTTCCGGGTGCACATCCAAGGCCTGCTGCATGGCCTGAGGCAATGTTTGGGCTTGTACAAAACTGGCGGCGAGAACGAACGGTATTGCCTTGAACAGGTGCAGACGCATTTAAAAATTCCCCAGGACTTCTTGTCTCAAATCACAGCAATTAACGTGGCTGCGTCGGAAAATGGCTACCGTAATGACCGTACGTCGGAAAGTTCAAAAAGCGGAACTGCTTCACACATGTAGGACGGTTCGCCGCATAAATATCAATGTGACATTACGGGGCCGATTGTTTAGGATGGCGACCATAAGGTCAATAGTTTGGCATAAACTAGATAACGAAAAAATCTAGCCAATAATTTGACGTCAGTAACTTCATAGACTACGCCCCCTCCAGTTTGGCCCTCCTCTCGCGAGCGGCCACATGGAATTCATCAGAAACGGATCGCCGGAGAAATCTTTAATGAGCAGTGTTGTTGCCATCGTCAAAAGCATTGTTGGTCAAGTTTTCGTTATTTCTCCGGAAGGAACGCGTCGACTTCTTATTGAAGGGGACCGCCTGTTCGCGGGCGACCAAGTCGACACCGGCTTGTCGGGCTCCGTCAGCCTGGAACTGGCCGACGGCCGCACGCTGGACCTGGGTCGCGAGACCCAGTGGAGCGCCGACTTGCCGGACTCCAGCCTCGACCTGGCCGCTGCCACTGAGCAAGCCGCGCCGTCGGTTGCCGAGTTGCAGCAAGCCATCGCCGCGGGCGCCGATCCGACCACCGACCTGGAAGCCACCGCTGCGGGCGCAACCGCTGCCGGTAATGGCGCTGCAGGCGGTGGCCACAGCTTTGTCGTGCTGGACGCGACCGCGGGCCGCGTAGACCCGACGATCGGCTTCCCGACTGCCCCCATCGGTCAGGCCAACACCACACAGACCCAACTCGCGGGCGCCCAAGGCTCCACCGACAACGGCAACCTGGTGTTGCAGGCGTCCACCCTGACCCTCAGCGCGACACCGACCATCACCGAGGCTGGCGGCGTACTGACCTACACCGCCACTGTCACCCAGCCGCCGATCAATGACCTGACCATCACCCTGTCCAACGGCGCAGTGATCACCATCACCGCAGGCCAACTGACCGGCACCGTCAACGTACCGCTGGCCCCGAATGACAGCCCGTACATCGACCCAAGCCAGATCAGCGTCAACGTCACCGGCACCACCGGCGGCAACAACCTGGTACTGACCCTCGACCCGGCGCCGGCTGTTACCCAGATTACCGACACCATCGACACCACCACGGTTACGCTGACCGCTGGCGGGACCGTGACTGAAGGCGGTCAGATTACTTACACCGCCACCTTGACCAATCCGGCGCAGACGCCGGTG
>NZ_JBARTQ010000091.1:0-3586 GCF_049645325.1 Pseudomonas sp. | reverse complement strand
TCAGCTGGCCCATGTATTGACTGGCGCACCGCATTCGCGAGCAAGCCCGCTCCCACATTTGATGTGTGGTGTCAGCACTGTCTCAAATCAACTCTTCGACCAACTGCAAACAATGACTCAGCCCCGGCGACTGGTCATTCACCCGGCGGCTGAGAATGATCGGCGAGGTCGCGGTGGTCTCCACGATCGGCGTATAGCCGATATCCGCCCGGTGCAACACCTGCACCGAGGCCGGCACCAGCGTCACGCCCATGCCGGCGCCCACCAGCCCGATGGCGGTCTGCAACTCGTTGGTCCACTGCGCCACCTTGAGGCTCAGGCCGTGGGTGTCGAACAGGGCGATCACATGGTCGGCATAACTGGGGCGCGGGTTGCCGGGGTAGAGCACAAAAGGCTCGGCGGCCAATTGCGCGAGGGTGGCGGGCGCGCCCAGCAGTGTGTGGCCGGCGGGCAGCACGGCGACCAGGCGGTCTTCCACCAACACGCGCTGGACGATGGCCGGGTCGTCGATCCGAATGCGCCCGAAGCCCACATCAATCCGCCCGGCCTTGAGCGCTTCGACCTGCTGCAAGGTGGTCATTTCCGACAAGCCCAGTTCGAGTTCCAGCGCGTCATGGTTGCGCAGGCGGCGTATCAGTTCCGGCAGCACACCGTACAAGGTCGACGGCGCAAAACCGATGCCCAGCCAGGTTTTCTCGCCCTGGCCGATGCGCCGCGTGTTGTCACACACCTTGCCCAGTTGTTCCAGCAGCACGTTGGCGTGTTCATAGAAAAACCGCCCGGCCTCGGTCAGCCGCAGCGGTCGGCCACGCTCCAGCAAAATCACCCCCAGCTCGTCCTCCAATTGCTGGATCTGCCGGCTCAACGGCGGCTGGGCGATGTGCAGGCGTTCGGCGGCGCGGGTGAAGTTGAGGGTCTCACCCAGCACCTGGAAATAGCGCAGATGACGCAGCTCCATAACGGCTCCTTTCATACCTTGAAGGTATTGTGTGAGACCCATTCTATATTGGAAGCCGCGAAAGATACGGCACAGAATCGGCTCAAACTTATAAAGAACCCAACGGGTATAACCATGCCGATTTGCGCCATCGAGTCGATCGACACCGTCATCGTCGACCTCCCCACCATCCGCCCGCACACGTTGGCGATGCATACGATGCAAAACCAGACCCTGGTGATCATCCGCCTGCGCTGCGCCGATGGCATTGAAGGTATCGGCGAGTCCACCACCATTGGCGGCCTGAGCTACGGCAACGAAAGCCCCGAGAGCATCAAGGTCAACATTGATCGGCATTTCGCACCGCTGTTGGTGGGCCAGGACGCGAGCAATATTAACGCGGCCATGTTGCGCCTGGAACGCAGCATTCGCGGCAACACCTTTGCCAAGTCCGGCATCGAAAGCGCTTTGCTCGACGCGCTGGGCAAACGCCTGAACCTGCCAGTCAGCGAATTGCTCGGTGGCCGCGTGCGCGATGCCTTGCCAGTGGCCTGGACCCTGGCCAGTGGCAACACCGAACAAGACATCGCCGAGGCGGAAAAGATGCTCGACCTGCGCCGCCACCGCATTTTCAAATTGAAGATCGGCGCCGGTGAAGTCAGCCGCGACCTGGCGCATGTGATCGCGATCAAACAGGCCCTGGGCGAACGCGCGAGTGTGCGTGTCGACGTCAACCAGGCGTGGGGTGAGGCCGTGGCCCTGCGCGCGTGCAAGGTATTGGGCGACCACGGCATCGACCTCATCGAACAACCGATTTCACGCAATAACCGCGCTGGTATGGCCCGTCTGAACCTGTCGAGCCCGGCGCCGATCATGGCCGATGAGTCGATTGAATGCGTGGAAGATGCCTTCAACCTCGCCCGCGAAGGCGCGGCTTCAGTGTTCGCGCTGAAGATCGCCAAGAACGGTGGCCCGCGCGCGGTATTGCGCACCGCCGCGATTGCCGAAGCGGCAGGGATTGGCTTGTACGGCGGCACCATGCTGGAGGGCGGCATCGGCACCCTGGCGTCGGCGCACGCCTTCCTGACCTTGAACACACTGGCGTGGGACACCGAACTGTTCGGCCCGCTGCTGCTGACCGAAGACATCCTCACCGAGCCGCCGGTGTACCGCGACTTCCAGCTGCATGTTTCCACCGCACCGGGCCTGGGCCTGGCCATTGATGAAGAGCGTTTGGCGTTCTTTCGTCGTGACAAACACTGAGAGGCGCCTGCCATGTTGTTCCACGTAAAAATGACCGTGAACCTGCCGATCGACATGAACCCCGAACGCGCGGCGAGCCTCAAGGCTGAAGAAAAAGCCCTGGCGCAGCGTCTGCAACAAGAGGGCACATGGCGGCACTTGTGGCGCATCGCCGGGCACTACGCCAACTACAGCGTGTTCGACGTCGACAGCGTGCAGGCACTGCACGATCTGCTGATGCAACTGCCGCTGTTTCCCTACATGGCCATCGAAGTGAATGCCCTGTGCCGGCACCCTTCGTCGATCCATGAGGACGACCGTTAAGCTTGTTTTCAACACTAATAACTACAAGATGAGGATTGCACCATGTCCATCCGACTGTCCCAGACTGCCCATGCCCAACAGTTTCTCGAAGAAGCCAGCGGTAACCTCAATGACGGCGGCAACCCGCGCACCAAGGCGCTGATCTACCGGATCCTGCGGGACACGGTGAACATCATTGAAGACCTGGAAGTGACCCCGGAAGAGTTCTGGAAGGCGGTCAACTACCTCAATGAGTTGGGCAAAAACCAGGAGGCGGGGCTGCTCGCCGCCGGGCTGGGCCTGGAGCATTACCTGGACCTGCTGATGGACGCGGCCGATGAAGAGGCCGGCAAATCCGGCGGCACGCCGCGCACCATCGAAGGCCCGCTGTATGTGGCCGGGGCGCCATTGAGCCAATACGAAGCGCGGTTGGATGACGGCAAGGACGACGCGGTGCCGTTGTTCATGCGCGGGCAGGTGCGCGACACCGATGGCAAACCGTTGGCGGGGGCGATTGTGGATGTGTGGCAGGCCAATACCGGCGGCACCTATTCGTGGTTTGACCCGACGCAGTCCGAGTTCAACCTGCGTCGACGCATCGAGACCGATGCCCAGGGCAACTACCGTTTTCGCAGCATCGTGCCGTCGGGTTACGGCTGCCCGCCGACCGGGCCGACCCAGCAGTTGCTCGATCAACTGGGGCGCCACGGGCAGCGCCCGGCGCATATTCACTTTTTCATCTCGGCACCGGGGCACCGGCACTTGACCACGCAGATCAACCTGTCGGATGACCCGTACCTGCATGATGATTTTGCCTACGCGACGCGCGATGAGTTGATCGCCGAAATTCGCTTCAGCGACGATCAGCAACTGGCGCGGGAGTTTGGCGTGGAAGGGCGGTTTGCGCAGATTGATTTTGACTTTGAACTGCAGGCTGCGCAGGCGCCGGTTGAGCAGAAGCGCATGCAGCGTGTGCGGGCCCTGGAAGACTGATCAACGCGGTCAAATGTGGGAGCTGGCTTGCCTGCGATAGCCATAAGTATCTACACAACTTTCAAGGCTGAAAAATCTCCCTGTAGTGAGCGGGCTTGCACCGCGCTGGGC
>NZ_JBARTQ010000090.1:0-7229 GCF_049645325.1 Pseudomonas sp. | reverse complement strand
CCCTGTGGGAGCGGGCTTGCTCGCGAAGGCGGTGTATCAGTCGCCATTGTGTTGAATGACACACCGTATTCGCGAGCAAGCCCGCTCCCACACTAACCGTCTACACCCCTAATTTTTTAGTCCGCTGCCAGCTTTGCTACGCGGCGGCTTTCTTGCGTCACTGCATTGTCATCTTTCTGTCATACAGGATCGCTAGGGTGTGCGCATGAATGATCTGGCCAATTCCACCATGACGACGACTTCTCCTCCCAAGCGCATTGATTTCAATACGCCTGAGCTGCAACGCAAGCGCCGCATTCGCGCGCTCAAAGATCGCCTGACCCGCTGGTACGTGTTGATCGGCGGCCTCGCCGTCCTCGGCGCCATCACCTTGATCTTCTTCTTCCTCGCCTATGTGGTTGCGCCCCTGTTCCAGGGCGCCTCGCTGACCAAGGAAGACGCCTTGACCCCGGCCTGGATCCAGGACGCCGGCAAGCCGTTGATGATCTCCCTTGAGGAACAGAACCAGGTCGCCATGCGGGTTTCCGACAAGGGCCAGGCACTGTTCTTTAATGTGGACACCGGCGCCGAGCTCAAGCGTGTCGACCTGCCGCTGCCAGCAGGCGCCAGCGTTGCGTCCATCGGTGAAGACCAGCCGGGCAGCCCGTTGGTGATCCTCGGTTTGTCGAATGGCCAGTCCTTGGTGTTCCGCCACACCTATAAGGTGTCCTACCCGGACGGCAAGAAAACCATCACCCCCGCGATTGAATACCCTTATGGCGAAACGCCAATCGTGCTCGACGAGCAGGGCCGCCCGCTGGAGCACGTCGCGCTCAACGCCACCGACTCGTCGCTGGTGATTGCAGGCTCCGCTGGCTCGTACCTGAACGTGCTGAGCCTGAGCCGCGAAGAAAACATGATGACCGGCGAAGTCACCAGCGAGCAGAAGCGTATCGAGCTGCCGCAAATGACCGAGCCGGTGAAGGCGATTTTCGTCGACCCGCGCCAGCAATGGCTGTACGTGATCAACGGTCGCGCCCTCGCTGACGTCTTCAGCCTGCGCGACAAGAGCCTTAACGGTCGCTACAAGCTGCTCGAAGACGGCAACGCCGAAATCACCGCCAGCACCCAGCTGGTGGGCGGTATCTCGCTGATCGTCGGTAACTCCAAAGGTGGCCTGGCCCAGTGGTTCATGGCCCGCGATCCGGATGGCGAACAGCGCCTGAAGCAGATCCGTACCTTCCAGATGGGCACCACGCCAATTGTGGAAATCACTGCCGAAGAACGTCGCAAAGGCTTCACGGCCCTCGACGCCTCCGGCAAGTTTGGCGTGTTCCACAGCACCGCCCACCGCACCCTGCTGGTCGACCCGGTGGTCGACGGCCAAGGCGTATTCGGCATGTCGCCACGCGCCAACCGCGTGATCGTCGAAGCCGGCGGCAAGCTGCAGCCGTTGCTGCTGGACAACCCGCACCCGGAAGTGTCCTGGAGCGCGTTGTGGAGCAAGGTCTGGTACGAAAACTACGACGAGCCTAAATACGTCTGGCAATCGACCGCCGCCAACACCGACTTCGAACCCAAGATGAGCCTGGCGCCGCTGACTTTCGGCACGCTGAAAGCCGCCTTCTACGCCATGCTGCTGGCCGCGCCATTGGCCGTTGCCGCCGCCATCTACACCGCCTACTTCATGGCCCCGACCCTGCGCCGCAAGGTCAAGCCAGTGATTGAGCTGATGGAAGCCATGCCGACGGTGATCCTCGGCTTCTTCGCCGGCCTGTTCCTGGCGCCGTATGTGGAAGGGCATTTACCGGGAATTTTCAGCCTGCTGATGCTGCTGCCGATTGGCATCCTGGTCGCCGGCTTTGTCTTCAGTCGCCTGCCTGAGTCGATCCGCCTGCGCGTTCCCGATGGCTGGGAAAGCGCGATCCTGATCCCGGTGATCCTGTTTGTGGGCTGGCTCTCGCTGTACATGAGCCCGTACCTGGAAAACTGGTTCTTCGGCGGTGACATGCGCATGTGGATCTCCCACGACCTGGGGATCACCTACGACCAGCGCAACGCCTTGGTCGTCGGCCTGGCCATGGGTTTTGCGGTGATCCCGAACATCTACTCCATCGCCGAAGACGCCGTGTTCAGCGTGCCGCGTGGCCTGACCCTGGGCTCGCTGGCCCTGGGCGCCACGCCATGGCAGACCATGACCCGTGTTGTCATCCTGACCGCCAGCCCGGGGATTTTCTCGGCGCTGATGATCGGCATGGGCCGCGCGGTGGGTGAAACCATGATCGTGTTGATGGCCACCGGTAACACCCCGGTGATGGAGATGAACCTGTTCGAAGGCCTGCGCACTTTGGCGGCCAACGTCGCGGTGGAAATGCCCGAGTCGGAAGTCGGCGGCAGCCACTACCGCGTGCTGTTCCTCTCGGCGCTGGTGCTGCTGTTGTTCACCTTCATCATGAACACCCTGGCAGAACTGATTCGTCAGCGTCTGCGCAAGAAATACTCGTCGCTTTAAGAAAGGTAGAAGTCTGTGAAACAGAACTCCCTGAATGGATGGTTCAAGAGCGGCGCCCCCGGCGTCTGGATCAGCGGTGGCGCGGTGTCCATCGCGGTCATCATGACCATTGGTTTGCTGGCCGTGATTGCGGTGCGTGGTTTGGGCCACTTCTGGCCGGCTGACCTGATCCAGGCCAACTACAGCGTGCCGGGCCAGGAAAACCATATCGTCATCGGCGAAGTGGTGCAGAAAGAAGAAGTACCGCGCGAGCGCCTGAAAAGCGCTGGCCTGCCGGTGCCGGATCAAGGCCCGGAATTCATGACGCGCGAGCTGATCAAGGTCGGCAACCGCGACCTGAACGGCAACGACTTCACCTGGATCGTCGGCGAGTGGCTGAAGGATCAGACCAAGCCTGAAAACCTGATGGCCATCGAGCGCCGTGAGTGGGGCAACTTCTACGGCACGCTGGTCAACGTCAAGCAGGATGGCAAGGTCATCGCCGAAGGCGAAGCCGCCTGGCCCGAGCTGCAAGCCCGTGTCGACCGCGTGAACAAACTCGCGGCCCAGCTCAAGAGCCTGGAAAAAACCGACATCGGCGCGATCAACTCAGGGCTGGAACGCATCCGCCTGCACGGTCGCAAACTGGAGCTGGAAGGCAAGCTGGACGCCACCGCTCAAGCCGACATGGACAGCGGCCGCGCCGAACTGAACAACCGTTACAAGGACATCGAAGCGCGCCTGGCCGACCTGCACACTCAGTTCAACCGCGACAGCCTGACCGCCCGCGACGCCAACGGCAAAGAACTGGAAATCGGCATCGGCAAGGTGGTGCATGCGTACCAGCCGAACGCCATGGGTTACATAACCAAGGTCGGTTTCTACTTCAGCAAGGTCTGGGAATTTCTCAGCGATGACCCACGGGAAGCCAACACCGAAGGCGGGATTTTCCCGGCCATTTTCGGCACCGTGATGATGACCCTGATCATGGCGATGATCGTGACCCCGTTCGGCGTGCTGGCGGCGGTGTACCTGCGTGAATACGCCAAGCAGAACATGCTGACGCGGATTATCCGCATCGCCGTGAACAACCTGGCGGGCGTACCGGCGATTGTCTACGGCGTGTTCGGCCTGGGCTTCTTTGTGTACGTGCTGGGCGGTTCGGTCGACCGGCTGTTCTTCGCCGAAGCCCTGCCGGCCCCGACGTTCGGTACGCCGGGCCTGCTGTGGGCCTCGCTGACCCTGGCGCTGCTGGCCGTGCCGGTGGTGATCGTGGCCACCGAAGAGGGCCTGGCGCGCATCCCGCGTACCGTGCGTGAAGGTTCTCTGGCACTCGGCGCGACCAAGGCGGAAACGCTGTGGAAGATCGTGCTGCCGATGGCCAGCCCGGCGATGATGACCGGCATGATCCTCGCCGTGGCCCGTGCCGCCGGTGAAGTGGCGCCGCTGATGCTGGTGGGTGTAGTGAAACTGGCGCCATCGCTGCCGCTGGATGGCAACTACCCGTACCTGCACCTGGACCAGAAAATCATGCACCTGGGCTTCCATATTTATGATGTTGGCTTCCAGAGCCCCAACGTCGAAGCCGCACGGCCACTGGTGTACGCCACCGCCTTGCTGCTGGTGCTGGTGATCGCCACGCTCAACCTGTCGGCGGTGTGGATTCGTAACCACCTGCGCGAAAAATACAAAGCGCTGGATAGCTAACACGATCCAATGTGAGAGCGGGCTTGTGTGGGAGCTGGCTTGCCTGCGATGCGGGCGACTCGGTTGAACAGGCACACTACGGTGATGCCATCGCAGGCAAGCCAGCTCCCACAAAGATTGGCGCTGGACACAGATTTTGAGTAAGCCGCTCCGGCGGTTCAACGAAACGAATTGGTAGCACAGGGAGCATCCCATGCAACATGAAACCCACACCCACGGCATCAACATGTCGGCCCTGGGTCGCGACAAGCAGAGCCTGAGCCTGGCCCAGGAAACCGTGGCCATCGAAGTGCCGGGCCTGAGCCTGTATTACGGTGAAAAACAGGCGCTGTTCGACGTCAGCATGAACATCCCCAAGCAGCGTGTGACCGCCTTCATCGGCCCATCCGGCTGCGGCAAGTCCACGCTGCTGCGTACCTTCAACCGCATGAACGACCTGGTGGACGGCTGCCGCGTAGAAGGCGCGATTAACCTCTACGGCACCAACATCTACCGCAAGGGCGAAGACGTGGCCGAACTGCGTCGCCGTGTGGGCATGGTGTTCCAGAAGCCGAACCCGTTCCCCAAGACCATCTACGAAAACGTGGTGTATGGCCTGCGCATCCAGGGCATCAACAAAAAACGCATTCTCGACGAAGCGGTTGAGTGGGCGCTCAAAGGCGCGGCGCTGTGGGACGAGGTCAAAGACCGCCTGCACGAGTCGGCGCTCGGCCTGTCCGGCGGCCAGCAGCAGCGTCTGGTGATCGCGCGCACCATCGCGGTGGAACCGGAAGTCTTGCTGCTCGACGAACCGTGCTCGGCACTCGACCCGATCTCGACGCTGAAAGTCGAAGAGCTGATCTACGAGCTCAAATCCAAGTTCACCATCGTCATCGTGACCCACAACATGCAACAGGCGGCGCGGGTTTCCGACTACACCGCGTTCATGTACATGGGCAAGCTGGTGGAGTTCGGTGACACCGACACCCTGTTTACCAATCCGGCGAAGAAGCAGACCGAAGATTACATCACCGGTCGTTATGGCTAGAGCGCGGTGGTTCTGATTGCATTGAATGCTGCGGTTCTCCGCACCTTACCGGACGCTCCAAGGACACCCACATGATCAGCAAAGAAGGCCTTACCCATCACATCTCCGCGCAGTTCAACGCCGAGCTTGAGGAAGTGCGCAGCCACCTCCTGGCGATGGGCGGGCTGGTGGAGAAGCAAGTCAACGACGCCGTCACCGCGCTGATCGAGGCCGACTCGGGCCTGGCCCAGCAAGTGCGCGAGATCGACGACCAGATCAACCAGATGGAGCGCAATATCGACGAAGAATGCCTGCGCATTCTGGCCCGTCGTCAGCCGGCGGCTTCCGACCTGCGTTTGATCATCAGCATCTCCAAGTCGGTGATCGACCTGGAGCGCATCGGCGATGAAGCCACCAAGATCGCCCGCCGCGCCATCCAGTTGTGCGAAGAAGGCGAAGCGCCGCGCGGTTATGTGGAAGTGCGCCACATTGGTGACCAGGTGCGCAACATGGTGCGCGACGCGCTCGACGCGTTTGCCCGCTTTGATGCCGACCTGGCGTTGTCCGTGGCCCAATACGACAAGATCATCGACCGCGAGTACAAGACCGCGCTGCGTGAACTGGCTACCTACATGATGGAAGACCCGCGCTCTATCTCGCGGGTCTTGAACATTATCTGGGTGCTGCGCTCGCTCGAACGCATCGGCGATCACGCGCGCAATATCTCCGAACTGGTCATCTACCTGGTGCGCGGCACCGACGTGCGGCACATGGGCCTCAAGCGCATGAAAGCCGAAGTTGAAGGCACCGCCGACCAAATACCTAATGTTCCGGGCGTTCCTGACGATAAGTAAGGTTGCCCGAGAAATTAACGCCCGGCCTTTGGCCGGGCGTTTTCGTTTGTGGCATCTGAATTTTTTGCACAGCGGGCGCAATTAAGTCCTTCTGTGATCCGCGAGTTTTGGCAAAATGCCACCAGTCAGGCGTTTTGCGTGCCGAAGTGTGAATAGGATGAAGGGTCGATGAGTAAAGTCAGTGTGTTGGTGGTGGATGACGCCTCGTTTATCCGCGACCTGGTGAAGAAGTGCCTGCGCAATTACTTCCCCGGGATCAAGATTGAAGACGCGGTGAACGGCAAAAAGGCGCAATCCATCCTGATGCGCGAGACCTTCGACCTGGTGCTGTGCGACTGGGAAATGCCCGAAATGTCCGGCCTTGAGCTGCTGACCTGGTGCCGTGAGCAACCCCACCTGAAGGCCATGCCGTTCGTGATGGTGACCAGCCGTGGCGACAAGGAAAACGTGGTTCAGGCGATCCAGGCCGGCGTTTCCGGCTACGTCAGCAAGCCGTTCACTAACGAGCAGTTGCTCAACAAGGTCAAGCAGGCCCTGCACAAGATCGGCCGTCTCGATGCGCTGGTCGCCAGCGCACCGACCAAGATGAACTCGGCGTTCGGCAACGATTCACTGAGCGCCCTGACCGGCGGCAAGCCTGAAGCGGTCAAGCCCGCGCCTGTGGCGGCCCCGAGCAAAGGCCTGCTCAACAGCCCGCCGGTGCAGGCACCTGCCTCTGCGTCGCCTGCCAGTGGGCGGGGACAAGGCCAACTGCGCCTGTCCAGCGGCACACAGCAATGCGTGATCAAGGCGCTGAGCATCAAGGAGGCGCTGCTGGTGGTGCGTCGCGGTGAAGTCCTGCCCCAGGTGCTGGAAAGCGCCGTGCTCGACCTTGAGCAAGGCGACAACGCCGAAATCGCCCGCCTCAACGGCTACCTGCACGCCATCGTCGCCTACGAGCCCAAGCCCGACAGCGACTGGCTGCAACTGACCTTCCGGTTCATCGACCAGGACGCGCAGAAGCTCGACTACATCTCCCGCCTGATCGCGCGCGGTACGGCGCAGAAGCACTTTGTACCGGGTGCGTGATCAGAGCCCAGACGCTATCGATTGAACAACACAAACTAAATGTGGGAGCGGGCTTGCTCGCGAATGCGGGTTATCAGTCACTGGATATATTGACTGAACCACCGCCTTCGCGAGCAAGCCCGCT
>NZ_JBARTQ010000089.1:0-12619 GCF_049645325.1 Pseudomonas sp. | reverse complement strand
GCTGAACAGCCATAATTGATTAACTCCTAAACGTTTGGGTCACGCTTTAACTGCGCCAATACACTGAACGGGTTGGACCGCGTTACCTCGTCCTCGCTCGGTTCGGCCTCGTCATCGAGACCCTCCGGCTGCTGGCATTCTTCCGGATGATGAGCAGGCACAATGGGCAAGGCGAGCAAAAGCTCCTCCTCGATCAGTGCATGCAGATCCAAAGGATCTTCGCCCAGTTCCAGCACGTCATAACCTTTCGGCAACGACTGGGTATTCGCACCCTCCTTCACCACAGCGTAACTGCATTCGCTGTGAATCGGCAGGGTGACCAGCTCAAGACAACGCTGGCAAACCATTTTGACTTCGGTGTCGATAAAGCTGTGGATTACCACAGACTTACGTTCATCTCGTTCAAAAACGAATTTGGCCTGCACCGTACCGACAGTGTCGGAAAGCGGGTCGCAGAGTCTCTCCAAATCGGCCAGCAGCAATTCACCTTGGAGGGAAGTGCCACGATCAGCCAATTTGCGCGGGTCAACGTGAGGTGGAATCGGGTCATTCAACATAGGCGCAGCATTATAGGGATGCACCCAGCCATGTCAAAGGAAATTCAGCCCTGTGCGTCAGCCGGTCGCCCCGCTAGAATTCGCAGCCGCCCTGAGGAGACGCCCATGCTGCCTTTATTACTCGCTTCCAGCTCGGTTTATCGCCGGGAATTGCTCGGCCGCCTGCGCCTGCCGTTCACCTGCAGCTCACCGGATATCGATGAGAGCCATCGCGAAAACGAGTCCGCGATCGAGCTGGTCAAGCGCCTGGCTGAACACAAAGCCCGCGCCCTCGCCAGCCGCCATCCTGGGCACTTGATCATCGGCTCCGACCAGGTCGCGGCACTGGACGGGCGAATCATCGGCAAGCCCCACACCTTCGAGAACGCCCGCGAACAGTTGCTGGCTGCCAGCGGCAAGCGCGTGAGCTTCCTGACCGGTCTGGCGCTGCTCAACAGCGAGACAGGGCACTGCCAGGTGGACTGCGTGCCGTTCACCGTCCACATGCGCATGCTGGACGCTGAGCGCATTGAGCGCTACCTGCACGCCGAACAGCCTTACGACTGTGCAGGCAGCTTCAAGGCCGAAGGCTTGGGCGTGAGCCTGTTCCAGAGCACCGAAGGGCCGGATGCGACCAGCCTTGTCGGCTTACCGCTGATTCGACTGGTGGACATGCTGCTGGCTGAAGGCGTGCAAATCCCTTAAGCCCCACCCTAAAAACAAATGTGGGAGCTGGCAAGCCAGCTCCCACACTTTTTGAGCCGTGCTAGCCTCAAGATCTCAGCGCAAGGTTGGCCCCTGGAAACCCATGTAAAAGGCCAGTTTCTCCGCCACGCTGGCACCGAGCTTCTTGGAGAAGCGGTCAAACGGCGATTCCTGAACGGTGAAATCCACCAGTTCTTTCTCGCCAATCACGTCGCGCGCCACCGAACTCGCACTGCCCAGCCCATCGATCAAGCCCAGCGGCAATGCCTGCTCGCCCGACCACACCAGCCCGGAGAACAGTTCCGGATGGTCCTTGTCCTTCAGACGATCCCCGCGCCCCTGCTTCACGCTGGCAATGAACTGACGATGAGTGGTGTCGAGCACACCCTGCCAGAACTGGGTTTCATCCGCCTTTTGCGGCTGGAACGGGTCGAGGAACGATTTGTGCTCGCCCGAGGTGTAGGTGCGACGCTCAACGCCCAGCTTCTCCATGGTGCCGACAAACCCGTAACCGGCCGCCGTCACACCAATGGAGCCCACCAGGCTGGCCTTGTCGGCATAGATCTGGTCAGCGGCGCTGGCAATGTAATAGGCACCCGAGGCACCCAGGTCGGAAATCACCGCGTACAGCTTGATGTCAGGATGCAACGCGCGTAGACGGCGAATCTCGTCATACACATAACCCGACTGCACAGGGCTGCCGCCCGGGCTGTTGATACGCAGGATCACGCCCTTGACCTTGGGGTCTTCAAACGCTGCGCGCAGGCTGCTGACGATATTGTCGGCGCTGGCGGACTCCTTGTCGGCGATCACCCCGCGCACTTCGATCAAGGCGGTGTAGTTGCTGCCGCGGGTGGCGCTTTTTTCCATGTCCATCAGCGGGCTGAACAGCGCCAGCATGCCGAGCAGGTAAACAAACGTCAGCAGCTTGAAGAAGATCCCCCAACGCCGCGAACGACGTTGTTCCTGCACGCTTGCCAGCAGGGTTTTTTCCAGCAGTTTCCAGCTCTTGTCGTCACTGTTCTCGGCCTTTTCGGGCGCTTTCCACTCGTCACTCATGCCATCAACCCCAGCAAAGACTTATTGGGCCCGGCTCAGCCAGGCCTGCAATTCGGAAAAATGATCAATCGTCAGCCTGGGCTCATATTGCTGCAAGGCCTCGGCCGCCTGGGCACCGTAGCTGACCGCCACGCTGTCCATGCCGGCGTTGCGCGCCATCATCAGATCGAAGGAAGCGTCGCCCACCATCAGCGCCTGACGCGGCGCTACGCCGCAATGAGCCAGGATCTGCTCCAGCATCAGAGGGTGGGGCTTGCTGGCGGTTTCATCCGCCGCGCGGGTAATGTCGAAATAATCTTCAAAGCCATGGGCCTTGAGCACGCGGTCGAGCCCGCGACGGGCCTTGCCGGTGGCCACCGCCAAGTGATAACCCTCGGCGAGAAAGGCTTCCAGGGACTGCCGTACGCCTTCAAACAGTGGCGAAGGCTCGGCTTCAAGGGCAATGTAGTGATCGGCGTAGTGCTGTCGAAACGCAATCAATTGCGCGTCGTCGATCTGCGGGTACAAGGTGCGAATCGCCTCAGGCAAGCCCAGGCCGATAATGCCTTTGACGGCCAGGTCGCTGCACAGCGCAAAGCCCGAGCGCGTAGAGGCCACGTGCATCGAGTCGACAATCCGACCAATGGAATTGGCCAACGTGCCGTCCCAGTCAAAAATCAGCAGCTTGTAGTCACGGTGCGACACTCAAACGCTCCACGGTCTTGGCCCACATCTCATCCACTGGCGCTTGCAGCTTCAGTTCGCCGCCATCGGGCAACGGCACTGTCAGCATGTAGGCGTGCAGAAACAGGCGCTTGCCGCCCAGGTCGCGGATTTCCTTGGAGAAATCCTCGTCGCCGTACTTGGTGTCACCGGCGATGCAATGGCCTGCATGCAGGGTGTGCACGCGAATCTGGTGGGTACGGCCGGTCACAGGCTTGGCCTCGACCATGGTCGCGAAGTCGCCGAAGCGGCGCAGCACCTTGAACAGGGTCAGGGCTTCTTTGCCCTCCTCGTCGACTTCGACCATGCGCTCGCCGGAGCGCAGATTGCTCTTCTGCAACGGCGCGCGGACGCTCTTGATCGAACTGGCCCAGTTGCCACGTACCAGCGCCATGTAGCGTTTATCCACGCCATCGCCACGCAGGGCGGTGTGCAGGTGACGCAACATGCTGCGTTTCTTGGCGATCATCAGCAGGCCGGAGGTGTCACGGTCGAGGCGGTGGACCAACTCCAGCTCCTTGGCGTCCGGGCGCAACTGACGGAAGGCTTCGATCACGCCGAAGGTCAGGCCGCTACCACCGTGGACCGCAATGCCGCAGGGCTTGTTGATCACGATCAGCTTGTTGTCTTCGAAGACAATCGACGCCTCAAGGCGTTGCAGCAGGCCCTGGGCCAGTGGCACGGGCTCGTCACGTTCAGGCACGCGCACCGGCGGCACGCGGACGATATCGCCCGCCTGCAGCTTGTACTCTGGCTTGATCCGGCCCTTGTTCACGCGCACTTCGCCTTTACGCAAGATGCGGTAAATCAAGGTCTTGGGCACGCCTTTGAGCCTGGCCAGGAGAAAATTATCGATGCGTTGGCCGGCATATTCCGGCGAGACCTCAAGCAGCTGGACGCTGGGGGTCTGGGGGGCGGTAGTCGTCATGGCGGCGATGATAACAATTTTTTATGGAATTGAAGCACTTAATCATTGCTGCTATAGTCGCGAACGCCGCCAAAAGCGGCCTGGCCAGAGGACTTGCGGCAAACTGCCGGCCCTGACCATCGCAATTCATCAGGACGCGAGGCCGTCCTACGGGGCTTTCGCCACCTTGGAAGGCTCAGGATTGTAACAAGCGCAGGTGACATGAGGCCTGAAGCGAGTGCAGAAAGCAGAGTGAATACTCGCGTTCTGCGCCGATATTTACGGCCAGTTCACAAAGTGCAGTCAGTCTTGAGCCAGACCATGGCGAATACTTCGGAAACAACGCCTGTTAAGAGCTGAGTGAGAGCGCAGTCGCCCACACCCAGTCTTGTTTAGCCATGAGCGTGGACTCCCCATTGGAGTACACGGTAAATGCCAACCCGCTGCGGATTCTGCGCGCGGCAGCACCCGAATTATCAGGGATACGTGTAGGGTGGAGATGCACAACCGTCGGACCGTGTAGCACTAGGCTTATATTTAGACGCTTCATCTCGTCCACAGTCGCCGGTTGATTCCTCCTCCTGACCTTAGCTTTTGTTGAAGTGGTGCCTTTGTCACCACCGCTAACAAGCAGGACGCGTCCGTCGCGATACCGGCCCACATTGGCGGGTTTTGCTGGACACTGGAGTGGCCAACCACTCTTGACGCACCTGAAACCGACCGTGAGAAGTCGTGTGTGCCGAACGCCGTTTCCGGCAGCCCGGAAACCGACGGTACAACATGAAAAGAATGCTGATTAACGCAACTCAACCCGAAGAGTTGCGTGTTGCACTGGTAGATGGCCAGCGCCTCTACGACCTGGACATCGAATCCGGTGCACGCGAGCAAAAGAAAGCCAATATCTATAAAGGCCGTATTACTCGCATCGAACCAAGCCTTGAGGCTGCCTTTGTCGATTTCGGCTCCGAGCGCCACGGCTTCCTGCCCCTCAAAGAAATCTCCCGCGAATACTTCAAGAAAGCCCCCGAAGGCCGCGTGAACATCAAGGACGTCCTGAGCGAAGGCCAGGAAGTCATCGTTCAGGTGGAAAAAGAAGAACGTGGCAACAAGGGCGCCGCCCTGACCACCTTCATCAGCCTGGCGGGCCGTTACCTGGTCCTGATGCCGAACAACCCGCGTGCCGGCGGTATCTCCCGTCGCATCGAAGGCGAAGAGCGCAACGAACTGCGTGAAGCGCTGAACGGCTTGATCGCACCGGCCGACATGGGCCTGATCGTTCGCACTGCAGGCCTGGGCCGCAGCAGCGAAGAAATGCAGTGGGACCTCGACTACCTGCTGCAACTGTGGACCGCCATCAAAGAAGCCTCGCTGGATCGTTCCGCGCCGTTCCTGATCTACCAGGAAAGCAACGTGATCATCCGCGCCATCCGCGATTACCTGCGCCAGGATATCGGCGAAGTGCTGATCGACAGCGTTGAAGCCCAGGACGAAGCCCTGACCTTCATCCGCCAGGTGATGCCGCAGTACGCCAGCAAGATCAAGCTGTACGAAGACAGCGTTCCGCTGTTCAACCGTTTCCAGATCGAAAGCCAGATCGAGACCGCCTTCCAGCGCGTCGTTGAACTGCCTTCCGGCGGCTCCATCGTGATCGACCCGACCGAAGCCCTGGTGTCCATCGACATCAACTCGGCGCGCGCCACGAAGGGTAGCGACATCGAAGAAACCGCCCTGCAGACCAACCTGGAAGCGGCTGAAGAAATCGCCCGCCAGCTGCGCCTGCGTGATATCGGCGGCCTGATCGTGATCGACTTCATCGACATGACCCCCGCCAAGAACCAGCGCGCCGTGGAAGAGAAAGTCCGCGAATGCCTGGAAGCTGACCGTGCTCGCGTACAAGTCGGCCGTATCTCGCGCTTCGGCCTGCTGGAAATGTCCCGTCAGCGCCTGCGTCCATCCCTGGGCGAAAGCAGCGGCATCGTCTGCCCGCGTTGCAACGGCACCGGCATCATCCGTGACGTTGAATCGCTGTCCCTGGCGATCCTGCGCCTGATCGAAGAAGAAGCCCTGAAAGACCGCACTGCCGAAGTCCGCGCGCAAGTGCCGATCCCGGTGGCCGCGTTCCTGCTCAACGAAAAACGCAACTCGATCACCAAGATCGAACTGCGCACCCGTGCCCGTATCGTCATCCTGCCGAACGATCACCTGGAAACCCCGCACTTCGAAGTGCAGCGCCTGCGCGATGACAGCCCGGAAGCCCACAGCGGTCAGTCCAGCTATGAAATCGCTGCCGCCGCTGCTGAAGTGGAAGAAGTTCAGCCCGCCGCCGCGACCCGCACCCTGGTTCGCCAGGAAGCTGCCGTGAAAACTGCGCCGGCCCGTGCCAACGCACCGGTGCCGACCGAAGTCGCCGCGCCAGTTGCCGCGCCGGCCGCCCTGCCTGAGCCAAGCCTGTTCAAAGGCCTGGTGAAGTCGCTGGTCAGCCTGTTCGCCTCCAAAGAAGAGCCTGCTGCTCCGGTTGTGGTTGAAAAACCTGCTTCCGAGCGCCCGGCACGTAACGAAGAGCGTCGCAACGGTCGCCAGCAAAGCCGTAACCGCAACGGTCGCCGTGACGAAGAGCGCAAGCCTCGCGAAGAACGTGCACCGCGTGAAGAACGCGCGCCACGTGAAGAGCGTGCACCTCGCGAAGCCCGCGAAGAAACCCCGGTCGTAGCCCGTGAAGAACGTGCACCGCGCGAAGAGCGCGCACCACGCACTCCACGTGCCCCACGCGAAGACCGCAAGCCACGTGGCGAGCGCGAAGAGCGTGTGCGTGAACTGCGCGAGCCGCTGGACGCTGTGCCAGCCGTTGCTGCCGAAGCCACCACCGAAGAACGCCCGGCCCGCCCGCCGCGTGAAGAACGCGCCCCACGTGAAGAGCGCCAGCCGCGCCCACCGCGTGAAGAGCGTCAACCACGCGCCGAGCAAGCCGCTGCTGCCAGCGAAGAAGAAGAAGTACTGACCAGCGAAGAGCAACTGCAGGAAGACGGCCAGGACAACGCCGAAGGCGATCGTCCACGCCGCCGCTCCCGTGGTCAGCGTCGTCGCAGCAACCGTCGTGAGCGTCAGCGTGATGCCAACGGCAATGTGATCGAAGGCTCGGAAGAGACCGGCGAACACGCAGAAGGCGAAACGCACGAACCGACTGGCGCCGAACTGGCTGCCGGCCTGGCCGTTACCGCCGCCGTCGCCAGCTCGGTCATCAGCGCTCCTGCTGAAGCCCAGGCTCACGAGCAAGCTGAACGCGCTACTGCCGCTGTCGAAGAAACCGCTGCTGTCGAGGCGCCGGTCGCCGAAGCGCCTGCCGTTGAAACGCCCGTTGCCGAGACCCCAGTGGTTGAAGCACCGGTCGTTGAAGCAACCACACCGATCGAAGCCCCAGTGGTTCCGGAAGTGGAAGTTGCCCCGGTTCGCGACGCACAGCCTGAAGCCGAAGTGGTTGTGGTTGCGGTTGAACCTGCTCCGGTGGTCGAGCCTCAGTCAGTGGTTGAAGCCGCTGTTGAAGCGCCGGTTGTTGAAGAAGCTCCAGTGGTGCGTGAAGTTCGCGAAGAGCAGACCGCCTTCCAATGGACGGCCGAGCCAGCCGCTCCGGTTGAAGCGCCAGCACCTGCCCCCGTGGTAGAAGAAGCGCCGGCACCGGTTGCCGAAGCAGTGGTTGCCGAGCCAGCGCCAGTCGCTGAGTCTCAGCCAGCGGTCGAGCCTGAGCCAGTGGTTGAAGCGCCGGCAGTGGCCGAAGTCGCCGCGCCAGTGGTTGAAGCCGCACCGGCCAGCGCCCTGACTGAAAACGGTCGCGCGCCGAACGACCCACGTGAAGTGCGTCGCCGTCGCAAGGAAGCTGAAGCAGCGGCCGCCGCCGCAGCGGCTGCACCGGCTGTAGCTGAAACTGTCGAGGCGCCAGCCCCGGTCGTTGAAGCCGTGGTTGAGCACAAGGCCCTGGAAGAAGAGCACGAGCCTAAACCCCTCGTCTGATTCCATCAGCCACTAAAAAGCCCCGCCTGAGTGATCAGGCGGGGCTTTTTTATACGCTATGGAAAACCCTGCAAGCCCCCCCTGTGGGAGCGGCGGTGCGACGATTCGACATTTTTAGTCGGCGTTGAATCTCAATGATTGGGGCACATCCACATCCCAAAGCGCACCCGGATCATCCACCGGCACCCGCTTCAAAGCAGCACGCGCAAACAATGGCCTGGCGCCGCGATCCCCCGTCAGCGCCATCAGCTCCGGCCCCAATTCACGGCTGAACGCCACGGGGTGTGCATACTGGCCCTCCTGCACGGGCACGCTGATACCACCCTCCTCCAGCGCATCAATCACCCGCTCAATAGTCGACGGCTGAATAAACGGCATATCGCCCAGTACCACCAGCCAGCCATCGGCCGCACCACTGGCCGATACGGCGGCAGCGATGCTGTCACCCATGCCAGCCGACTGCAGCAGCAACACCTCACAACCATAGGCCGCAGCCAAACGGATCACGTCGAGCCGGTCCGGCGAGGTCACCAGCCAGCGCTTGACGACACGCCCGGGCAAATTCACCAGTACCTGCTCGATCACCGACCGCGTCACGCCATCCAGGCCCGTGCACGGCGCCAGTAACTTGTCCTGATCAGCCCCCGCCTCAGCACGAAAGCGACTGCCCTGCCCCGCCGCCAGCACGATCGCCGTGACCATTACTCAGCCACTACCGGCAGCGGCTTTTTCTGCAGCGGCGTCACGCCATTCTTGATCGCGACGATTTCCGCCAACAGCGACAAGGCGATTTCCGACGGTGTATGGCTGCCGATGTGCAAACCAATCGGCCCGTGCAGACGCGCAATCGCTTCTGCCGACAACCCCAGCGCCGCAAGATTTTCCCGACGTTTCTGACTGTTGACCCGCGAACCGAGGGCGCCAATGTAAAACGCAGGTGAGTTCAAGGCCGTCAGCAGCGCCATATCGTCCAGGCGCGGATCGTGAGTGAGGCACACAATGGCAGTGCGCTCGTCGGTCTGAATATTCAGCACCGCTTCATCCGGCATGCCCGGCACAAAGCGGCCCTGCTGGTCCTCCCAACCATAGACAAACTCTTCACGCGGGTCGCAGATCAGCACCTCGAAATCCAGCAACCGCGCCATTTCCGCCACGTAGCGCGACAGTTGCCCGGCACCGATCAACAACAGGCGCCAGCGTGGGCCGTAGATGGCCCGCAAGTGCTCACCGTCGAAGGTCACTGCATCAGTCTTGCTCGCGCCGCTGAGGGTCACGGCACCGGTGGCCAGGTTCAACTCGCGCGCGACGATTTGATGGTCTTCACAGCGCGCCAGCAATTGCGCAACCCATTCCCAGTCGTCTACGCGCTCTTCGGTCAGGCGCAATGTGCCGCCGCACGGCAGGCCAAAACGCGCCGCCTCATCGCGCGTGACGCCGTAGGTCACCAATTGCACCGGCGGCCCGTCCTCGGGCAAGCGCCCATCCTGCAGGCGAGCGATCAAGTCATCCTCGATGCAACCGCCCGACACCGAACCGATCACTACGCCATCGCCGCGCAGCGCCAACATCGCGCCTGGAGGCCGCGGCGCGCTGCCCCACGTCTGCACCACGCTGTACAACACCACGCGTTGCCCGGCGCGGCGCCATTCCAGCACGCTACGCAGGACATTCAGATCCACACTGTCCATCAAGACTCCTGCAAGCGATTCAACGGAAATACCCGTCTGGCTAATGGATTTTAGAACGGGCCAGCCGGTGTGAGTTTCATTGGGATAGGCCGATTCAAGCCAACCGCCAGGCGCTTTATAGCAATTTGATGAAGTAGCTACTTACTGTAAATCAAAAAAAACCAAAAGTGACCCGCCAGAAACGCAAACGCCCCGAACAAGTCGGGGCGTTTGCTAGGCGTTCGGTGCGATTTACACCGGCGGCAGTTTACTTGACGACAGGAGCAGGGCCTTCGGCCACACCCAGGTCATCTTCCTGACGGGTATCGGAGATACCGGTACCGCCGGACGCCAGCTCGCTGTGCAGCTTGTCGGTGTCCAGCTCGTTGACCCACTTGGCCACAACGATGGTGGCAACTGCGTTACCGACCAGGTTGGTCAGTGCACGGGCTTCAGACATGAAGCGGTCGATACCCAGGATCAGCGCCAGGCCGGCAACCGGCAGGTGGCCGACGGCCGACAGGGTGGCGGCCAGTACGATGAAGCCCGAACCGGTTACACCGGCAGCGCCTTTGGAGGACAGCAGCAGCACCAGCAGCAGCGTGATCTGGTGGGTGATGTCCATGTGGGTGTCAGTCGCCTGAGCGATGAACACGGCAGCCATGGTCAGGTAGATCGACGTACCGTCGAGGTTGAAGGAGTAGCCGGTTGGAATCACCAGGCCTACTACGGATTTCTTCGCGCCCAGACGCTCCATCTTGATCAGCATGCGTGGCAGTGCGGATTCGGAGGAGGACGTACCCAGAACGATCAACAGCTCTTCACGGATGTAACGA
Organism: Pseudomonas sp.; assembly: GCF_049645325.1. Lineage (GTDB taxonomy): Bacteria > Pseudomonadota > Gammaproteobacteria > Pseudomonadales > Pseudomonadaceae > Aquipseudomonas. The sequence goes on along the minus strand of NZ_JBARTQ010000089.1, from coordinate 2,202 downwards.
ACCAGCTTCAACACGCTGAAACCGTGCGCGCGGCAGATGGCGCCCAGCACCACAACCACGAACAGGACGCAGGTGATGTAGAAGCAGATCATCAGCTGACCAAGCTGAACCAGCGAACCCACACCGTAGGCACCGATGGTGAACGCCATGGCGCCCAGTGCACCCAGTGGGGCGAGCTTCATGATCATGTTGATGATGTTGAACATCACGTGAGCGAAGCGATCGATGAAGTCCAGCACCGGCTTGCCGTAGGCACCCAGGCGATGCAGGGCGAAACCGAAGATCACCGAGAACATCAGCACTTGCAGGATGTCACCGGTGGCGAACGCGCCAACGATGGTGTTCGGGATCACGTTCAGCAGGAAGCCAACGATGCTCTGGTCTGCACCAGCAGTCACATAGGCTGCGACTTTAGAAGCGTCCAGGGTAGCCACGTCGATGTGCATGCCGGCGCCCGGTTGCACAACGTTGACCACGACCAGGCCGATCAGCAGGGCGATGGTGGAAACCACTTCGAAGTACAGCAGCGCGTAGCCGCCGGTTTTGCCGACCGATTTCATGCTTTGCATGCCAGCGATGCCGCTGACAACGGTGCAGAAGATGATCGGGGCGATGACCATTTTGATCAGCTTGATGAAGCCGTCACCCAGTGGCTTGAGGGCCACGCCGGTCTGCGGGTAGAAGTGACCGAGCAAAATACCGATAACGATTGCAACGATCACCTGGAAATACAGGGATTTGTAGATTGGCTGACGAGTCGTCATTACAAAGTTCCTCAATCGTCCCGTGTGGCAAAGATCCGCCATTGCCCACGACACTTGAATTGCGAACCCTCCTGCACTGGAGGGATTTGTTGTTTGCGAGATCCTTTAAAGCAGGCCTGCGCTGTAATCTTTATCGCAAACGCCGTGCCACTTCTCTGAAAAACCCTGAAGGCCTTTAGACATCAGGGCTGAGGGTTTGCAAGGCTCCGCCCTGACTGCGGATCAGGTGGCGGAAAACCGCCCACTCGCCCTATCTCGTCCTACAATTTGGCGGATATCCGCCTTGTCGCCCTCGTCGGTGGTGGCTAACATCCGCCCTTCCATGGACGAGGCCCTCAGATGCGTGAACGTACCATCGCCAGTCACTACGCCCGAGCTGCCCTCGGCGGTGCGCGTCGGGCGGGTTTCGACTACTCGGGCCTGCTGCACCAGGTCGGCATCACCCCGGAGTTGCTGACCGAGCCTCGCGCCCGCATCGCCCCGGAACAATTCACCCGACTCCTGCAAATGCTCTGGCTGGCACTGGACGACGAATACCTGGGCTTTGCCGAAGGCCCGAGCAAACGCGGCACCTTCGCCATGATGTGCCACGCGCTGATTCACTGCCGCACCCTGGAGAAGGCTCTGGAACGCGGCTTATTATTTTATAGCCTATTCCCACAGGGTCCGCGCTGGCAGCTGACGAGAGAAGGCGACATGGCCCGCTTGAGCCTGGACGATTCGCAGCTGTGGGACCCGGACCACTTCCTCAGCGAATGCCTGTTGGTGATCTGGCATCGCTTGGGCAGTTGGCTGATCGGCCAAAGAATCCGCCTGCACCAAGCCACGTTCAGCTACCCGATGCCGGCGCATGCCGGTGAATATGACCTGCTGTTCCCCTGCCCCCAGGTATTCGGTGCACCGAACAGCAGCCTGGTATTTCCCGCCCGCTACCTGAGCCTGCCGCTGTTGCAGGACGAGCGCACCCTCAAGCACTTCCTGGAGCGCTCCCCCGCCGACCTGTTGTCGCGCCCCGACGAAGGCGACAGCTTGAGCAGCCAGCTGCGTCGCTTGCTCAGCCGCGACCGCACGCCCTGGCCGGACCTGGAAGCTGTCGCCCAACACCTGCACATCAGCCCGCAAACCCTGCGTCGGCATTTGCGTGAGGAAGGCACCAGCTTTCAGGCGCTCAAGGATGAGTTGCGGCGGGACATCGCCATCTACCACTTGGGGCGGGCGGATTTGTCCTTGCAGGAGATTGCCGAGCAGTTGGGATTTTCTGAACCCTCGGCGTTTCATCGGGCGTTCAAGAAGTGGACGGGGCTGACGCCGGGGGCTTATCGGGCGCAAGAGAATTAGCGGTTTATTGCCTGGGCTGGCCTCATCGCGGCATAAGTATCTACACATCGTTGTAGTGAGCGGGCTTGCCCCGCGCTGGGCTGCGAAGCGGCCCCAAACC
>NZ_JBARTQ010000088.1:0-2465 GCF_049645325.1 Pseudomonas sp. | reverse complement strand
CGGCGGTAAATCCAGCTGGGATCGACGGGTATTAGCTTGGCAATTTCACCAACGGTATACCCGCCTGGAATGCTACTTGTACGGACCTTAGTATAGTTCGACACGATGTGATAGCGATATTTGATTTTTCGCACGACCGTCGGCGTAAACCCATCGGCGCGGCAAGGCATGAACCCTTCCACATTGAGTTGATCAGCGATCTGGTGATCGCTTAAGCCTTCGTCGTAAAGCTCGGCTAACCTGGACGCCAGCCTTTGTTCGGCTGAGGACCCTCGTAACGTCAGGGAGCGTACGCGAATGACTTTCTCCGTCACCACGCCCCCTCGCCAAACGATACGAATCGTGAGTGTTCCATCATCCTCCCGGCGTAAGTTGACGCCGCCTATTAAGGTGCGCAGCAGCGACTTCCGAGCTTCATTGGTCAACGATGGCCAAATCGTCGGCAGTTCCTGGCCTGCCTTGGAGAACGCCTCGCGAAGTTCTTCGGGCACTCGAATAGGCCGAGGCGCGTCTCGCCGAGCGGTGGCGAGCCGCTCTTCCGCCTGACGGAGTTCGTGGAGAGCGTGCTCCCAGCGTTTTTCTAATGTGCTGGCAATCAGACGATTCTCAGGGTCCACACAATCATATTGCCTCTCGGCGCGGCGCGCCGCGAAGTCCAGGCGCTGCACGTCCTGCTCAAGGTGCGTCACCAGCTCATGCTGGCGCTCGGCTTGCTTGACCTCCGCTGCCTCCAGCGCATCGATCTGAGCGGGCGACAAGACGGTGAAGAACTCCTCAATCACGGCCTCATCGATTGACTGGCCCGCGATGCACTGGCAGGAAGACTGGCCATACTGATTGCGATTCGCGCAGCAGGCATATCGATAACGAGTTTGATCTCGATAGGTCACGGACATCGCTCGTCCGCAGAAGCCGCAGCGCACCAGCCCGGTCAGCAGGGCAGAGCCAGGGCGAATGGCCTGCTTGCGAGTTAGTCGTTCTTGCATCTTCTGACAGTTCTCCGCAATCTGCTCCTGGATCTGCTCATGCTGTTGCCAGGTAATGTAAGCAGGATACACGTCATGCACCAAGGCAATCCAGGCGGAACGGGGTTGACGGAGGCGACCCGTCGCCGGTCGGCCCGGAACTCGTCGCGTTGGGTCGGCAATGCGACGCCCATAGGCGAATGTGCCGGCATACGCTGGGTTTTTGAGCATCGACGCCAACGATGCGCTGGTGGGAGCCTTCCACAACACCTGACCGGCGTATATGCCTGACGTCTGCTTGCGAGGCAGCTTCAATTGGCTCCGCAGGAAGTACGTCAGCACCTTCTGGATGGTCCCCAATTCAAGGAACTTTTGAAACGCCAGGCCGATGCGCTGCTGGACGCTGACGTCCGGGTCGAGAACAACCTCACCGTCGGCGGTCCGTAAGAGGCCTGTCGGAAGGTGGTGGACAAGAGCTCCTCGTTTGGCCTTAGAAATTCTTCCCGCATCCAGACGCAACCGAATGCTGTGCAGCTCTGCTTCGGACATCGTCCCTTTGAGGCCCAACAATAATCTGTCGTTGAAGTCCCGAGGCTGGTAGACGCCGTCCGTATCGGCGATCAGCGTGTCGAACACGCCGCATAGTTCGAGCAACTGATGCCAATCGGCGCAATTCCGGGAGAGGCGAGAGACCTCGTAGCCCATGACGATGCCGACCTTACGGAACCCGACGTCAGCCACCAGCTTCTGAAACCCTTCTCGCACTGAAGTTTCGGTGCCAGACCGGCCTTGGTCTTCATCAATCACTTGAATCTGCTGCTCTGGCCAGCCCAGGTCACGCAGCCGTTCCGTCAGGGCGCGCTGGTTGAATGCACTTTCACGGTTCTGCTGCACCTGCTTCGTGGTGGACTGCCGCAGATACACCACGGCTTGACGATTTAAATGCGTAGCAAGAATCTTGCCTGAGATGGTCATGTTCAATCTCCTCCATGAGAATCTGCACAATCTCCTGAACGATGGCGCCCCTTTCGTCGCTGGCTAGTTGGGCCCACAGATCGGGGCTGGCGTACACTGGCATCATTGCACCTCCCTTTCGAGCCAAGGCTGTGGAAAGCAGCAACGAACTCCTGCAAGGCCTCTGCCGTCAAGACGGCTCGTTCCTGAGGAGGTTGGCGCGCAAGATCCGTCGAGGCGACCGAGATATAACCCAGTCGATTCGAGAAGAGATGCACTTGGCAGTAGCGCACGGCGCCAGGAAGGCGTGCCATGCCTGCTAGCTGAAACGTGCGGCCGAAAAGCGGATGGGCCGGATCGGTCACTGTGACCTGGCCTTCGCATTCCTCTGTGACTAAAGGGGTATTACGTTGGGCGGGTTTTGCCTGTGCCGCTTGGTCCGACGATGAGGACGTTCTCCCGCTTGTCGAGGTACTCCCCCTTGACCAGTTGCAGCACGAGCGGCTTGTTGACACTGGGGCGGGCTTGGAAGGCCAACCCCACTTG
>NZ_JBARTQ010000087.1:0-3245 GCF_049645325.1 Pseudomonas sp. | reverse complement strand
AGCTCAACAACTGCTCCCCCTCCACCGCAAACTGCCCCTCTAACTCCTTGCCATAACACCATTCAGCAGACAGGTCCGTCAGCAACCGCAACCGCACACGGCCCGCCGCGGACCACTCCACCACCTCGGCATGCTCAAAATAGAAGCGCTTCTGCACAATCGGATACAGCGCCTTGAACAAACTCTCCTTGACCGAAAACGTCAGCGTCACCAGCCGGGCGACCTGCTCGCGCGGCACTGACGCCATGCGCTGCAACTCATCGGCAGTCAGAATCTCCCCGGCCAAACGCTCCGCCCGCTCCAGCGTCAGCACATTCTCCAGGTCCATGCCCAGCCCGCGCCATTGCGCCTTGTGCCCGACAATCGCCGCAGCATGCCCGGTGCTGTGAGTGATGGAACCACTGATATGCCCAGGCCACACCGGCGCACGGTCTTCGCCGATGGCCGGCACGCAGTCAAGCTGGTCCAACTGCTGCAGCGCCGCACGGGCGCACAGGCGACCGGCCAGAAACTCGGCCTGGCGCTTGGCCACTGAGCGCTGGATGCTCGCCGGCGGCGGCACAGCGCTGCGCTGGAAATCACTGGCGTTCAATAAGGCCGGGTCGAAGCGGGTGCTGAGAAACACCGTGCCCGGCAATGGTTCGGGCAATGGCCAATGGGCGTCGAGTGGGGTGCAGCAAGCGGGTAGGGGCGTCATGCGCGGTATTTTGCCGAGTTGGCGCGCCAGTGGATAGCCCGTGATGGTTCAGGTGAGGTTCAGAGCCCGTTCAGGGGGAGTTCAGGGGCGCCTGCGTAGTCTGGGCCTACAGCCAAAACGCGTAGAGGTAAGCACCATGACTGCGATCAAAAAGCTGATGTTGGCGTTAACCATGCTCAGTGCCACTGCCGGGGCCCAAGCCTCAGATGGCGCGTTTGCAGCATTTGGCGGCGAAAAAACCAAGAAATCCAGCACCCTGATCCAACGTGTCAGCTTCGAAGACGCGGGCAACCACGCCGCGCCGTGGGGGCAGTCGCTGGGCCTTACCGCGCCGCAACCGGCGTACCGCACCGGCTACGAACACCTGACGGGCCAATACAATGGGATTAAACTGCGCCCGCAAGACTTGCAGGGCCGCTATGATATCCCCCAGTCGGACAGTTGATTGCCTTGGAGAGCCTTATGAAATTGCTGGTGGTTGAAGATGAGGCGCTGTTGCGCCATCACCTGCTGACCCGCCTGACAGACAGTGGGCATGTGGTCGAAGCCGTGGCCAATGCCGAAGAAGCCCTCTACCAGACCGGCCAATTCAACCATGACCTGGCCATCATCGACCTGGGCCTGCCCGGCATGGGCGGCCTGGACCTGATCCGCCAATTGCGCAGCCAGGCCAAGACATTCCCGATCCTGATCCTCACCGCGCGCGGCAACTGGCAGGATAAAGTCGAAGGTCTGGCCGCCGGTGCCGACGACTATGTGGTCAAGCCATTCCAGTTCGAAGAGCTGGAAGCGCGGATGAACGCCTTGCTGCGTCGCTCCAGCGGGTTTACCCAGTCGACCATCGTCGCCGGGCCCTTGCTGCTGGACCTCAATCGCAAGCAGGCGTCCCTGGATGAGCAGCCGCTTGCGCTGACCGCCTACGAATATCGGATTCTCGAATACCTGATGCGTCACCATCAGCAAGTGGTCGCCAAGGACCGCTTGATGGAACAGCTTTACCCTGATGACGACGAGCGTGATCCGAACGTCATCGAAGTGCTGGTCGGGCGCCTGCGCCGCAAGCTGGAAGGCCCGGCCGGGTTCAAGCCGATCGACACCGTGCGCGGCCTGGGTTACCTGTTCAATGAGCGCTGCCGTTGATTCGCTCGTTACGTGTGCGCTTGATGCTCGCGGCCACCACCTTGGCCGTGCTGTTTATGTTGGGCTTGTTGCCCGCCATGCAAGGCGCGTTCAGCCTGGCGCTGCAGGATTCCATCGAGCAGCGCCTGGCCTCGGACGTCACCACGCTGATTTCCGCCGCGCGGGTCGAAAACAATCGCCTGCTGATGCCGGCGCAGTTGCCGGACGAACGTTTCAACCTCACCGATAGTCGCTTGCTCGGCTATATCTATGACCGTGAAGGCCATCTGGTGTGGCGCTCGCGGGCGACCCAGGAAGAAAACATCAACTACAAACCGCGCTATGACGGGCGCGGCAATGAGTTCGCACGTATCCGCGAGGCCAATGGCCAGGAATTTTTCGTGTATGACGTCGAGGTCAAGCTGCTCGGCGGCAAGAGCGCGGCGTTCAGTATTGTTGCCCTGCAGCCGGTGCGCGAATACCAACTGACCCTCGAAGGCCTGCGCGAAAACCTGTACTTGGGCTTCGGTGCAGCTTTGCTCGTCCTGCTCACGCTGTTGTGGTTGGGCCTGACCTGGGGCCTGCAAGCCCTGCGACGCCTGAGCCAGGAACTCGACCAGATCGAAGGCGGCACCCGTGAAAGCCTTTCCGAGGAACATCCTCGTGAATTGCTGCGCCTCACCGGCTCCCTCAACCGCTTGTTGCACAGTGAGCGCGAGCAACGGGCGCGCTACCGCGATTCCCTTGACGACTTGGCCCACAGCCTGAAAACCCCCCTGGCGGTATTGCAGGGTGTCAGCGAAGACATGGCCCAGCGCCCGGAAGAGCGCGGCCAGGCTTGGGTGTTGCAATCGCAGATCGAGCGCATGAGCCAGCAGATCGGCTATCAGTTACAGCGCGCGAGCCTGCGCAAAAGCGGTCTGGTACGCCATCAGGTGCGCCTGGAGCCGGTGCTGCAAAGCCTGTGCGACACGCTCGACAAGGTGTACCGCGACAAGCGTGTCAGGGTCACGTTTGAGCTGCCGCCGGACTGCGATGTGCCGATCGAGAAGGGCGCCTTGTTGGAAATGCTCGGCAACCTGTTGGAAAACGCCTACCGCCTGTGCCTGCGCGAAGTGCGCATCAGCCTGGTCGAGAGCCTCGAAGGCACCGAGTTGTGCATTGAAGACGACGGCCCCGGCGTACCGCCCGACCAGCGCGCGCGGATTCTGCAAAGGGGCGAACGGCTGGACCGTCAGCACCCGGGGCAGGGCATCGGCCTGGCGGTGGTCAAGGACATCATCGAAAGTTATGGCGCGCGCCTGACCTTGGGTGATTCGCCCTTGGGTGGGGCGGCGTTCAAGATTCACTTTCCGGCGGCTTGATCTTTATTGCCCTTACTGGCCTCATCGCAGCATAAGTATCTACACAACTTTCAAGGCTGAAAAAT
>NZ_JBARTQ010000086.1:0-3211 GCF_049645325.1 Pseudomonas sp. | reverse complement strand
CTCCAAAGCCTGCGTGAGGGCACACCGAGCCGGAGGCGAGGTGCCGAGTGGAGGGGCAAGAGCGCTTTGGTTACTTTCGCGCTTTTCGAAAGTGACCCGCTGTAAGAGCGGAACCCCTATCAGCCATCACCCCAAAACCGGATATGCACTCAAAACCCAATGAAAGAACCACCGAACTCAAAACCACCACAGGCGCAATCTCTATGACCACACGTTCCGCTGGCAGTCCTGACGCACCAACCCCGGCCGCCTAAGTTGATCTTTATCCAGCCGTTCTAACCGTTTGTCTTCTATATACCTCCACAACACTGAATTTCTTGCTATAAACGCACTCCGATGACCATTCGCCGAGCCCGTCCTGGTGCTTTTAAGGGTTATCTCGGAAAAAATGCCTGTCTTTTCAGTTGCTGCGCCCTCAAGTCGGCCTTAGACTGCCGCCCCTCGTAAATTGAGTGCCGGGTGGCGCTTGGAATGGATGGCGCCTTTCCGAGACCTGCAGAGGTCGGCCGGAACGCTCCCTTATTCGCCTTAATGCACGTATTTTTTATAGAGAAATCAATGACAAAGGAAAAGTTGCTGGCCATGCCGGCGGATGACTACATGAATGCCGAACAGCACGCTTTTTTTGAGCAGTTGCTGCAAGACATGAAAGTGGAACACCACGAGCGCATTGAGCAGAACCGCATCGCTATCGAAAGCCTGGACACCCCGGCTGACCCGGCTGACGCGGCTTCCGTTGAAGAAGAGCGCACCTGGCTGGTCAATGCCATCGACCGCGACCAGCGTATGCTGCCGCAGCTCGAGCGTGCCCTCGAACGCATCAAGGAAGATTCCTTTGGCTGGTGTGATGACAGCGGCGAGCCTATCGGCCTCAAGCGCCTGCTGATCAGCCCGACCACCAAATATTGCATCGAAGCCCAAGAGCGTCACGAGCAAATCGACAAGCACCAGCGCCAAGCCTGATGCCTTGAAGCCTGGCGTCGCGCCTGCGATGCCCAGGGAAATACCGGTTACGCCCGCGTCTATTGATCTGCTGCAAGTCACCCCACTAAAGGCCCATGGATAATGGCCTGATAGTGGCGTTTAATGCAGACACAATAATGACAAGCAGTGGGGTAACGACGATGGCTGGAGACGGATCTCTGATGGGCGCAGCAGTGCCACCGCACACGGTGGCGCGCGCGCTGCCCGGCTGGCTGACGCCGCTCTTGCAGAGCACCGCCCTGGTGCTGGTGCTGTTGGGCCTGGTGTTTGCCGGCTTGCCGCTATACCTCTGTGTGCCCTTGGCCTTGCTGGTGATCTGGCTGCCCTCCCTCAAAACGCGAACGTCCCGTGCGGTGCCTGCACAGGCTGGCGATACGATGGGCGAGCTGACCCGCGACCTTTCCTACACGACCAGCCATAACGCTCTATCAGCTGCCGGCGTGGCCTATTCGGTCAAGCAACTGGCGGCACGCTTGCAGTCGCAACTGAGTGCGGCCAAGCAGATCGTCAGCAGTGCCGAGGTGATGATCAGCACCGAGCAGGTGACTTCGCAGCTCAGCCGCCAAGCCCTGGGGGCGGCCAGCCAGGCTCATCAGCGCAGCAACCAAGGGCGTGAAGTGCTGGCCCAGTCGATCACGCGCATGCACCAGCTCAGCCAGCGTGCGAACGCCAGCCGCGAGTTGATCGAGGCGTTGAGTCAGCGCAGTGAAGAAATCCAGCGCGTCACGTTGGTGATTCAGTCCATTGCCAGCCAGACCAACCTGTTGGCGCTGAACGCCGCCATCGAAGCGGCGCGCGCCGGTGAGCACGGGCGTGGGTTTGCCGTGGTCGCCGACGAAGTGCGCGGCCTGGCCGGGCGCACGGCCACAGCCACTGATGAGGTCGGGGTGATGGTGGCCGACATTCAGCAACGCACGGCCCAGGTGGTGGAGCAGATTCGCCAGTTGTCGGCAGACCTGCATATCGGCGTCGAGCAGGTGGAACATGCCGGGGAGCATTTGGAAAACATCGCCAGCCTGGCGGCGGATGTCGAAGGGCAGGTCAGTGAGATCGCCCAAGGCACCGACACCAACCGCACGCAACTCGACAGCCTGTTCCACGCCGTGGAGCAGATGCGCAGCGATTTGTCGGTGAGCGACCAGCAGACGCGCCAACTGGCCGACGTGGCCGTGCAAATGGAAGGGCAGGCGGAAACCATCAGCGAGCGGCTGGCGGAAGTCGGGCTGGATGACTATCACCAACGCATCTACGACTTGGCCCGCGAAGGGGCCAGCCGCATTGCCCAACAGTTCGAGGCCGATGTGCTGCAAAACCGCATCAGCCTGAACGACTTGTTCGACCGCAGCTACACGCCGATCGCGAATACCCACCCGAGCAAATACCACACGCGTTTTGATGGCTACACCGACCAGGTCCTGCCCGCAATTCAGGAAGCGCTGCTGCCGCGCCATGAAGGGCTGGTGTTTGCTATTGCCTGCACCCCTCAGGGTTATGTGCCGACGCACAACAAGGTGTTTTCCCACGCGCTTACCGGCGATGCTCAGGTGGACGCGGTGCAGAACCGCACCAAACGCAAGTTCGAAGACCGCACCGGCATTCGCTGCGGCAGCCATCAACAGGCGGTGCTGCTACAGACCTATACCCGGGATACGGGCGAGTTGATGCATGATTTATCCGTACCGATCATGGTCAACGGCCGCCATTGGGGCGGCTTGCGCCTGGGCTATAAACCGGAAGGGGCAAAGGCGGCACGCTAGGGATTGTTGCTGTTTATGCAATGCAGCTATTCCGTAGATAGCTTTTTCCAACTGGAAGAAAACCGTAGCATGGGCAACATTGTTAGCAAGCTAACTAATAGTGCGGAGAAGCCCCATGCAAAACAAAGTCGATGTCGCCGTGATGATCGGCAGCGGCGTACCCGAAACCCTGCGTGCGTTAGGCCAGAAAGCCTGTTGGGTCGTGCTGCTCAATGGCGAGCAGCGCGGCACGGCATATGCCAGCCGCGATGAAGCCGAAGAGTGCCGGGCTGCCTGGCAAGCGTTGTTACAGCTGGAGCAGTCAGACAGCCTGCATTAAGCTGAATTACTGCGGTTGATGCAGCCGCTGGTTCAGCTCATCCACCGCAATGGCCCAATCGGCGTCCTCGCGCAGTTCTTCCTTGAGAAACTGCGCCTGTTGCGGCGTCCAGAAAGGCGCGTCGATCAACTTCACCGATTCAGGTAGCGGG
>NZ_JBARTQ010000085.1:0-5051 GCF_049645325.1 Pseudomonas sp. | reverse complement strand
TGATCAAGGCCAAGGCTGTGGCGAAAAACCCTCGCGGCCCTAAAGTCGCCAAACCCAAGGAGTGGCTGGAAGGTAAGGCCGCGCGGGCTCATGTCTCAACCGCTCGGGTGCTTAAGGCTGCCAAGTCGAATAAACAAACTTAAACATGACTTAAACGGGGCTTTAAACGCAGACCTTGAAAGGCATGGCTGTAAGAGCGAAACCATAAGCGGCCATCACCCAAACAACGGATATATACTCAACCCCCTCCAATCAACGCCGCACAGCCACCACCGCCATCTCCCCCCAAGCCCCACCCAACGCCGTGTACAAATTCACCTCCGCCACCAACTGCGCCAGCCGATCCACAATCAACCCCTGCTGCGAACTGAACAACGACCGCTGCGCATCCAGAAACGTCAAGTTGCTGTCCACACCACTGCGGTAGCGGTGTTGAGCCAAATCGTAATAAGCCTGGTTGGCCGCGACAAAATCCCTCTGCGCATCCAGCTGGTCGGTAAAGGTCTGGCGAGCAGCAAGGCCGTCGGCGACCTCCTGAAAGGCCGTCTGGATCGACTTTTCATACTGCGCCACGCTGATGTCTTTTTGCAGCTTCGCGTAATCGAGACTGGCACGCAGGCTGCCCGCATTGAAGATCGGCAGATTGACCTGCGGCTGAAACGTCCAGGTGCCCGAACCGCCCTTGAACAACCCCGACAGCTCCGTGCTGGTGCTGCCGGCATTGGCCGTGAGGGTAACCGACGGAAAAAACGCCGCGCGGGCAGCGCCGATGTTCGCGTTGGCAGCCTGCAACTGGTATTCGGCCTGGAGAATATCCGGGCGCCGTTGCAGCAAATCCGATGGCAGCCCGGCAGGCACGCGTGCCACCAGGTCGTCGGCCAGTGGGCGTGCCGGCAACTGATCATTCACCGGGCCGCCGACCAGCAGGCCGAGGTTGTTGAGGTCCTGGGCAACCTGGCGCTCATAACGGGCCACGCTCGCGCGAGTGCTTTCGACCGCCGTGCGGGCTTGCACCACGTCCAGCGCCGAGGCCTTGCCCGCGCTTTTGCTGCGGCTGGTCAGTTGCCAGCTGTGGTCGTTGGCCACCAGGGTTTGCTGGGCCAGGGCCAACAGTTCCTGGTCGGCGCGCCAGGTCAGGTAGGCATTGGCGACGTTGGCCACCAGGCTCAATTGCGCACTGCGCCGCGCCTCTTCGGTGCCCAGGTACGTGAGCATCGCCTGCTCGCTGAGGCTGCGCACACGGCCGAAAAAATCCAGCTCGTAGGCACTGAGCCCCAAGGTCGCTGAATAGTTCGACGTAATAGCGGACTTGCCGGTGCCGGTCACGTCCCCCGGTATTTTCTGGCGCTTGCCGAGGCCGGTGGCAGACACCGCCGGGAACAGGTCCGCGCGCTGGATGCGGTACTGCGCCTGAAAGGCCTCCACGTTCAGCGCCGCCACTCGCAGGTCGCGGTTGTTGAGCAGTGCATCGCCAATCAACTGCTGCAGGGCCGGGTCGTGGAACAGCTGTTGCCAGTCCGGTTTCACCGCCAGGGTGCCGGCCTGCGCCAGGCTGTAGACGCCACCTTGCGGGTACTGCATCGGCACCGGCGCCGCCGGGCGCTGGTAGTCCGGAATCAGCGAGCAGCCGCCGAGCATCCAGGCCAGGCCTGCGGTGGTGATCATCAGCTTTTTCATCAGGCGCCAACCATCCATTTGGCCAGGCCATGCCGGCCGCTCACGCCCAATTTGGCGGCAGCACGCTTGAGGTAGGTTTCGATCGAACTGTTCTTCACGCTGAGCTTTTCCGCCATCTGCGGCACGGTGCCCCCGGTCAACAGCCCGAGGCAAACTTCCTGCTCCCGCGCCGACAGGGTGATGTCGCTGAGGGACAGGCGCTTGTAGAACTCACGCTGCAACTGTGACTGTTCCAGCAAGGTGTGGGTCGGCTCGGTGTCGCTGTGCGGTGCTTGGCGCAGGATCTGCGCATGGCGTTCCATCAACGGCAGCAGGGTGTCCGACAGGCACTTGAGAAACGACAACTCCGCCAGGGAAAACCCGCGCAAGGTGGGCGGGCGGTAAAACGAAATCACCAGGCGCCGATTGCCTTGGCGCGACACCAGGTTGCACTGGTGCGAGGTGCCATGCGGGTGCGCGCTGTTGGTTTTAGCTTTCATCTGGATCAGCAGCGGGTCTTGCATGCGCAGCATCTCTCGCAGCAGCGGGTGGTCTTTCAGCGCGTGCAGGGTTTGCGGCACTGACAAGTCCTTTTTCAGGCCGGCGCTGCCCAACAGCTTGATCTCGCGAACGCTGTCGCGCAGTTCATCGAGGGTCCATTCACTGAGGTCCACCAGATGAATCGGCACCCATTTGTCCACCAGGTGGAGCATGTTGGCGGCAAAGTTTTCCTGGCCGCTGTTTGAAATCAGCTCGCCCATTTCGGCGTAGAACTGCGGGCTGTGCGTGTGGGTAATACTGCGGGTCAGACTCATAGCCATTTCATCCTTGAAGTCGAAAACCGTCGACGGTCGCCCTGGGTCGGTGTGTGGGGCGGTCCGTGCTCCTGAACGTCACTCGGTGTCCGAAATTTTATTTAGCCATAGCGATTTGTCCTACGTATGCAGCGGAAACGAGGGACACAACCTGCCATAAAAACCACGTCATTAATTCGACGTTTCTGACGTGAAATCCCGCCTACGAAAACCCGGATGTGAATTTTAGAGTTAATTAACTGATTGATAGTTAAGCAAAAAAATTGTCAGACAAAAAATATTTCATCCATCGACATCAGTCAGATATAGCCAATCTCCTACAGCCCTTTAATCGTTTCAGCAATGAACCATCAGCCAGGCCCGTTTCCACCCCGTCGAATGTCCGGGTTTCGGGTGACAGACAGTCCCCGGCCCCCATGCTCAAATCCGGCAATTTCGTCGTAATGGGCCTCCCTGCGCGGCCAGTGCCTGACCCCCATGAGAAGGATCTTATGAAGCATCTCTCCAGCCTGCCGGCCAGCTTCCCCCTCACTGCCGCCCAACAGGACATCTGGCTCGACCAACTGCGCGTGGGCGACTCGCCGCTGTACAACATTGGCGGTTATGTCGATTTCGCCGGCCCCGTGGTGCCCGACTTGATCCAGCGCGCGGTCGAGCTGCTGGTGGCCAAGCACGATGCGTTGCGCACCCAACTGCACAGCGACGCGGACGGCTTGCCGCGCCAAGCCTTCGCGCCGACGCTGGCAGTGGACGTGGCGGTGCACGATTTTTCCGCGCTGCCCGACCCGCACGCCGCGACGCAGGCGTTGATGCAAGCGCAAATGGCGCGGCCCTACGCGCTGACAGGTGAACCGCTGTTCCGCTTTTTCCTGGTCAAACTCGATGACGACCATTACCGCCTCGGCACCCAGGCCCATCACCTGATCCTCGACGGCTGGGGGTTTGGCCAGATGCTGCAATCCCTGGCACGGCTGTATTGCGCGCTGGAGCACGGCCGGCAACCGGAGCCGCTGGCGCCGTCTTATATCGACTTTATCGACACCGACCAGCGCTACCAGCTTTCTTCCCGTTACGCCCGTGATCGGACCTATTGGCTGGACAAATACCAGGTGTTGCCCGAGCCGCTGCTCACGCCAAGGCACACCGCCCAAGCGCCGAGCAACACCCTCGTGGCGCCGTTTCCGGTGGCCTTGCTCAACCGCATGGAGCAAGTCGCCACCCGTTACCAGGCCTCGGCATTTCATGTGTTATTGGCGGCGATGTACGTGTATTTCACCCGCACCCACCAGCGCGATGAGTGGGTGGTGGGGCTGCCGATCCTCAACCGCTCCAACGCACGGTTTCGTTCCACCGTGGGGTTGTTTGCCCAGGTGAGTGCGGTGCGTTTTCAGTTCGATCAGCAAGTGTCTTTCGGCGCCGTGGTGCGTGGCGTGCGCGACCAGCTCAAGCAGGATTTCCGCCACCAGCGTTTCCCCCTGAGCGAGATGAACCGCGAGCTGGGCTTGCGGCGTACCGATCGCGGCCAGTTGTTCGACCTGTCGGTGTCCTTTGAGCAGGACGACCATGACCTGCGCTACGGCCAGGTCCAGGCCCGGGCGATCAAGGTGTCCAACCACCATGAGCCGCTGCCGATTGCCTTCCACCTGCGCAGCAACCGCTACCAGGACACGGCGTGCCTGCATTGCGTGTACAACGAGGCGTATTTTGCGCGCGACGAGGTGCAGGCGCTGACGCAGCGTTTTACCTGGCTGCTGGAGCAGGGGTTGGAAAACACCGCGCTGACGGTGGCGGAATTTTCCCTGGTGACACCGACCGAGCAGGCCCGGCTGCAACAGTGGAATGCCACCGGGCAGCCGAGCAGCGAACCGCGCACCCTGCACGGGCGAATCGAAGCGCAAGCTGCGCGCACGCCGCTGGCCATTGCGGCGGTGTACCAGGGCCTCCAACTGACCTATGCGCAACTCGACCAGCAGGCCAATGCCTTGGCCCATCAACTGCTGGAGCACGGCGTACAGCCGGATGACCGCGTGGTGATCCTGGCCCGGCGTAGCCTGGACACGCTGGTGGGGCTGTTGGCGATTCTCAAGGCCGGAGCCTGTTATGTACCCGTGGACCCGGCCCATCCTGCCGAGCGCCTGAATTACCTGTTAAGTGACAGCGCCCCAGTGGCCGTGCTGACCCAGCAGGCTTTGCTGCACCGCCTTCCCGCGTCTGCGGTGCCGGTGCTGCTGCTCGACCATCCGAGCGTCTACCTCGGCGGCAGCCCGCGCGTGGCGGTCACGCCGACCCACCTCGCCTATGTGATCTATACCTCGGGCTCCACAGGGTTGCCCAAGGGCGTGATGGTCGAGCACCACAGCGTGTCGAACCTGGTGGACTGGCATTGCCGCGCCTTCGACCTGCACGCGGGCAGCCACACCGCCAGCGTGGCCGGTTTCGGTTTTGATGCGATGGCCTGGGAGGTCTGGCCGGCACTGTGCGTGGGCGCGACGCTGCACCTGCCGCCGGCCCAGGATGACGCGCAGGACATCGACGCGCTGCTGGACTGGTGGCGCGCGCAGCCGCTGGACGTGTGCTTCC
>NZ_JBARTQ010000084.1:0-24129 GCF_049645325.1 Pseudomonas sp. | reverse complement strand
TTTAACACCGCATTATCAACAGTGAAGTGATAGAAAAATGTCGGCCGCCTACCCAAAGGATAATGAATTAGAGGTTCCGTTCATTGAAGCCGCCGATATTGAGAACACCCTCAATACGACTGCCACGCTCAATGTCGACATCCTGTTATTGGGTGAAACGGGGACCGGCAAGGACACCCTGGCACAGCGGATCCATCGCCTGTCGGGACGACGCGGGAGCTTCGTAGCCGTCAACTGCGCAGCCATCCCGGAAAGCCTCGCCGAGGGCCAGCTCTTCGGTGTCAACAGTGGCGCCTACACCGGTGCCGTGCAGTCACGCGCAGGCTTTATCGAGGCCGCGCATCTGGGCACGCTGTACCTGGATGAAGTCGACAGCATGCCTGTGTCACTGCAAGCCAAACTGCTGCGCGCCCTTGAGGCACGTGGCGTCGAACGCCTGGGCTCTACCCGCTTCATCCCCGTGGACATGCGGGTTATCGCCTCGGCGCAACAGTCACTGCATGATATGGTCGAGCAAGGCACCTTCCGGCGTGACCTGTATTTTCGCCTGAATGTGGTCAATATCAAGCTCGCGCCTCTGCGAGAGAAGCAGGAACGCATCGTGCCGTTGTTCCTCGACATGGTTAGCCAGGAAGCGGACTACTTCAAGTGCACGCCGCCCCTCCCCTCCAACGCGCTGCTGCAACAACTGCTATGCCACCCATGGCTGGGAAATGTCCGCGAACTGCGCTCCACGGCCAAGCGTTTTGTGTTGGGGCTTCTACCGCTCTCTGAAACACCGAATAACACCCAGGCCGTACAACCCAACCTTAAAGACCGCTTACAGCAAATAGAGAAAATGCTGATTGAAGATGCACTGCGCCGTCATGCCCATAACGTCGAGGGTGTGGCAATAGAACTGCGTATTGCCAAACGCACGTTGTATTACCGCATGAAGCAACTGGCTATATCGCTGGACTGATCTCAGTCACTTCCGCGCCCCGAAATACAATTGGAAATATTCACCGGTGAAACATCTGGAACGTTTTAGTCGATGACGGCCACACACTTTGGGAGCCCAGTGTTCGACGCGTCTGTACTGCGCGTGAAAGACAACTGGGTTACTTCCCATCCTTAGTGCACTTAACAGTGGAGTCACCCACATGATCAACGGCATTTCCTCTCTCTTGCAAGCCCTCACCGGTTCCATTGGCGGTGGCGCTGGCGGCGCCGGTCAAAACAAGGATCTGGAAGATCAGCGCGACCAGATGCAACGTAAATCCTTCCAGCGCAGCAACAAGGTCTTCGAAAACAACGAAGCCAAGAAGAACGCTGAAGCAGTGCGATAACCCCCAAGCCTCTCCTGCCTCGCGGCAGGAGAGGCTTCTCTCTACCTGAGTAAAGGCTCTCTATGCGCATAGAACGTAACCTCATGCCGGGTAACGACGCTGCCCCGGCCCCCTTTCAAACTCAAGCCTCGCCCCAGCAACGGGAGGATGTGAGTTTTTTCAGCGCCCAGATGGACACGTCGGCGCGGCCCATAAGCGCCGCCGCACCCTCCCCGGTTTCCAACGTATTGGTCGATGCATCCAATCAATTGATCAAGTCGACCACCGGCGTGAGCAAAGGCCTGCGCGCCTACAGCACCGGCAATCGGGAAAAGGACAGCGCCAACTATGCCGCGAACCTTTCAGACACCGTGCTGCTCACCACCGTGCTGACCAAGAGCGTCGGTAAAACGGCGCAATTCCTCGAAAAAATCAGCAACTTGCAGTAGGTAAACATGATCCGTCTCCTGGCCCCGGGTTTCATCTTGTCGCTGGTACTCATGCTGAGCGGCTGCGGAGAAAGCGTTGAATTGCACCGCCAACTCTCCGAACAGGAAGCCAATGAGGTAATCGCGGAACTGGCGGACAAACATATACGCGCGCAAAAAGTCCCCGCCAAAGAGGGCGTAACGGTGCGTGTCAGCGCCGCCGACATCAGCCGCGCGGTGCGCACGCTGGAAGCAGCCGGGCTGCCCAAGGTGGCGCGCATCACGATGGGCCAGACCTTCCGCAAAGAAGGTGTCATTTCCACGCCGCTGGAAGAACGCGCCCGCTACATCTACGCCTTGTCCCAGGAACTGGAAGCTACTCTTTCGAACATCGACGGCGTGATTGTTGCGCGGGTCCATGTGGTGCTGCCCGAACGCGTCGCGCCCGGCGAACCCGTGCAACCTGCGTCCGCGTCGGTGTTTATCAAACATGACCCCAGGCTTGAGCCCGACAATATCCGCGCCCGCGTGCGCCGTATGGTCGCCAGCAGTATCCCCGGCATGTCGACCGCGGTGGATAACTCGCAAAAGCTGACAGTGGTGTTTGTGCCCGCGACCGCCTACACGGAGCAGCAACGCCTGAGTTATTTCGGCCCGTTTCTTATTCCGCAAAGCGACCTCGCGTTCTGGCAGGCCTGTATGGCGCTGGCCGTGATCGCCGGCGGGCTGGCGGTGGGCGGCGCATTGTTCTGGCGTAACCGAGCGAGAGCATCACGCATTGACGCCCAGTCACCGAATGAATGAGCCGCTGGCTTGGGCTCACTGGTGGGCCATCCCCTGGCGGGACTCGCATGCGGATTGGCGCGTGCTGGAACAAGACAGCGTGGCCGCACTGAGCCGCGCCCAGCACGTGCGGGTCAGCACGCTTCTGGGCATCGAACCTTGCTTGCCTGCGCCGCTGCACGCCACCGTACTGCGCCTGGCCTTGGCCTCGACGGAGCAACTCACACAGATGCTGGCCTTGCTGGGCAACACCTGCCATCGCCCGCTCGACGGCGCCGTCAGCGAGACCCAACACCTGTGGTGCCTGCGCCTTTCCAAAGCATTGAACCCCGAAGCCATGCTGCACGCCGACGATGATCCGCTGCAACTGCTGCGCGCCTGGGTCAGCCCCGCCATCTGGCAGCGGCTTCGCCTGCGCTTCTCTCGCCCAAGGGTGCTGAAACTGGAAGAAACGCACGCCGCTCTTGAAGACGCACACAGTCGGCTCGATACGCTCTGGCAGGCGATTGTCTGGCGAGTGACGACAACGAGCGGCGAAGATTTCCTACTCTGATAGAGCGGCCTCCACCATGCTATGCCGACGCAAGATTAATCTACACAACGGCTCTCCCGGCCCGGCCACCGTCTTGATCACACACGAAATGCTCAGGGAAAGCGCCCACGCCGGCCAACTGCTGGCGCGCGCGCAGGCCCAGGCTGAAGAGTTGCTGAGCCAGGCGGCGGCGCAACGCGAGGCGATGCTTGAGCAAGCGCAGCTGGCGTTCTGGCAACGGGCGAATGCGCAGCTTGAACACTGGGCCCATCAACGCCAAACCATGTGCGACAACCTGGAGCGCTACGCCACGTCAATCGCTGACCAGGCCTTGTGCTGCCTGCTTGAAGACATTCCGCCGGCGCAACGCCTCACGGCATTGATCAAACGGCTGATGGCCGCGCAACTTCCCACGGTCAGCGCAACCCTCCTTTGCCACCCTTCAGACCTTGCAGACCTGGAGCAATGCCTGGCCATGCTGAACATCACGTTGTGGGTGCTGCGCGGCGACGACCGGGTAAAACCGCAAACGCTGGTATTGGAGACCACGGAAGGCGACTTCCGGATTGATTGGGCGTCGATGCGCAAGATACTGCTGGTACGCGAGGATGCGTTTTCAACCGATGTGCCTGGGTGAAGCGCGGTATTCCAGATGTTTCACAAAGCTGATCCCACATGGAACCGGCGACTGTTCACGCGCCACATAGCTCATACACATCAAGAGTAAACGTGTATGGAATTCTACGGGAACCTGAAAAACCAGCTGTCGAGACGCGCCGACATTGAAAAAAACCGCACCGAAACGGCGATGGCGGACACGGATATAGACGACAGCGACGTCGACCTTTTCGAAATGAGCCTGCAGCAACGTAACGCCAAGTACGCCTTCCACGAGCAGGTCCGCGCCAGGCACATGCTGCTCAAGGCGGCGATTGACGGCGCGCAGAGTTGAACCCCCTGATTGCCCACTGGTTAGGTGGCCATGAAGCGGCACTCACCCTGTTTGAAGACAACCACGCAATCACCCTGCAGCGCGAAGCGGGTGCCGTGACCGTGAGTGTCCAGTTGACCCTTATGCGGCCCGGCAATGCCCAACTGGAAACCTGGATGCGGCCCGCCGAACTCAGCCTGGGCCATTTTCACGGGGCACTCGCCCAAGCACCGGAAAGTGGCGCGCTCTGGCTGGTGCAGTGCCTGGCGGATGAACAGGACAAACAGCGCGTGCTGGGCAGCCTTGAAAGCCTGCTCAACCAGCGCGACGCCTGGCGCGCAATGGTCACTCGTCAGGCACGCACCACACGGCCCACTCCCTCTTCGTCGTTGCGCTCGCTGGCGCATTAATCAGAGAACTCTCCATGCACAACACACCCTACAAACGCCCCGGTTTGCGCGCCCACTCGCCTGCGTGCCCGCCCCACCGCAATCACTGGCGCAGCCTGATGCTGCTGCCGTGGTTGCTGCTGCCCCTGGAAAGCAGCCTGGCGGCGATTCCGCCCGAATGGAAAAACACAGCCTACGCCTATGAGGCCGAGCACAAACCGTTGCGAGACGCGCTGGAGGACTTCGCCCAGACCTTCGGCATACAGCTGCAGGTCGAAGGCCTGCTCGAAGGCATCGTCAACGGCAAGATTCGCGCGAACACTCCGCAGTCGTTGCTCGACAGGCTTGCCGTCGAGCACCGCTTCCAGTGGTATTTGTACAACAACACGCTCTACATCAGCACCCTCGACCAGCAGGAGTCGGCGCGCCTTGAGGTGTCTTCCGAAACCATCTCGGACCTCAAGCAGGCACTGACCGACATCGGCCTGCTCGACAGCCGTTTTGGCTGGGGCGAACTGGCTGAAGACGGGGTTGTGCTGGTCTCGGGCCCCAAGCGCTATATAGAGCAAATCAAGCAATTCAGCAGCCAGCGGCGTTCGCCGGACGAGAAACAAAGCGTGCTGAGCTACCCGCTGAAATTCGCCAACGCAGCCGACCGTATTGTGGATTATCGCGGTGAAAAACTGACCATCCCGGGTATCGCGAACATGCTGCGCGGGCTGCTCGAACCGCGTACGGCCTCTGCGCTCTCAACCGCGACCCAAACGCCCGCAGCGGCGTCACAAGCTGCCATGGTGACGCCCAATTTCCCTCGGCTGGGCAACCCGTTGCTGGAGCAAATGCTCGGCAGCTCAGCGAACTCAGGGGAGTTGGCCACCGGCGCGACGCTCAGCCCGCGTGCTGCGCGCGGCACCAGTCGAATTCGGGTCGAGGCCGATGTGCGCAACAACGCGATCCTGATCTACGACTTGCCGGAGCGCCACGCGATGTACCGCGAGCTGATCACCCAGCTCGACGTCGCGCGCAAGCTGGTGGAGATCGACGCAATCATCCTCGATATCGAGCGCACGCAGTTGCGTGAGTTCGGGGTCAACTGGGGCTTTCAGAACAGTCGCTTTCGCGGCGGCGCCAACGTGGCACCTGGCACCACCTCACAACTGGCCATCGAAAGTCGCGACCGCTTCTTCGCCGACGTACGCGCCCTGGAAGCCAAGGGTTTGGCGACCATGGTCTCCAACCCTTCGGTGCTGACCCTGGAAAACCAGCCGGCCGTCATCGACTTCAACCGCACCCAGTTCCTCAAGGCCGGTGTTGAGAACGCAACCATTTTGCCGGTTACCGTCGGCACCAGTTTTCAGGTAGTGCCCAGGGTGATCACCACGCGCGGCAGCCACCAGATCCACTTGGTGGTGGACATTGAAGACGGCAATTTCGACGAGTCCAACCCCACGCTTGATGGCCTTGATGTACGCCGAGGCAAGGTCAGCACCCAAGCGGTGATGGCGGAAAAGCGCTCGTTGGTGGTCGGTGGTTTCCACGTGACAAACAACCGCGACACGCACAGCAAGGTGCCGCTGCTGGGGGATATCCCCCTGCTGGGCAAGGCACTGTTCACCTCGACTGAGCGGCAGAACAACCGCCGCGAACGCTTGTTCATCCTGACGCCACGGGTTATCGGCGACCAGGCCGATCCGTCACGCTACCTGCCCCAGGACGACCAGGCCGAACTGCAGGCCGCGCTCACGCCGTTGGCCCGTCGCCTTGCGCCGTACCAGCCTGAAATCAAGCGCAGCGACATCACCGGCACACTCGCGCACCTCGTCAGCGGGCAAGTGCCCAAGGGTTTCACCGCCGCGCCAATGCCCCTGGGCCTGGATACCTTGTGCAGCCCCCGCGACGTGCTGGCGCTCAACACCGAACGCAGCCAGTGGTACACCGGCCCAACGTTCAACGTGGCGGTGGTGGTGTTGCGCAACCAGATTAAACGCAACGTACGCATCGATGAAAAGGAATGCAGCCATTCGCAGACCCTGGCCGTGAGTGTCTGGCCGCGCGCCTGGCTCAAGCCGGGCGAGGAAGCGGAAGTGTTTATCGCCATGCGTCCCGTCGTAAAGGATGAACACATCGGCGTATCGCGGCCCTCCCTTCTCACCCCAACCCAGAAGACCACACCATGAAACCTAGGCTGTTGTGCGCCACCCTGATCGCTACGGCGCTGTTCATCAGCGGCTGTACGCCCACCTGCAAGGGCGACTCCTGTTCACGCCCGCAATCGAGCAGCGACACACTGGTGGTCTGGTGGCCGCCGCACATGCGCGCGCAAGCAGGCCCTTCGGGGGAGCGTTCGGACTATCAAACGGTGTCGCTGGAACGATGAGTGCCGAGGGGTTGCCGGGCACGAACGTGAATCGTCAGGCATTCCTGGACGGCCTGGTGAACGGCGAGGCCGTTCACCTGCCGCTCTGCCCAGGTATCAAACTCTGCGCCACCCAGGCCGGCGCGCGTCAGGGGCTGGCCGTGCAGATCGCCCGCGAAGCCTTAAAAGCCGGGCAATTGCAGCGTGTATTGGAACGCCGCTTCGAACAAGCCGTCGCCTTCGACGGCTGCTTTATTTATCTGGATGCCCAAGGCGCCCTGGTGATCTGGCAGGCGCTGCCCGAACACCGCTCGGCGCTTGAGCCAGCCTTCAGCCGGCTGCTCTCGCTGGCCCAACTGGATGCTTTGGACGACCGCCTGATGCGCTGATCAGCGCTGCTCAAGCTCAGGCAACTCAAGGGTTTCACGCTTGGCTTCATCATCCAGTTCGCGCAAGGTGCGGTAGATAAAAGCCACTGCCTGCAATGTCTCGCGCGGAATGCTCGCCCCCAATTTTCGCTCATGGATCGTCCGGGCCAACCACACACACTGGATGACCGGCACATCGGCGGCCTTCGCGCGCGCAATCAATTTTCGCGCCTCGGCATCCGTGCCCTTGTCCACCAGCAGCGGCAAGGGTGTTTGGCCCGGCCGGTAATACAAGGCGACGGCATAGTGCGTGGGGTTGACCACCAGCATGTCGGCCTCCTCAAGCTTGGGCAGCTTGACCTTCGGTTCTTCCTGCGCGAGTTGATGGGCTAACTGACGCCGCTGACCTTTGACGTGCGGGTCGCCCTCCATGTCCTTGTATTCCTTGACCACCTCAACCTGGGTCATACGCATGCGCTTGGCGAAGAAATACTTCTGCAAGCTCAGGTCAATCAGGGCCAGCACCAGCAACAGGCCCAGGCACGCATGCAGCAAATAACGAAACAGCGCGATCAGCGCCAGGAGGTAGCTTTGCAGATCACTGTTGGCGAGGTTGATCAGCGCGTCCAGTGACGGGCCGATCACCACGTACAGAATCAAGCCCAGAAGCAACGCCTTGATGATGCCCATCAACAGGTTCATCAGCGCCTGCGGCGAGAACATTTGCTTGGCTTGGTTGAGCGGGTTGAGGCGTTTGAAATCGAGCTTCAGGGTTTCCGGCGCGAACAACAGGCCGAACTGCATCCAGCTGCTGATCAGCTTTACCGCAATCGCCACGCCGGCCATCAACAGCGCAAACGAAAAGAAGATTACCAGGGCGTCCGTCAGCACTTCTTCCAGGGCGCGTACAAACGGCTGGCCGAATCGCGACATCGGCAACACCATCAATTGCTGAAAGCGTTGCAGGCTGGTTTCGGCGGTGAACAGCGCGATTTCACTCAGGGCCGTGAGCGCCAGCAACTTGCCGACGTCCTGGCTTTGCGCAACCTGACCTTTCTTGCGCTGGTCGCGTAGCTTCTTGGCACTGGCCGGGTGTTTCTTTTCGCCTGAATCGCTCATGGCGTCGGCACCTTGAACATCAAGCCGAGGGAGTGCTTGAGGTCGCCCAGCAGCACCATGCGCCCGACGATCAAATCCTGCAGCAGCGCAAAGTACAGGATCAAAATACCGATCCCTGCCAGGCACTTGACCGGCGGCGCCAGCGTGCTCACCTGCAGCTGCGGGCTATAGAGCCCCAGCAGCGCAATGCCGAATTCGAGCAGCAGCAACACCGCGATAAAGGGCGCCGCGTACAGCATCATGTGGGTGAAGGTATCGCCCAGCAGCTCGACAAAGGTGCTGAACCCATTGGCGCCCACCACCGGAAACCAGGCCGTGGGCGGCCAGATCAGGTAGCTGTCCCAGATCACCTGCGTCAGCGCGCCAAGGCCAAGGCTGACCATCAACAGAAAGATTGCCAACTGCTTGAACAGGTGCCCGACAGGCGTGGCGTCCGGCCCCAGCGAAGGGTTGAGCTGGCCGCCGGCCAAGGCGCCGCGCTGGTTGTCCAGCAACGCGCCCACCGCCTCGAACATCCAGAACGGCATCGACAGTAACGTCCCGAGTAAAAACCCCAGGGCCGCTTCCTTGAGCACCAGCCCGGTCAACATCAGGGCCGAGGGGTCGGTGCCCGCCAACACGGCGTGGATACCCGGCGCCGGAATCAGCGCCATGACCATCACAATGGTGTGCCTGGGCATGCCGCGGATGTGCTGGAAACAGAACGCCGCCACCAGGAAGGCGCACGGGTAAATACGCGCCATGCCAACCAGCAGGCTGGGCAGGAACTCAAGATAAAGCAACACGGGCAAGCCCTCAGTTCAGTGCAGAGCGGGCGATCATGTCGAAGGTCAGGTTGATCAGCTGGATCAGCTCCACGCCGATCCAGCGCCCGGTGACCGCGAGGGTGATACCCACCGCGACCAGCTTGATGCCAAACGGCAAGGTCTGGTCCTGAATCTGCATCAGGGCCTGCACCAGGGACGTCAGCACGCCGACGATCACCGCTACGATCAGCGGCGGCGCCGACAGCACGACGACCAGCAACATGCCCTGCTTGAACAGCACGATCGGATCCATAGAAGGCTCAAAGGTAGGAAAGGAACAGGCTGTCGAGTAACCGCGACCACCCGGAAACAAGCACGAACAACAGCAGCTTGAGCGGCAGGGAAATGGTCATGGGCGAGACCATTTGCATGCCCAGCGCGAGGAGCAAGTTGGAGACGATCAGGTCGATCACGATGAACGGGATATAGATCAGAAAGCCGATCTCGAACCCCGCCTGCAACTGCGACAGCACAAACGCCGGAATCAGCAGGATCAGGTCTTCGCGCTGGACCTCTTGCGCCATCTGCGCCGGCCACATGCGCGCGGTGTTTTCCAGCAGGTGCGTGAGCACATCCGCATCAATGTTGCGCAGCATGAAGGCACGCAGCGGCTTGATCGCCTCAAGCCCGGTCTGCTGGAGCGTCTGCACGTTGCTCAGGTTCAGCGGCGTGACCTTGACCACCTCGGCGATCTCATAGCCCACCGGCGCCATGATGAAGAGCGTCGCGGCCAATGCGATGCCGTTGATGGCCATGCTCGGCGGCACTTGCTGCACACCGATGGCGTTGCGCGTAATCATCAGCACAATCACGATCTTCAAGAAGGCCGTGCACACGATCAAGAGCATGGGCATCAACGACAGGGCCGCGAGAAACACCGCCAGAACCAGAGGGTCTACCCCTTGGAAACTCATCGGGAAAACATCACGCGGGTTAACTGCAGGCCGAGCCGTCCGTCCACTTCGACCAACTGCCCCTGGCCGATAGGCCGGTCGCCGTAATACAGCCCGGCCATACCCGGCGCGTACCCGGAAATGCCGAGCACGGCGCCGGGCGCGAGGTTGCGCAACTCGCCCAGGGTCAGGCTCAAGGTGCCGCAGCGCACATTGAGCGCCATGCTGAGTTCATCGAACGGCTCCTGGCCGAATACATCCGCCACAGGGGTGTCGTCCTCCTCTCCCAGGTAGTGCGGTTCTGCGAAATCCTCGTCCACAAACATGTCCTCCATTGAAATAAGGGTCAGGCGCAACGGCCCGGTTTCATCGTCGATACACCCGTGCAGGCGCTGTTCGCCGACCTGCACATAGCCGTTGCCCCGGGCCTGGAAAAAAGCCTGTTCGAGCATCAGCACGTCACCCACGCGCACGCTGCCTACTTGCGCGACAGGCAGCCGCAAACGGCCGACGGTCAGGGCAATAGTCAGTTGAAAACGGCCGGGCAGCGGCTCGGCGATGGGCTGCCAGGGCCCGGCCTCGCATAACGCCAGGAAGCTCTCGGGGGAAAGCCACAGGTAGCTCACCACCCGCGACGCGTCCAAGGTCACAGACAGACGACAGCCGAACTCCGCCGGCTGATCGGCCACGCGCAATCGCACGTAACCCAACAGCGCGCGCACCTGGGCGCTGAGGTGCAGCTGGAACAACTCCCAGAACCACGAATCCGGATCGTTACCGGACTGCGCCAGCGTCACCGGGCACTCGCCGAGCAAACTGAACAGCGGCCCCGGCTCGCCAAACGCCAACACGCCGCAGGCGGTCTCGAAGCACAGTGGGTTGGCGCCCACCGGCGCGCGCCCCGGCTCAAGCAGCAACTCGCCGCTCTGCCCGGCCACCTCAAACGGCAGGCGCAAGCCACGCCCCAGGCGGCGCCGCGCGGCAACCGCATCGCCCTGGACCGCGGGCAGGCGTAATAACGAAACCATCATGCCGAGCCCACGCTTGCCAGGCCCAGGTTGACCGGCATCCGCAAGCTCTGCGCGAGGCCCTCCTGACAGCGTTGCCGCACGCCACCGAGCCAGCGCGCGGTGGACTCTTCTTCCGCCGCCAGCTCGACGTTCCAGGCGCCCTGCTCGCGGCGGACACTCGCGTTGATCCGCCCCAGCCGTGGCAAATACAACACCGCCACCAACGGCCACTGCGAGGCGCCGAGTACCCGAGGCGCCAACTGCTCGGTCAAGGCCTCGACCATCGAGGCATCGGCCGAGGTTTTGCGCCGTGCCGTGGAAGCCCCGTGCCCGCTGCCGCCCCCGCTGTCGTCAAACAACTGGGCAAACAGCCGGCGTTGCTCCCAGGGCACCACGGCGCTCATTCCCGAGGCTGAATCGTCCTTGAGGTCACGGGTGCGCAGGCGTTTGGGCGGGCGAGTGGAAACCTTTGTCATGTCGGCTCCTGAGCCAGCAAAATGGACAATTCCTGAAGTTTTTCGACTTGGCGCAAGCACACGGTCACCTGCTTCTGGGCGCTGCCAATTGCGCTTTCCTGTTGCTCTCGCCGGTCTTGCAGTTCGTGCAATTGGCCTTCTTCTCGCCGTGTGCTGGCGGACAACGTCTGTTCCTGGGCGCTCCAGGCTTTCAGCGCTTGAAAGGTCAACACCTGGCCCTGGTGTTCAGTGAGCAATTGCGCGCTTTGCTCGGCTTCTTCCAGCCGCGTTTGCTCAAGCGCGTCTTGCGCCTGGCGGATGCTCGCGAGCAAGGCTTGCTGGGTTCTTTTGGCCTCGCGCAGCGCACGCTCGGCGCGGTCTGCGCGGTGCCTGCGCAAGCGCCGCAAGGTCTCGATGTCACTGAGCAGCGAATCAGAACGGGACATACGCAGTCAGCTCCGTCAGTTGCGCCAAGGTGGTGGGCATCGGCGTGGGCTCACGCAGGTCCTGGCGCAGGAAGCCATCGACCGCCTGGCGGCTGTCCACTGCCCTGTCGGTCAAGGCATCGCTGCCCGGCTGGTACTCGCCGAGCTTGAGCATCAGTTCGATCTGCTGATACGCCGACAACAGCCGCCGCAACGCCGTGCCCGCCTGGATATGCCCGGGCTCAGCGACGTTGCTCAAAATGCGTGAAAGGCTGGCCAACACATCGACGGCAGGGTAATGGCCGCGCTCGGCCAATTTGCGGGACAGCACGATATGCCCGTCGAGCAGCGAGCGAACTTCGTCCGCCACCGGGTCGCTCATGGAGTCCTGTTCAATCAGCACTGTGTAGATCGCCGTGATCACGCCGTCACGGGTCAGCCCGGCGCGTTCGACCAAGCGCGGCAACAGGCTGTACACCGAGGGTGGCAAACCACCCCGCCCCAAGGGTTCGCCGGCGGCCAAGCCGATTTCGCGCTGGGCCCTGGCAAACCGCGTCAGGGAGTCGATCAGCAGCAACACGCGCTTGCCCTTGCGCCGGAAACCTTCGGCCAGTGCTGTCGCCGTAAAGGCCGCCCGGGCGCGCTCCATACTGGAACGGTCGGAGGTGGCGCAAACCAACACCGCTTTGGCGCGCAACCCGTCGTCCAACTCATGATCAAGAAACTCCCGCAGCTCACGGCCGCGCTCGCCGATCAGGCCGAACACAATCACATCGCACTCAACATTACGGGCGATTTCGGCCAGCAAGGTCGTCTTGCCGCACCCGGCGCCGGCAAACAAGCCGACACGCTGGCCCTCGCCCAAGGTCAGCAAGCCATCAATCGAACGCACGCCCGTGGCCAACGCGCGGCTGATCCTCGGGCGCTCGGTGGGCAACGGCGCCTCACACAACACGGTGCTGGCGTCAGCGGTGTCGCTCTCGACAAACGCACTCGGCCCCTCGCCGCCAATCGGCCGGCCAAAACCGTCCAGCACCTGGCCCAGCAAGTCATCCCCGACCCGCACCCGGTGCGGCACGCCCAGGCGTTCCACGCTGGCGCCCACGCGCACGCCTTCCAGGTTACCGAGGGCACTGAGCACGGCGTCCTGCTGATCGAAACCAATGATTTCAGCGAGCATGCTGTCGCCCGGCGATTTTTCGACCCGGCACAGATCGCCGATGCGCGCCTCGGGCAAGCGGCATTGCAGCAACATGCCGTTGACGCGTTGAATACGCCCGCGCTGGGTCACGGGCGCGAAGCGCGTCAAGGCCAGTGACTGTTGCTGCTGCCAGGCGTCCAGGCGTTCCTGCAGGTTATCGTTCACCAGCGCACCTCATAACGTTGCGCGCCGTCGAAGACGACTTTGTTGTTGTCGATGAGCACCAGGCGCAGGCCATCCACTTCATCACCGACAAAAAGCCGATCACCCTGTTCGAGGACGACGTGGCCATTCGGCCCGCCGACGATCTGCAGAATCTTGAACGGCAACGTGCCGTCGCTGACCCGCACGCGGCTGAGCACCGGCACGACCGTGTCGAACTGCTCGCCAAACCGGCTGAGCATGCGCGCCACCAGTTCCACGTCGTCTTGCGGCACTTCGCCGTCGAGCACGATCTGGCCGTTGATCACCAGCAGGCTGACCCTCTGGCTCAACTCGCGCTCGCTGAGCATTTTGAGTAACTGCTGACGCACCTCGAAGGCCGAGCCCAACTCGCGCTTCTGCCCCGCCACCGGCATCAACGACGCCTGCGCTTCGCGCTCACCGGTGGAGGCAATACCCACGGCCACGATAATCACGGCGCACACCAGCACCAGGCTGATCAAATGCTTCTGCCGCGAAGGCGAGATGGACGACAGCGTCAACGCCAGGGGCGCCGTTTGTTCAGCGGCCGCAGTCACAGGCGAGCGCGCCGGCGCCTGGGGCCAGGCCTGGTCGGCCAGGGTGACACACAGGCGCACCGCGCCAATCGAGAACGGCGTGTTCAGCGCCAGGTTGGAGATCTGCGCCAATATCAGGCCATCTGCGCCCTGGATCAGCCCCGCCTCGGCCTGGACTGACCAGCAGCCATCAATGAGCCGCAGCCGTGCATGGTGCTCGGCAATGCCGGCGTCGTTGAGCAACAGGTCGGCGTCGGCATGCGCGCCGAGGCTCCATTGCTCACCGAACAGCGGCAGCGCCGCGCCCTGATGCAAGCCGTCCAACACCCGTAGCTCAAACATCATCGAGCCCTTCCCGGCGCACGCCGCAATGACTGGTTCATGCCTGCGCACCCCGCATCAGCTCGTCCTGGCCCAGGTCAAAACGGCCCAGCACTTTGACCTTGGAGGTATTGCCCAACTCGGCAAACGACAGCACCGGCACATGGTTGAATTCTTCGAGCAACAAGGTGCGTAACGGGCTGCGCAGATCCTGCGCCACCAGCATCACGCTTTTGCTCTTGGGGCGCAGGCTGAAGGCCTGGTTGAGCAGGTTGACCAGCGCCGCGCTGTGGTCGTTATCGAGCGCAAAGAACACGCCGGTCTGGGTCTGGCGCAGGCCCTCACGCAAGATGTTTTCGGTCTGCGGCGCCAGCAGCCAGGCGTGCAGGCCGTCGGCCTCGCTGTACTGGTGGAAGATCTGCGACTTGAGTGCAATGCGCGCGTAGTCAGCCAGGGCATCCGGCTCTCGCTCGTGCTGGCCGTACTCGATCAACGACTCGACAATCAGCCGCACGGCGCGCAGCGGCACGCCTTCACTGGCCAAGCGCTGCAGCACCGCCGAGAAGCGCGACAACGGCATGATGCGTTGCAGTTCCTGAACCAGTTCCGATTGGTTGTGTTCGAGCCAACCGAGAATCGACTTGCTCTCCTGGATCCCGAGAAACTGCGGCCCGCTGAGCATCATCGAATGGGTCATGCGCTCAACGATCAGGCTCACGGCGCTGAAGCGCTCCAGGTCCGGGTCGTCCAGCAACGGATCATCGGCGGGCAACCAAACCCAGTCCTGCTCTTCACGCTCGGCCAGGCCCGACACGCCGTGTTCCGCCTCGCCCTTCAAGGTTGCGCGCGCCACCGCGACCTGATGGCCCTGAGTGGCCTTGACCATCGGCACTTCATGCACGCAAAAACGCATTTCGTCGGCGGCCAGGGAGGCGTCGAACTCGACCTCGAACGGCGGCAGCGTCAGGCCGATCCTGGCGACGATACTGTTACGCGCCTTGCGAATCTCGTGCATGAGTTCCACCACCACGTCGGTGCCGCGCAGCACGGGCGGGAACTGCAACAGATAGGGGCGCGACGGGTCGAACCCGCGCAAGTCCACAAAGCCGTTTTCTTCCGGCGCCATCTCGATGGTTTCTGCGGCCTTTTCCTGTTCCTCGCGCTGGCGCTGGCGCATCAGGTAAAAACCCAGGGAGCCGGTGATGGCCGCGATCAGGATAAACACGGTGGTGGGCATGCCGGGCAATGCCGAAAACGCCAGCATCCCGACCGAGGCGATCATCCAGCTCTTGGGTTCGCTGGTCATCTGCCGCGCAATTTCAGCGCCCATGTTACTCACGCCTTGGCGCCCGTCCGGCGCCACGCGGGTGATGATCATGCCGGCGGTCAGGGAGATCAGCAGCGCGGGAATCTGCGCAATCAAACCGTCGCCGATGGTCAGCACCGAATACAGCGCCATCGAGTCGGCGGCGCTCATGCCGTGCTGGAACATGCCGGTGGAAAAGCCGCCCAGCAGGTTGATCACCACGATCACCAAACCGGCAATCGCATCGCCTTTGACGAACTTCATGGCGCCGTCCATGGCGCCGAACAATTGGCTTTCGCGAGACAATTGGTCACGTTTGTCGCGTGCCTGGGTGCCGTCGATCAACCCGGCGCGCAAGTCGCTGTCGATGGACATCTGCTTGCCGGGCATTGCGTCGAGGCTGAAGCGCGCGGCCACTTCGGCGACGCGCTCGGACCCCTTGGTGATCACCAGGAAGTTCACCAGCGTCAGGATCATGAAGATCACCAACCCCACCGCCAGGTTGCCGCCCACCACGAAATTGCCGAACGCCTCGACGATATCGCCCGCGTCCTGCTCCAACAGAATCAGGCGCGTGGTCGCGATCGACAGCGCCAGCCGAAACATCGTGGTCAACAGCAAAATCGAGGGGAACGACGAAAACGCCAATGGCCCGGGCAGGTACAGCGCCAGCACAATCAACAGGCAGGAGATGCAGATATTGAGCGCAATCAGGATGTCCACCAGCCAGGTCGGCAGCGGCACAATAAAAATGAACACAATGGCCAACACCACCACCGCGCCCAGCACTTCGGCACGCTGGGCGGCCTTCAGCAGCCAACGGTTGAGCGTCGTCAGGACGGTCACACGAAGTGCCTCGGTTCAGCGCCCAACCGCGCGGGGGCTTTCTCCAGGCGGGTGAATTCATCCATCACCAGCAAAAAGTTGTGCAGGCCTTCCTGGCGCCCACGGGTGTCGCGCCACAAGGCCATCGGCAGGCTTTTGATCACCGGGTAGATCGCATTCAACGAGGCGATTTGCCTGGCAGCTTCTTCACCGGCCAGCTCGCCCGCCAACCGCTGCACCTCAGAGGCGCCAATGCCGTTGCCGGCGTAGCCCAACAGGCGCTGCAACAGGATGACCGCGTCGTGCTCGACCTTGAGGCGCTCGATCAAGCCATGGCAACTGGACAAAACCCCGCCCAATTGGCCGCAGCTTTGCAGCCCCAGCAGCAGCGTGCGCAACTTGGCGGTTGGGATCGATGAGGCAAGGGCGGCTACATCGTCTGCCAGCGCGCGGCGCATGATGTTGAGCCCGTCAGAAAAGCGCTCGCCGCCGTACATTCCCAACAGCGCCTGCATCATGCTCGACAGCGATTGGCGCACGACCACATTGGCGTAATACAGCGCCCGTACCGCCTGGCGCTCCTGGGGGTCGCCACTGGCGGCCTGCAAGGTCATGGCGATATTCAGGCCGGCCTGGATCTCGCGCTTGTGGCGCATTTCCAGCCGGGCCAACGCATCACGCGCCAGCGCGGCTTCGGTCTTGCGCGCTTCGGCTTCCGCCTGAGCCGTGATCTGGCGCAGCACCACATAGGTCCGCGCCGGATCGCCGCCCGTGAGTTTCAACAAATCTTCAACGCTGGGCTGCTGCTTCAGCACCTGCCTGGCTTGCTGAGTGATCGACGCCAAACTCGCTTGCGCGGGGTGGCCCAGTTGGTCATAGAGCTGCGCGAGCTGTTCGGTGGGCGTCACCAGCACCCCCATCGAGCGCTGGTTCAGGGTTTTGCTGGTGAACGCCACTTCCCGGCTGAATGCACTGGCGAGCTCGTCCAGACCCGGCGCGGCAACGTGAGCGCGAACCTGGGCAACCTTCTCAGGGACAGGCTGCTCCAGGCGCTGGATTTTGTGCAGATCGGGATGGGATTCGACTTTCATGGGCGTGCCGGGACAGGAAGTTTGTGTCCCTATGTGGCAGGCGTACGCAGGGCGGTTCCATCGGAATTATCCGCCTGACGCCTTTTGAAAAGACCGGCACACGGCCGTCAGCGCTTTTGCAAAAAGCTGCGCAGAACGGCCTCATTTCAAGATATTTATTTATATAAATCAAAGCACTGCACGATTTTTTTGCTTGGCACAGCCAGTGCAAAAGGGGTTCTCGTCGAAACCAATTCGACAGCGTCTACCCTGAGGAAAACATCGTGAATATCCCCATTGAAGCTTTAGCGCACCTTGTTGGCAGCTCGCCTCAATTCATGCTCCAACTGACGGACGACCAGCAGAAGAAACTCCGACGTTTTATTCATAAACGCGTCCTCAACCCCGAAGACGCCGACGACATCCTGCAACTGACTTACCTGGAGGCCTGGCGCAACCGCGAACGATTCGGTGGCCAGGCGACCCTCAGCACCTGGATGTGCGGCATCGCACAGAACCTGATCCGCAACCACTTCCGACGCATGTACGCCAAACCGGTGCATTGCGAATTCGACGAGTCGCTGTGGCACGGCCAGGAAGACAACAAAAACCTCGATTGGGAATTCGAGATCAACCGCCGCCTGGAGAAAACCCTGAGCGCCATCGACCACCTGCCGGCAGAAATGCGCAAGACGCTGTACGCCTCACTGGAGACCGACGGCAGTTACCAGGACACGGCCGACGTTCTGGACATTCCTATCGGCACCGTGCGCTCACGCCTGTCGCGCGCGCGCGAACAACTAAAGCGCGTCACGCATAACCCGTCACAACCGTAAGGCCGCCGAAAGGCAACGTTGGGCGGCAGGGATATCTGCCCAACTGAATTGCGCTTTTTTGTACCCGCAGGGTAAGTCTCTTTAACTTGAAGGACATTTCCCGAAGTGTGCTTTGGGGTTGTTCCAGCGCTATCTGCTGATTAACCTGCAGCCGCCATATTCAACATGGCCGGGGTTTAGCAGCCCGAAATCAATAGGTGACAACTTCTTTCAATCAAACAGGAGTTACACCATGAGCAAATCCCTTCCCGCGACGCCCCAAGACTGCCTCGCTGTCAACGAAAACCTCAGCTTCGAAGACGCCCAACTTTACGTATCCCATCTGATCCACAGTGCAGCCGCCTCTGCGCTGGACTGCGGCGACAACCTGCAACCCCACGACCGCGCCAAGATTCACGCCGTGTGGCATTTGCTGGAAATGGCCAAGGCTGTAATCGACCGCTCGATTGACTGTTTGCCGCCTGCCAATAACGCGATCTAGAAAGCACCGCAAAACCAATGTGGGAGCGGGCTTGCTCGCGAATGCGGTGGGTCAGTCAACAGATTCATTGGCTGACACACCGCATTCGCGAGAAAGTCGAATCGCCGCACCGCTGCGATGGCATCACACACTGTGTGCCTGAAAGCCAGCCCCCTCGCGAAATCGAGCCTTGCGGTCAACAACGGTTACCTATGTAGGTGAACAGATGTGTAACCCATTTGGGTGAGTCATTCCCCCGAACATTGGTCACCCCGTCTTCCCCGGAATTGGATATTTCACCCGCCCCTGCCGGTGGCTAATCTAGCCACCAATCCCTACTGTTCCGGAGTACCACCATGCAAACCCGTACCGATTTCTACACCGCCTCCCCAGACGCCATGAAAGCCATGCTTGCCCTGGAAGCCGCCGTCGGCAAGTTGTCCATCGAGCTGCCGCTGCTGGAGCTGATCCGCTTGCGTGTGTCGCAAATCAATGGCTGCGCCTTCTGCCTTGATATGCATACCGCCGATGCGCGCAAGGGCGGTGAAACCGAGCGTCGGCTGTACACCGTGTCGGCCTGGCGTGAAACGCCGTTTTTCACCCCGCGTGAACGCGCTGCGCTGGCCTGGGCAGAAAGCCTGACCCTGATCAGCCACACCCACGCCCCGGACGAAGACTTCAACGCGCTGGCTGCCGAATTCAGCGCCAAGGAACAGATCGACCTGAGCGTGGCCATCGCCACCATCAACAGCTGGAACCGTCTGGCGGTGGGTTTCCGCAAGATGCCGAAGTAAACCTTAGAAGTTGACCGATGCACTCAGGCGCGCCGTCAGTGGCGCGCCTTGGAACAGGTAATCATCGCCCAGGTATTCGCCCGCGTCGCGCCAGTAGCGCTTGTCGAACAGGTTGTCGACGCTCAGGCGAAACACCGTCTCATAGCCGTCCACTTTGGTGGTGTAGCGGCTGCCGACGTTGACCACCGCGTAATCCCCAACGTCCACGTTGCCGGTGCGGTTGGCGTACTTCTTCGCGCTGTATTGCACACCACCGAGTACGGCCAGGCCGTTGACCCATGGCAGGGCGTAATCGGCGTACACGCTGGCACGCAGTTTGGGCACGTTGATCGCCTGATGACCTTCGTATTCCGGTGTGCCGCTGCCGGCCACGCGGGCGCGAATGGCCGCGACGCTGGTTGCGATTTGCAGGCGGTCGGTGGCCCAGCCATTGGCAGACAGTTCCAGGCCGGTGTTTTTCTGTTCGCCTTGTTGCACATAGGTGAACTCCCCCGCGCCGTCTGGCTTGGCGTACTGGTAGGCCTGGCGCGTCTGGAACACGGCGGCGGCGAAGCTGATGCGGCGCCAGTCATATTTCACCCCGGCCTCAATCTGTCTTGAGGTAGTCGGTGCCAGGGTTTGATCAGCGTTGGTTGCAAACCACGGCGCGGTGCCGCCCAGTGACAGGCCTTTGCTGTAGCTGGTGTACAGCGAAACGTTTTCCACCGGTTTGTAGATCAACGATGCCTGGGGCAGGAACACGTATTGCTGGGTGTGGCGCGCTTCGGTGCCGTTATCGTCATAGGCTTTTTCATCCAGACTCACTTCGCGGCCACCGACGATGGTCTGCCATTGTTCGTTGAAGCGAATGCGGTCGGTGACGAACAGCCCGTATTGGCGGCTGTCGAGGTTGCGGTGGCTGTCGTTCAAGGGCTTGTCAGTGGGGGGGAAGGTCGCAGGGTCTTCATTGATATTGCCGCTGCCGATCCATTCATTCACGGCCTCGCGTTTGTCGATCACCCGGCGAAAGGCACTGGTGCCGAAGGTCAGCTCATGACCCAGGCCAGCCGTGTCAAACAACCCGGTCATCGCCGCCTGTACTTCATCGTCGCGGCGGGTGTCATCGGGGCTGCGGAAATCGTAGATGTCGTAATTGCCTTCCGGGGTGAAGTAGTTGCCAACGCCGGTCGTGGCGCCGCCCCAGGCAAACGCACTGTAATCGTCAATCACCACCTTGCTGCGTGCCGCGCTGACACTGCCTTTCCACTGATCGCTGAAACGGTACTCAAACTTGCCATTGAGGTTCAGCGAATCAATGCCTACCTGATGAGAGCCGCTCTGGTGCCCCAACAGCTTCTTCGGCGAAGCATCGTGGGGCACTTCGGTGCCGCCTAACAGTTGATACCCCGGCACCGAGCGCTGTTGCTTGTTCTGGTATTCCGCGTCCAGTTGCAGCACGGCATCCGGGCTGATGTTCCAGTCGAACGCCAGCGACACAAAGTCGCGCTGGCCGTTGGCGTGTTCGACATAGGAATCAAGGTCTTCATGGGCGACGTTGGCGCGCAGGCCGAACTGCTGCTCGCTGCCAAACCAGCCGCCCACGTCGGTGGCGATATAGCCGCTGCCGCGATCATCGGTGGACACCGTCACCGAACGCACATCCTCCGGGCGCTTGGTCACGTAGTTGATCACGCCGCTGGGCTCGGAAATCCCGCTCTGTAAACCGGCGAGGCCCTTGAGCACTTCGACCTGCTGCTTATTCTCCAGGGCGACGTTCTGTTCGCCGGTGATGGTGCGCCCGTTGATCTTGTAGCTGCTGGCCGCATTCAGCGAGAAGCCGCGCACCACAAAATTTTCGTAGTAGCCGACCGGCGCGTAGCTGTCGCCCACCGAAGCGTCGTTGCGCAGCACTTCGCTGAGCAGGCGCGCTTGCTGGTCCTTGATCATGGATGCGTTGATCACGCTGATCGAGGCCGGCGTGTCGAGCAGCGGGGCTTCATTGAAGCCGCCGACCGAGGCGGTGTCAGTGCGATAGCCGGATTCATCCTGACCCTGAACCTTCACCGCAGGCAGTTCTATTTCAGCCGCGAAGCTATTGCCGATGCTACCGCTGAGCAGCAGGCCGAGGGCGAAACGTGACGTGACGACGGGGCGAAAACGCAAAACCATGGGGGCAGGGCCTTAAAGCGCAGGGCGGGGGGCGCATAAGCTAGGGATAACGGCGGGGTTTTACAAGCTATCGAGAGTGGTTCTTTCCCACCACGGCTCCCACAATGAATCGCATATCAGCAAGCGTGTTTGAGGGTTTCGCTGGGCAGCTCTTTGAACAACGCCCGATAGCTGTGGGAAAACCGCCCCAAATGCCAGAACGACCAATTCATCGCCACCTCGGCCACCGTGGTGTTGCCACCCTTCAGCAATTCTCGCCGCGCGCCATTCAATCGCCGCAGGCGCAACCACTGCGCGGGGCTCATCCCGGTGTAGGTCTTGAAGCCTTGCTGCAACTGGCGCAACGGCACCCCGGCAATCTGCGCCAGTTCCAGCAGGTTGACGGTTTCATCCGGTGCATCCGCCGCCCATTCGCCGATGCGCGCCATCAACAGGCGTTCTTCACCGCGTCGCTGCAATGAGCTGCGGTCCAGGCACACGCAGGCGTTGTCGAGGATGAACAGGCAGTCATCGAGCAACTGTTGGGTGAGGGCATCGCGGCTGATGGGGTCGATCACGCTGGACAAGCGTGTCAGCGTCCCACTGAGCCAGCGGGTGAACAATGCGTTTTGCTGGCAGGTCAGCGGGGCCAAAAACAGGCCTTCGAGTTTGGTCACGTCCAAGCCATGGCGCTGCACAAATTGCGGCCCGAACACCACCGCCACTTCACGGTAGTTTTCCGGGGTAATCCAGGTGTTATGGCTTTCGCCATTGAGCATGTACAGCGCGTTGTCGCTGCCGTCGAAACAGAACGCCAGGGAGCCTGGCGGCGCGTTGAAATGTTGCTCGACGCGGGTGTTCATGCACTCTTCGTAAACCTCGACGCCTTGCAGGTCGAGGTAGCGAATCTGCCCGGAAAAATGCCCCGGGGACATTTGCTGATACTGCTGCACCCAGCCGGGTGTCGCACTGCATTGAGCGGCCACATCACCGGTGGTGAAGGCCTGTACGCGCAAAGCGGTTGCTTGTGTCATGGGTGATCCGTGCGCACTCTATTGGTGCGTTGTGAAACGTGCAAAGTGGATAGATGCCGTTTGAAGGCTGGCCCAAGATAGACCTCAATGCGCTGTCAGTACAAGCCGGCGCATGCATCCTACTCATGACGAGGTCCTTATGAACGCCCCCTTCGATCAGCTGTCCGCCTGGCTGAAAGAACACAAGATTACCGAAGTCGAATGCGTGATCAGTGATTTGACTGGCATCGCACGCGGCAAGATTGCGCCCACCAACAAGTTCCTGCATGAGCGAGGCATGCGCCTGCCGGAAAGTGTGCTGCTGCAAACGGTGACCGGGGACTTTGTCGACGATGATATCTACTACGACCTGCTCGACCCTGCCGACATCGACATGATCTGCCGCCCGGTGTCCAACGCCACTTACGTGGTGCCATGGGCGATCGAGCCCACGGCGATTGTGATTCACGACACCTTCGACAAGCAGGGCAACCCAATCGAGCTGTCGCCGCGCAACGTGCTGAAAAAAGTCCTGCAGCTGTACACCGACAAAGGCTGGCAACCCATCGTGGCACCGGAAATGGAGTTCTACCTGACCCAGCGCTGCGAAGACCCGGACCTGCCGCTGAAAACCCCGGTGGGCCGCTCCGGTCGCGCCGAAACCGGCCGCCAGTCGTTTTCCATCGACGCCGCCAACGAATTCGACCCGCTGTTTGAAGACGTCTATGACTGGTGCGAACTACAGGGCCTGGACCTCGACACGCTGATTCACGAAGACGGCCCGGCGCAGATGGAAATCAACTTCCGCCACGGCGATGCGTTGAACCTCGCGGACCAGATCACCGTATTCAAACGCACCCTGCGCGAAGCCGCGCTCAAGCACAACGTGGCCGCCACCTTTATGGCCAAGCCGGTGGCCGACGAGCCGGGCAGCGCCATGCACTTGCACCAGAGCGTGGTGGACATTGCCACCGGCAAGCCGGTGTTCGTCGACGCCGACGGCAAGATGAGCCAATTATTCTTGCACCACATTGGCGGCCTGCAAAAGTACATCCCCAAGCTGCTGCCGATGTTCGCGCCGAACGTCAACTCGTTCCGCCGCTTCCTGCCGGACACCTCGGCGCCGGTCAACGTCGAGTGGGGTGAAGAAAACCGCACCGTCGGCCTGCGCGTGCCCACCTCCAGCCCCGACGCGATGCGCGTGGAAAACCGCCTGCCGGGCGCCGATGCCAACCCCTATCTGGCGATTGCCGCCAGCCTGCTGTGCGGCTATTTGGGGATGATCGAACAGATTGACCCGAGCGCCCCGGTGGAAGGCCGCGCCTATGAGCGCCGCAACCTGCGTCTGCCGTTCACCCTCGAAGACGCGCTGGCGCGCATGGAGGATTGCGACACGGTCAAGCAGTACCTGGGCGACAAGTTCGTGCGCGGCTATGTCGCGGTCAAACGCGCCGAGCATGAGAATTTCAAGCGAGTGATCAGTTCCTGGGAGCGCGAGTTCCTGCTGCTGAGCGTCTGATTACACCGCGTGATTCGTCATCATCCGTAACACCCGTAGCACCGCATCACCCGTAGAAGCCCGTATCACCCGTAGCAGCTGTCGAGCCCAAGCGAGGCTGCGTCGCGGTGTATCAGGCAAACCGCGCCGCTCACAC
>NZ_JBARTQ010000083.1:0-2501 GCF_049645325.1 Pseudomonas sp. | reverse complement strand
GGCATGAACCGCTGGTAGATCGCGGTCACGTCGTCATCCGTGGGGGTGCGGCCGAAGGCCTTGCGGTAACGCTCGGCCACCTTCGGCTGGTTGCAGAGGGTGCGGATATGGTCCCACTTGCCCATGCCCATTGGGCCACGGGCTTCTTCGATCGAGACTTGCACGTCAAATTCGGCAAAAGCTTCGACAAAAATCTGCGTGGGCGCAAAGGAGCCGAAATCGACCACGGTGCCGGCCCAATCGAGGATGACGGCCTGGAGGGCGTTGGGGTTTTGATAGTTCATGGTTCAGATCCTGTGGCTAATCGTAGAAATTAAATGTCCAGCACTTCCATCTCTTGCAGCACGTCGGCGATCGCCTGGACGGCGGCTTGCATGCCGGCCGAGTCGACATGGCCGATGCAGCCCACGCGGAAGGTTTCCACTTGGGTCAATTTGCCCGGGTACAGAATGAAACCCTTGGCCTTGACCCGTTCGTAGAAGTCCTTGAACTGGTAGCGCGGGTCTTTCGGCGCGTGGAAGGTGACGATGATAGGGGCCTGAATCGCCGCCGGCAGGAAGCTGCGCAGGCCCAGTTCGGCCATGCCGTCCAGCAAGGTCTGGCAGTTATTCGCGTAACGCTGATGGCGCGCCGGCAGGCCGCCTTCTTCCTGGTATTGCAGCAGCGCTTCGTGCAGGGCCGCCACCACATGGGTGGGCGGGGTGAAGCGCCATTGGCCGGTCTTGGCCATGTAGCTGTGCTGGTCGAACAGGTCCATCGCCAGGGAGTGGCAATTGCCTTGCGCGGCGGCGAGTGCCTGTTTTTCGGCGAAGACAAACCCCATGCCCGGCACGCCTTCCAGGCATTTGCCCGAAGCGGCGATCAGTGCGTCGAACGGCACGTGGCGTGCATCGATCGGCAGCGCGCCGAAGGAACTCATGGCGTCGATGATCAAGCGCTTGCCGTGGTTTTTCACGACCTGGGCGATCTCCGGCAGCGGGTTGAGAATACCGGTGCTGGTCTCGCAATGGATCAGCGCGACGTGGGTGATGGCCGTGTCGGCGTGCAACAGGCGGTCGACGTCTTCGGCGGTGGTGGGGTCGTCTTCGGCGGTTTCAAAGGTGCTGAAATCACGGCCGAGCACTTCACAGATCTTCGCCAGGCGTTTGCCGTAGGCGCCGTTGATGAGCACCAGTACTTTGCCGTTACGCGGCACCAGGGTGCCGATGGCGGCTTCGACGGCAAACGTGCCGCTGCCTTGCAAGGGCACGCAATGGTGGCTGTCGGCGCCGTTGAGGATTGCCAGCAATTGCGTGCAGGCGCTGGCGGTCAGCTGGTTGAAGCGGTCATCCCATGAGCCCCAGTCCACCATCATGGCCTGACGGGTGCGGTTCGATGTGGTCAGGGGGCCAGGGGTCAGCAGGATCGGCGCGGCAGTGGTCATCTCAAGTCCTCGCAAGGCATCGGGGGTTGAAGCTACGGCGCCTAAATTGCAGTTTGGCTTGTCATCAATCAAATTGTTTGTTGTTATGCGAGCTATCAGTGAGGCCGATAGCTATGAATTTGTTCCAACTGCGCGCATTCGATGCCGTGGCCCGCGAGGGCAGCTTCACCCGGGCGGCAGCGCGGCTGTTCATCAGCCAGCCGGCGGTGACCGGGCATATCAAGGCCCTAGAAGAGCACTACCAGATCCCGTTGTTGCGCCGTACGGCGCGGCGGGTGGAGTTGACCCAGGAAGGCACGCGCCTGGCAGCGATCACGCGGGCGATTTTCGGCCTGGTGGACGAGGCCCAGACCCTGCTGGAGGCCAACCGCCAACTGCTCACCGGACGCCTGGAAGTGGCGGCGGACGGCCCGCACCTGGTGATGCCGATGATCGCCAGCCTGCGCGCGCGCTACCCGGGCATCACCGTCAACCTGCGGTTGGGCAACGCGCAGGAAACCCTGGCGGCGCTGTTGTCCGAACACGCGGACGTGGCGGTGTTGACCGAAGTGGAGCCGCGCAATGGCCTGCATTTACAGCCTTTGAGTGAATCGCGCATTTGCGCGCTGGTGCCGGCCAGCCACCCCTGGGCGACGCAGGCCGAGAGCATCCGCCTGGAACAGTTGAACGAGGTGATCATGGTGCTGCGCGAGCCCAGTTCCATCACCCGCCGCACGTTCGACGATGCGTGCCTGGCCGCCAAGGTTTATCCCAAGGTGCTGCTGGAACTGGACAGCCGCGAGGCGGTGACCGAAGCAGTGGCTGCCGAGTTAGGCGTTGGCGTGGTGTCGTCGATGGAGGTCAGCCGGGACCCGCGGGTGCAGGCGGTTACGATTCAGGGCGATGGGCTGGTGAACCGGCACATGCTGGGTTGCATGGAGCGACGCCGATCCTTGCGCCTGATTCAGGCGTTTTTCGAGTTGGCGCCTTAGGCGAGAAGTACCTCAATACCGGATGGCCTTATCGCGGCATAAGTATCTACACAACTTTCAAGGCTGAAAAATCTCCCTGTAGTGAGCGGGCTTGCCCCGCGCTGGGC
>NZ_JBARTQ010000082.1:0-5142 GCF_049645325.1 Pseudomonas sp. | reverse complement strand
TGTCGGGGGCGTTTGTGAAGCGAGTGAAAGCCGCGGACATCTGGAGCTGAAGCGATCGGGCCGTTACCCAAATCGCTTCGGGCAGCGCAGCAACGCGCATCCGTGTCGTCTCTGCAGGAGGGAAAGCCGACAACAACCAGCGCAGCAAAACTGCGCTGGCTGTCAATTCAGAATGGCCTTACGCAAGAAGAAAATATTCCATCTGAACAAAACGTTCCGTCTTACAAATCCCGCATACTCATCCTCTCAAACCCTTCAGGAAGAGCCTTCCGATGTCCACCACTGTTCTGGTCCTGGTTGAAACCATCAACGACTACCTGCAAATCATCGAGAGCAATGACTTTCACGTGATTCTGGCGCCGACGCCCGCCGAACGCGCCCAGGCGATCAAGGCCCATGGTGGGCAGATCAAGGCGGTGCTGACCCGTGGGCCGCTGGGGCTGTATGCGGAGGAGATCGCTGCACTGCCGTTGCTGGAGATCATCTGCGTGATCGGCGCCGGCTACGAACATGTGGACCTGCAGGCGGCGAGCAACCGCGGGATTGTCGTGACCAACGGCGCCGGGGTGAATGCACCGTCGGTGGCCGACCACGCCATGGCGCTGCTGCTGTCGCTGGTGCGCGGCATTCCCCAGACAGACGCAGCGGTGCGACGCAACGAGTGGCCAAAGCTGATGCGCCCTTCACTGGGCGGCAAGCAGTTGGGCATTCTCGGGCTGGGTGCGGTAGGGATGGAAATCGCCAAGCGCGCCGCCTTGGGTTTCGGCATGGAGGTCAGCTACCACAACCGCCAACCCCGCGATGACGTGGACTACACCTATTGCGCAACGGCCGTGGAGCTGGCGCGCACCTCGGACTTCCTGATCCTGGCCACGCCCGGCGGCGCGAGCACCCGCCACCTGATTGATCGCCACGCCCTCGACGCGCTGGGCCCCCACGGTTTCCTGGTGAACATCGGGCGCGGCAGCGTGGTGGTGACGGCCGACTTGGTGGCCGCCCTTGAGCAGCGGCGTATTGGCGGCGCGGCGCTGGATGTGTTCGACGACGAGCCCAAAGTGCCCGACGCCC
Organism: Pseudomonas sp.; assembly: GCF_049645325.1. GTDB lineage: Bacteria > Pseudomonadota > Gammaproteobacteria > Pseudomonadales > Pseudomonadaceae > Aquipseudomonas. The sequence continues at coordinate 4,074 of NZ_JBARTQ010000082.1, read as the reverse complement.
TCAAGCGCCTGAGCAACACTGTGCTCACCTCCCATGTGGCCGGCCTGTCACCGGAAGCGGCCCACGACACCGTGCAGCGTGTGGCCGACAACCTGGTGGAATACTTCGCCGGTCGCCCCGTGCTGACGCCGGTTGCATTGCCGTCACGCAACTAGTAGCGAATAGCCAGCGCCGGCGCAAAACCTGACTACACTGCTTGCGGGGATGCTCAGGACGTCGGTGCATGACCGGCGAAGGACCGCACAATGTTTGGCCATGGACTCGGCCCGGCCCGCCAACGCGGGGCCATCGGCCTGATGGGCGCGGCGACCCTTGGGGTCGCACTGTTGTTTCTATTGCTGGTGGTCGACAGCGGCCGCTTGTACCTGGAAAAGCGCAAATTGCAGCGCGTGGCCGACACCGCGGCGCTGGAGGCCGTGAGCCGCCGGGGCCGGTGTGCAGCGCCGACTAACAATGCCGCGCAATTTGTGTTTGAAAGCGCCGCGCGCAATAACTTCGCGGTCAATGAAAGTCGCACCCTGGTCACGGCCTGCGGCACGCTGGTCACCGGCGCGGACTTTATGCGCACATTCACCGTCGATCCCGCCAAAGGCGAAGCCATCCGGGTGATTGCCACCCATCGCGTCCCCACCAGCATTGCCCACGGCCTGTTCACCGTGTTCTCGGCGCGGGCTATCAACCTGACCACACTGCTAAGCGCCACCGCCGTGGCGGCCGCCCCGGGTCCGCCAGTCGCCTCACTCACCGTTCGCAGCACCTTGCTGACCGTCGACAGCACCAAGTCCGTGGCCCTCAACGCGTTGATCGGCGGCTTGCTGGGCGGCACGTTGCAACTTGACGCGGTGGGCTGGAACGGCTTGATCAACACTAACATCAGCTTGCTCAGTTACCTGGACGCGCTGGCTATCCGCCTGGACGTCAGCGCCGGCAATTACGACCAGTTGCTCAAGACCGACGCCACCGTCGGCCAGTTGATCCAGGCCGCCATCGATGTACTCAAGCTGGGCGGTGACGCAGTCAAGGTGGTAATCAATAACCTCGAAACCATCAAGCTGATCGCGCCGGGCACGCAGATCCTGCACCTGGGCGATTTGATCACTATTCAGAATGGCACCGACAAAAGCGCGCTGAATGTCGACCTGCAACTGTTCAACCTGATTCAGGGGTTTGTGCAATTGTCGAATAAAGCCAGCGCGGTGGCGGTCGAGTTGCCGGTGGACGTGCTGGGGCTGCTGAATATCACGGTCAAGACCCGGGTTATCGAGCCGGCGCAGATTTCCGCGATTGGTAACCCGCAGTTCATCGCCACCCAACCGATTTCTGTGCGCACGGCACAAGTCAGGACCTGGATTTCGGTGAAGTTACCCGTCATCGACGGGCTGACCAAGGTAATCGGTCTGGTCACTGATCTGGTGGGGCTCTTACTGGGCAGCTCCCTGAACGTCGTTCCGGGTACGCAGATTGATATAGCCCTGGAAGCCGCCAGTGGCAGCAGCTATGTCACCGGGCATCGCTGTAATGGGGCGTCAGACAAGTCGCTCACCGTATCGGGCACCACCTCGGCGGTGAGATTGATGGTGGGCCGGATCGATCCGAAAAACCTGTTTTCCTCCACCGCAACCCTGAAAGTCGACGATTTCCCCTTGCTCGACCTCGGCGTAAAAAAATGCAGCCAGGGCGTGTGCGAAGCCAGGCAACCCTATGCCGTCGGCGGCATCAGCCTGAGGGTCGACAGCAGCGTCGCCAAAACCACCCGCGCTCATGTCTATGTGTCGCCCCCAGAGGTTAAACAACCGCCCAGTTATTTCAGCTTCAGCGCCAACAATGTCATCGGCAGCTTGAGTGACACGCTCAAGGGCATCCAGTTGATCAGCCACACGCCAACATTAGGCGGCCTGCTCGGGCTGGTGCTGGGTTTGGTAGTCGACCTGCTCACCGGTGTACTCAATGCACTCAGTACGGTGATCTCTGGCCTGCTCAGCCCATTGCTCGACCCGCTGGTCAACAACCTGCTCGCCGGCCTCGGCGTTGACCTGGCAAAAGTTGAAATCGGTGCCAACCTGTCCTGCAACCCCGGTGGCCGCGCCGCACTGGTGATTTGAGCACATCAGGCCCGCTGATCATCATCCAACACGCTAACCTATTAAGCCGCCCCGACCTTGTCGCTGGACCGCGGTGCGCATTAGATTAGCCAATAGTCCAAGGCCTTTAGAATAAGCAGAAGGGATAAGCATGGCGCTTAACGACCAATCCACCCAGATTCGCCCAGGCGAAGAGCTGGATGCCAACCTGATCGACCCTTATCTCAAGGCCCATATTCCGGGCCTGAGCGGCACGCCCCGGATCAGCCAGTTTCCTGGCGGCGCGTCGAACCTGACCTACTTGCTGGAATACCCGGGCCAGGAATTCGTGCTGCGTCGCCCGCCGTTTGGCCACAAGGCCAAGTCCGCGCACGACATGGGCCGCGAATACCGCATTCTCAACCAGCTTAAAGACGGCTTTCCTTATTGCCCCAAAGCCTACGTGCACTGCACCGATGAGTCGGTGATCGGCGCCGAGTTCTATGTGATGGAGCGGGTCAACGGCATCATCCTGCGTTCCGACCTGCCCGCAGAGCTGGGCCTGGACGCGACCAAGACCCAAGCCTTGTGCAAAAGCTTTATCGACAAGTTCGTCGAACTGCACCAGGTCGACTACAGCGCTTGCGGCCTGGCTGACCTGGGCAAGCCCGAAGGGTATGTCGAACGCCAGATTCGTGGTTGGAGCGACCGTTATCAAAAGGCCCTGACGCCTGACGCCCCGAGTTGGGAAACCGTACGCGCCTGGCTCAACGAGAAAATGCCGGCCGACCACCCAACGTCCAGCATCGTGCACAACGATTACCGCTTCGATAACGTGATCCTCGACCCGCACAACCCGATGCAGATCATTGGCGTGCTGGACTGGGAGCTGACCACCCTCGGCGACCCGCTGATGGACCTGGGCAACACCCTCGCCTACTGGATCGAAGCGGCTGACCCTGCGCCGGTACAACTGATGCGGCGCCAGCCGAGCAACGCGCCGGGCATGCTCACCCGCCGCGAATTCGTCGACTACTACGCCGAGCGCTCCGGCATCCAGATCGACAATTTCGACTTCTACTACACCTACGGCCTGTTCCGCCTGGCCGGCATCGTGCAGCAGATCTACTACCGCTTTTTCCACGGCCAGACCCAGGACAAACGCTTTGCGCAGTTCATCCACATGAACACGCTGCTGGAGCAGATGAGCCTGAATGTCATCGGTAAATCCGCCCTCTAAGGAACCTTTATGTCCAAGACCAACCTGTTCGACCTCGACGGCAAGATCGCGTTTGTTTCCGGTGCCAGCCGTGGTATCGGCGAAGCCATCGCCAAGTTGCTGGCCCAGCAAGGCGCCCATGTGATTGTCTCCAGCCGCAAGCTCGAAGGCTGCCAGCACGTGGCGGATGCGATTATCGCTGCAGGTGGCAAAGCCACCGCCGTCGCCTGCCATATTGGCGAAATGGAGCAGATCACCGAAGTGTTCGCCGGCATTCGTGAACAGTTCGGGCGCCTCGATATTCTGGTCAACAATGCCGCGACCAACCCGCAGTTCTGCAACGTGCTGGACACGGATCTCGGCGCATTCCAGAAGACCGTTGATGTGAACATTCGCGGTTACTTCTTCATGTCGGTGGAAGCCGGCAAGCTGATGCGCGACAACGGTGGCGGCAGCATCATCAACGTGGCCTCGATCAATGGTATTTCCCCGGGCGTGTTCCAGGGCATCTACTCGGTGACCAAAGCCGCCGTGATCAACATGACCAAGGTCTTCGCCAAGGAATGCGCCGCGTTCGGCATCCGTTGCAACGCCCTGCTGCCGGGCCTGACTGACACCAAATTCGCCTCGGCGCTGGTGAAAAACGACGCGATCCTGAAAATGGCCCTGGCGCAGATTCCACTCAAGCGCGTGGCCGACCCAAGCGAAATGGCCGGCGCGGTGCTGTTCCTGGCCAGCGATGCATCCAGCTACACCACCGGTGTGTCGCTGAATGTGGACGGCGGTTACCTGTCC
>NZ_JBARTQ010000081.1:0-2614 GCF_049645325.1 Pseudomonas sp. | reverse complement strand
GGCACGGTGGTGCTGCATTTGGCGCCGGAAGCCGCCGCCGGCGGGCCGTTGGCCACGGTGAAGGAAGGCGACTGGATCGAACTCGACTGCGCCAATGGCCGCTTGCACCTGGACATTCCCGACGCCGAGCTGGCCGCGCGCATGGCCGACCTGGCGCCACCGCAGAAACTGATCGTCGGCGGCTATCGCCAGCTCTACATCGACCACGTGTTACAAGCCGATCAGGGCTGCGATTTTGATTTTCTGGTGGGTTGCCGTGGGGCTGAAGTACCGCGTCATTCCCACTAAGTGGGATGCTATGATGCCGTTTATTTAGCCAGAGCCCCCTCTTCGTTATGGATCACCAGCCGCCCAAGCCGCGCAAGAGCATGCATGCCCAAATCGTTCAGGACTTGGGCATGCACATCGTTTCCGGTCGCTTCAAGCCCGAAGAGCGCCTGCCCATGGAGGCCACGCTCTGCGAGGAATACAAGGTCAGCCGCTCGGTATTGCGTGAGGCCACGCGGGTGCTCAGCGCCAAGGGCCTGGTGTATTCCAAGCCACGGGTGGGCGCGGTGGTGCGCCCGCGCTTGAAATGGCACTTGCTCGACCCGGACGTGTTGTCGTGGTTGATGCAGTCCACGCCCCACAGCGAATTCTTCAACACCCTGGCCGGTGTGCGACGCATCCTTGAACCGGAAATCGCCGCCATGGCCGCGACCACCGCCACCGTTGAAGACATCGCCACCATCGAAAAAGCCTACCTGGGCATGGAAACCGCGCAAACCCACGAGCAGCTGTTGCAGGCTGATCTGGACTTCCACCGCGCCATCGCCGACGCCACCCGCAATGACTTACTAGCCTACATGTGCAACATGCTGTCGCTGCCGTTGCGCGAGTCGATCAACATCACCAACCGCCGCCCCGACATCCAGGGCCTGAGCCTGCCCCGCCACAAGGCGATCCTCACCGCGATCCAGAACCGCGACGCCCTCGGCGCCCGGCACGCCTCGCTGGTGCAACTGGATGACACGCGCGTGGCACTGGACACGGTGATGAATGTGCTGACGCCGTTGTAAACGCACCCTCTACGGCTACGCTCAGGGTTCAGCCTGAGGGATCAGCCATGTGCGGACGACTGACGCAGTACCGCGGCATCCACGATTTCGTCGCGGCCTTGAGCATGCCCAATGCCCTGGTCAACACCGTGGGCGAGCAACCCCTTGAACGCTACAACGTGGCGCCCTCCACGCAAGTTGCCCTGCTGCACCTGGAAAACAACCTGTTGCACGCCGACCGGGTGCGCTGGGGCTGGCGCCCGCACTGGGCCAAGGACCGTGCGCCGCCGATCAACGCGCGCGTCGAGAAAGTCGCCAATGGCCCGTTCTTTCGCGCGATCTGGACGCACCGAGCGATTGTGCCGATCGACAACTGGTTTGAATGGGTGGACGAAGGCGGCCCAAAAAAACAGCCCTACCTGATTCGTCGTCGCGACCGCGCACCGGTGCTGTGTGCCGCCATCGGCCAACTGCCTGACGCCGACGAAGGTGCCGGGCTCGACGACGGTTTTGTGATCATCACCGCCGACAGCGCCGGCGGCATGGTCGACATACACGATCGCCGGCCCGTGGTGCTGGCCCCGCAGTTGGCCCGCGAATGGCTGGACCCGGCGACACCCCGGGGTCGCGCCGAGCAGATGCTGTTGTTCCAGGGCGAACCGTCCGAGGTGTTTGAATGGTTCAGGGTCGACAGCGCGGTCGGCAACCCACGGCACGACGGTCCTCATGTGATTGAGCCGATTACCGACTGAACGGCTTTACTCCAGCAGCGAGATCAATCGCGGCTCAATCGCGGCTTCCTGCACGTCAAGCACGGCCAGCGTCACCGGTAACTTGAAGCGCCGTCGCCCCGCGCTGCCGGGGTTGACGTACAAGGTTGCACCCCGCCACTCAATCAACGGCTTGTGTGAGTGGCCAGTGATGACCAGCCGAGTGTGCGGGTCGAGTAACGCGGGGACATCGGCAATGTCGTGCACGACTAGGGTTTTCCAGCCCTTCAGGTCAAACATCAGCTGGTCCGGCACCTGCTGCGCCCACGCCGCGTCCTGATCATTGTTGCCACGCACCACCCGCACGGGCGCGATGTGCGCCAACTGTTGAAGTACCTGCGGCGCGCCGATATCGCCCGCATGGATAATCTGCTCACACCCCTGCAAGGCCGCGACCGCTTCGGGTCGCAGCAGGCCATGGGTGTCGGAAATGACGCCAACCTTGAACATCAGCATTCCTATTTTTCAGGCTTGGGCTCATCGAGCAAATGCGCCCTGTAGCCTTGGTAGAGCAGTTGGACCTCTGGATTATCCAGATTTTCGTACGTAATTCCTTCCTTATCGAGCCCATCCAGACCCTTGATCCCACCAATCATCTCTGGCCATTCGTCACGATGGGCAATATCAACCACGAAGGGCTTCAGGTAATTATTGAGATGTTCTTTAAACGGCGCTCTGATTTCCTCGCTAAGGGCCCGAAGATAGTCGTCCTTATGGGTTCTCGACCATTCAATGGCAAACCTGGCTCGATAACAAAGCTCCATGAAGACAAGCAGAATCGTACGACCGTTGCCATCAAGGAAAGGG
>NZ_JBARTQ010000080.1:0-12549 GCF_049645325.1 Pseudomonas sp. | reverse complement strand
CCCTTACCCCGACCATATTAAAAATCCTCGTATCGAAAGATACGGGGATTTTTTTTGTCTGCTGAAAATCTCAAACGCGACGCAAAAAAATGTGGGAGCTGGCTTGCCTGCGATAGCGGTCTGTCAGCCAACCTATTTGCTGCTGACCCGCCGCTATCGCGGGCAAGCCCGCTCCCACACTGGTTCGTGTGGTTAGTGCAATTTGAGTCTTGGCTCAGTGCCCCGCCCGATCTTGCTGCCCAGCATCAACATCGCCGTACGGAAGAAGCCGTACAGCGCCATTTGGTGCATGCGGTACAGCGACACATAGAACATCCGCGCCAACCAGCCCTCGAGCATCACGCTGCCGGTGAGGTTGCCCATCAAGTTACCCACAGCCGAGAAGCGCGACAGCGAAATCAGCGAGCCGTAATCGGTGTACTTGTAGGACGGCAGGTCCTTGCCTTCGATCCTCAGTTTCAGCGATTTGGCCAGCAGCGAAGCCTGCTGGTGAGCTGCCTGGGCGCGTGGCGGTACATTGCGGTCGGTGCCGGGTTGCGGGCAGGCGGCGCAGTCACCGAAGGCGAAAATGTTTTCGTCACGGGTGGTTTGCAGGGTCGGCAGCACTTGCAGTTGATTGATGCGGTTGGTTTCCAGGCCGTCGATGTCCTTGAGGAAGCCCGGCGCACGGATGCCGGCAGCCCACACCTTGAGGCTGGCAGGGATCACTTGGCCACTGCTGGTGATCAGCGCGTCGGCCGTCACTTCGCTGACGGCTGAGTTGGTCAGCACAGTGACGCCGAGTTTCTCCAGGGTTTTATGCACAGGTCCGCCAATGCGCTCCGGCAACGCTGGCAGTACGCGCGGGCCGGCTTCGATCAGGGTGATGTGCATGTTTTCCGGTTTGATGCGGTCCAGGCCGTAGGCTGCCAGCTCATGGGCCGCATTATGCAGCTCGGCGGCGAGTTCGACGCCCGTGGCGCCCGCGCCGACGATGGCGACGCTGATCTGCTCAATGGTATCGGTCTGCCCGGCATGGGCGCGCAGATAGTGGTTGAGCAGTTGCTGGTGGAAGCGTTCGGCCTGCTTGCGGGTGTCGAGGAACAGGCAGTGTTGCGCTGCGCCCTCGGTGCCAAAGTCATTGGTGGTACTGCCGACCGCGATCACCAGGCTGTCATAGCCCAAAACGCGCGCAGGCACCAGTTCGCGGCCCTCTTCATCGAGGGTGGCAGCCAGCTGGATTTTTTTCTGCTCACGGTCAAGCCCGCTCATGCGCCCCAGCTGGAACTCGAAGTGGTTCCATTTGGCCTGGGCGACATAATTGAGTTCGTCTTCCGATGAGTTCAGCGAGCCGGCTGCCACTTCGTGCAGCAGCGGTTTCCAGATATGGGTCAGGTTGGCGTCCACCAGCGTGATGCTGGCGGTGCCGCGCTTGCCCAGAGTCTTACCCAGGCGGGTAGCCAACTCCAGGCCGCCGGCGCCGCCGCCGACGATAATAATACGATGGGTCATGGGGATATCTCGCAAGGCTAAAAGAAATCGGAGCAGTTACCCTCGCGAGCGCCACGCAGCTCATAGCGTCAGGTAACTCAAAAGGCGGCTCAGCAGACCGAGCCCGATCACTGCCACCAGCACCACACCAAGGAGCAGCCACGGCCGGAAAGGCTTGCGCTCGACTCGGTTCTGGGAGAGTTGCAGGTACTCTTCGACATGCTGTTGGTCGTCGGGTTTCAGGCGGCTGGTCATAAAGGCCTCGTCAGGTAGACGTTGCAAAAGGGCGCCACGTTACAGTCAGGGGGTTGGCGGTGTTGCCACAAGCGTAGCCTGTGCCCGCGTCACAGGCTGATGCCGACGTCGAATACTATGCTGCGGCCCAGGTTGTTGCGCAAGAAGTCCGGGGCGTCCGGGTGGGCAAACAACACGCGGGCAAAGGTCGGCCCCACCAATGACAGCGAGCGCCAGCCCTGGCGCAGGTATTCGGTGGGTGGCGGGAAATGGCTGTTGAGGTCGAGCACCTCACGCTTGAGGCTGGTGAAGGCGATGAGGTCGAGTTCACCCAGGTCCATCCCGCGTTCCTTGTAGTTATGTGCTTTTTTGCGCAAGGTCGGTGCCAGGCGCAGCAGAAACTCATGCGCCGGGATACGCCGCGGCTTGGCCTCGCGCCGCACCAGTTGGCTCAGGGAGAAGGCGCTGCGCCGACGCAGCAACTCATCGCGCCATTCGTCGTTCAAGCGGCGCCCCTCATCCAGCACGAAAAACACCTCGAAACTGGCATCGCGAAACAGCACGTCCGGCGGCTCCTGGCCTGCGGGGTGAAACTCTTCGGCTCGGTAGGGCACATTCAAGCCTTGCAGCAGGCGCTGGCAAACCCAACGCTCGCGCTCCCATTTGCGGGCATTGGACAGGAACGCGTTGGCTTGTTCGGCCGCTACGGTGAGCAGGCGCAAATAATCTGAGTCATCCATATTGGCAGCTTAGCGTTCAAATGATGACCGCAGGAAGTCCTGCGTTAAAACGCCGGTCTAGACTGGTTATTCGACCGTTATCCCGAGTGGGGAGTGTGCAGTGAAGTTTTTCGAATACAGCTCAGCCACCGCGTTGCGCCAGGCATTGGAGCAGGTGAAGCCGTGATCAGTGCCGCCGTGCTGGCGCCCGAAACCCTCAGCATCGGCTGGCTGCTGTATGCGCCAGTGGTGATGTGGGCGATTCTGCGCTCGCCGTGGGTCGAGCTGTTTGCCGACCGACGGCGTCAGCATTTGCTGTTCGGCACGGTGTTCGCGTTGTTCATGCTGTGGCTGGTGCGTCGAGATTTCGACACGGGGGTTTCCTACCACTTCATCGGCATGACCGCCGTAACCCTGCTGCTCGACTGGCCCCTGGCGATCGTTGGAGGGCTGGCGGCGCAATTTGGCCTGGTGCTGCTGGGGCGTCAGGACTTGGCCGCCGTTGGCGTCAATGGCCTGCTGCTGATTGTTTTACCGGTATTGGTCACCGAAGCTTGCGCGCTGCTGGTGGAGCGGGCACAGCCGCGAAACCCATTCGTTTATATCTTCTGTTCCGGCTTTTTTGCCGCCGCGCTGTCGGCGCTCCTCTGCCTGTTGGCCGCGTTGGGCTTGCTGTGGTTCGACGGGCGTTTTGCGATGCCCGAATGGCTGGAGGACTTCGTCGGTTACCTGTGGCTGATCATTTTTCCCGAAGCTTTTATCAACGGCATGGTCATCAGTGCGCTGGTGGTGTTCAGCCCGGAATGGCTGGAGACCTTCAACCGCACGCGCTACCTCTCGGCGCCTTGGAAGGACGACGATTCGCGGCGTTGACCCAGATCAAATCCCGTGCGGCCGCGCAGGCTCATGCTCCGCGAAACTTTTATGCGCAAGGCGGGAGCACGGATCATGAGTGTGTATGAATGGGCACGGCAGGAGTTGCGCAGAAGCCAGGACGCGGCTCAGGAAATCGGCTTCGACCCAGGCTTGACCTTGCGCGCCATGCTCAGTGCAGTGGTACAGCAGAGTAAGGGCGTGCGCAGCTTTGAAGACCTGGCCGACGAGCTGCAATACCTTGCAGAAAACCTCGACGACCAGCAGGAATACGCCTTTATGCGGCCTTAGTGTTTAGGCTGAAAGTCTTCGGAGAACAGGTCATCCTCGGCATCCGGGCTGACCGGAATCTTGTGCTCTTCCGATGCCCAGGCGCCCAAATCAATAAGCTTGCAACGGTCCGAACAGAACGGCCGATTAGGGTTGGTCGCGTTCCATTCCACGGGGGCACCGCAGGTTGGGCAGTCGACGGTCAAGGGTTGGCTCATGATCGGCCTCCACGCAAAGTAAGGTAAAAGTGGTGCAGTCGCTCGACTTCGCTGTGCAGCCAGGCGAGGTCCTTGTCATTGACCAGCACGTCATCGGCATGGTTCAGGCGGTCTTCGCGGCTGGATTGTGCCTTGAGTATCGCCTGCACCTGTTGCTCGCTGATGCCGTCGCGCAGCAGGGTACGCTGAATCTGCAGCGATTGCGGCACGTCGATCACCAGGATGCGCTGGGTCATGCTGTACTGGCCGGATTCGATCAGCAGCGGCGATACCAGGATCGCGTAAGGCGAACGCGCGCGCGCCAGGTGGCTGCGAATTTCCTCGCCAATCAGCGGGTGCAGCAAGGCCTCCAGCCAGCGGCGTTCTTCGGGCACTTCAAAGATCAACTTGCGCAACGCGGCGCGGTCCAGCTGGCCGTCGGGTTGCAGCACGCCTTCACCGAAATGCTCGGCGATGCGCGCCAAGGCCGGACGGCCAGGCTCAACTACCCAGCGAGCGGCATGGTCGGCGTCGACCAGGTCGATGCCCAAGTCGATAAAGTGCTGGGCGGCAGCGCTTTTACCGCTGCCGATGCCGCCGGTGAGGCCAAGAATCCAGGGTGTTGCAACAGAAGTGGTCATCTGAAACCGACAGACTGCAAATAGAAGTCGGTTATTTGACCACCCCAGAGCAATGCAATCCAGCCGGCAATTGCCAGGCACGGACCAAATGGCATCGGTGTCGATGCCTGGGACTGGCGCAAGCGCATCAGTATCAGCCCGGCAAACACCCCGAGCAACGAAGCCATCAGCAGTGTCATCGGCAGGATCTGCCAACCACCCCAGGCGCCGAGCAGGGCCAGTAACTTGAAGTCGCCATGGCCCATTCCGTCCTTGCCGGTGACCAGTTTGAACAGCCAGAACACCGTCCACAGGCTCATATAACCGATGACCGCGCCCCATAGCGCATCGGGCAGGCTCGTCAGCAAGCCGAAGCTGTTACCGATCAGACCCAGCCAGAGCAGTGGCAGCACCAGCGCATCCGGCAGCAATTGATGTTCCACATCAATCAGGCTCATCGCTAGCAACCCCCAACTCAACAGCAGCACCGCGCCTGCTTCCCAGCCAACGCCGAAATGCCAGGCCACCATGGCTGAAATCAGCGCGCATGCGAGTTCTGTGAGGGGGTAACGGGCGCTGATAGGTTCGCGGCAGTGCGCGCAACGCCCCCTGAGCAACACGTAGCTAAGCAGTGGAATATTTTCCCAAGGGCGAATCGGCTGGTTGCACTGCGGGCAGCAGGAGTTGGGCTGTGCGAGGTTGTAAACGGGCCCCGCGGGATCAGCCGGAAAACCAAGGATTTCCTGGGCCTGGGCGCGCCATTCACGCTCCAGCATTTTCGGCAGGCGCCACGCCAGCACGTTGAGGAAGCTGCCGACGATCAGGCCCAGCACCAGCGCCGTCGCCACGAAGAGCCACGGTCGTTCACTCAGCAACAGGCTCAAAATGCCGTACCCAACTGGAAGACCGGCAAGTACATGGCGATGACCAGGACGCCAACGATGCCGCCCAGCACCACCATGATCAGAGGCTCCATCAGGCTGGTGAGGTTATCGACCACGTGTTCCACGTCGGCCTCGTAGTGGTTGGCAACCTTTTCCAGCATGCGGTCGAGGGTGCCCGATTCTTCACCAATTGCCGTCATCTGGATCGCCATGCCGGGAAACAGGCCGCTGCCGGCCATGGATTGATTCAACTGCATGCCTGTGGATACATCGTGACGCATATGTTCGATCGCCTGTCTGAACACCCCATTGCCCGTCGCACCGGCCACGGATTCAAGCGCCTGCAGCAATGGCACGCCCGCCGCAAAGGTCGTCGAGAGGGTGCGCGCGTAGCGGGCAACGGCGGATTTTCTCAGCAGTGTGCCTGCCAGGGGCGTGTTCAACAAACCGGCGTCCATCCAGTGACGCAGTCCAGGGGATTTACGGTAAGCATGTCGAAGCCCGAAAAATACGGCTGCCAGGCCTGGCGCAAGCAGCCACCAACTGCGTTGCAGGAACTCGGACAAGGCGATGATACTCAGCGTGATGCCGGGCAGTTTGCCGTTAACCCCGGCAAACAGGTTCTGGAACTGCGGCACCACGTGGATCAACAGGACCGAGCTGACCAGGCAGGCGACCACGATGACGGCGATCGGGTAGGTCATGGCCTTCTTGATTCGTGCTTTCAACTGCTGGCTTTTTTCCAGATGAATCGCCACCCGTTCCAGCAGCGTTTCCAGAGCCCCGGCCTGCTCTCCGGCGGCAATCAGGTTGCAATACAGGTCGTCGAAATAGCGCGGGTGTTTGCGCAGCCCCGCCGACAGGTTATTGCCGCCGGCGACTTCGCGTTTCAAGTCTTGGACCAGCTCGCGCATCAGGCGGTGGTCGATGCCTTCGCGGATGATGTCGAAGGCTTGCAGCAGCGGTATGCCTGCGCGCAGCAATGTCGCCAGCTGGCGGGTAAACAGCGCAATATCGGCGGGTTTTATCGGCGATGCGAAGCGTGGCAATCGTGGGGACTGCTTGCGTACGCGGCCGGGGAAGATCCCTTGCTGGCGCAAATGGGCCTTGATCAGCGCAAGGCTATGCCCCGCGGTTTGCCCGGATACCCTGCGGCCTTTGCGGTTGGTGCCTTCCCAGGCGTAGATCGTTGAAGCGTCATTCATGGCACGTGCCCGCACACCGGTAGTGGAAGATTTATAGCTTAGTCAGGCGACGGAGTTGGGCAGGCGCTTCACGCACGATAAAATGTCAGATTGTGCGTCTTGGGCGCGATTGGCCGCCCGAGGATGAGTACACTGGCGCCGCTGCAAATTGCGGGGCGCAGGACGCGCCCTGTCATGGGTTTTATTTCTGGAGAGTGAATGTGATGCGTCAGAAAGGCTTTACCTTGATCGAGTTGTTGATCGTCGTGGCAATCATCGGCATTTTGGCCACCATCGGCTTGCCGATGTACACCAAGCACCAGGCCAAGGCCAAGTTTACGGCGGGGCTGGCTGAAATTTCAGCGCTGAAGGCAGGTTACGAGGACACGCTCAACCAGGGCACAGTGCCGACGCTTGCCTTGATCGGCGGCACCAGCCCGACCGCCAATTGCGCGATCAGCGTGGCCGGGGACGTGGCCACCGGCGCCGGGTCCATCAGTTGTGAAATCCTCGATGCGCCGGCGCCCGTGCTGGGCAAAACCATCACCTTGACGCGCAGCGCTACCACGGGCTGGAAATGCGCCACCACGGCGGATGCGCAATACGTTGCCAAAGGCTGCGGCGCCGACGGCGCATGACGGCTGCCGGGCGGTAGGCGAGTTAGTTGCCGCATGCCCAATGCGGTGCTAGCTTTAGCCCACCGCCCGTGTAGCTCAGTTGGTAGAGCAGCGCACTCGTAACGCGAAGGTCGCAGGTTCGACTCCTGTCTCGGGCACAGAGGCAACACTGTTTCAAAGGCAACGTTTTCAGATGATCCCAGAATGGTTCTGAAGGCCAGACGAGGCGGCATTCGTGCCCACTCTTTTGTATCTGCGCAACCTTGATGACCCAGATGCATCCCCATTCCTTGATCTAAGAGAACAAACATGACCGCACAAGAAATGACCCAGGAAGCGCGCCACGAAGCCGCCCTCAAGAAGTACGTTGCTGAGTCGCCGGAACTGCTGGATGAGATCAAGGACCTGAGTGCCGATGATCAAAGGGACCAGATCCAATGGTCATTTGAGGATGAGGCCGAGGCCCAGGGCCTGCAGCCTTGGGAGCTGACCCTCAAGTACACCTCCACCCCCGAAGCGTTCGAGGCGGCACGCCTCGCCTTGCACAAGGAGGCTGCCGAGGTGCTGGGCGTCGATTGGAACGAGTATTGCGGGATGAACAATCTCGCGATCTGAGTCGCTTTCCAGGTAGATGCGAGGGTGCACCGAGTGCGCTCTCGCTCCTGCCGACCTCAGATGCTCAGGCGCATCGACAAATCCACCGCCTTCACATCCTTGGTCATTGCACCGATGGAGATGTAGTCCACGCCGGTTTGCGCGATGGGCAGCAGGGTGGTCTCGTTGATGCCGCCGCTGGCTTCCAGCTTGGCCTTGCCGGCGTTCAAGCGCACGGCTTCACGCATGTCATCCAGGCTCAATTCGTCGAGCATGATGATGTCGGCGCCCGCCGCCAGTGCTTCGCGCAGTTCCTCCAGACTTTCCACTTCGATTTCCACCAGCTTGCCTGGCGCGATCTTGTGGGCGGCTGTAATCGCCTGGGCAATACCGCCACACGCAGCGATATGGTTTTCCTTGATCAGGAACGCGTCATACAAACCGATGCGGTGGTTGTGGCACCCGCCACACGTCACGGCGTATTTCTGCGCCAGGCGCAGGCCCGGCAGGGTTTTGCGGGTGTCCAGCAACTTGACCTGGGTGCTGGCGACAAAGTCCGCCAGGTACTGGGCGCGCGTGGCGACACCTGACAGCATCTGCAGGAAGTTCAGCGCGCAACGCTCCCCGCTGAGCAGCGAACGGGCCGGGCCTTCAAGGTGAAACAGCACCTGGTTGGGGCTGACCCGCTCGCCGTCGGCCACCTGCCAATGCACCGCGACCCGTGGGTCGAGCTGGCGAAATACCGCATCCACCCAGGCTGTACCGGCAATAACGGCGGCGTCGCGGGTGATGATCGTGGCTTTGGCCAGCCGTTCGGCCGGGATCAGCTGCGCAGTGATGTCGCCGCTGCCGATGTCTTCCAGCAGTGCGCGGCGCACGTTGGCTTCGATTTCGGCGGTGAGGTCGGCAAGACGGAGATTCGGCATAACAGGCTCCACAAACAAAGTGCCTCGATTATAGGGGCTGTGCGCCGTCGAACCCAGACTCCCTACTCATTTACAGCGCGGTGGCAGAGTTTGCTGGCGCAACTGACCTCATTTGCAAGATAATCTCGCGCCTTGCAATTGGCGTCATAGCTTTGACGTCCTGGTGATAACCGGTTTTAGCAGTCCTTCATTGGGCCTGTACCTGTTCGTTCCCCACCCCAACACCGCCGTTTCAGGAGGCCAGGATGCACATTGACGGAAAGGTGGTGCCCATCAACAAGGCACAGGCCACGCCATCGCCGCTTGCGCGACTGCCGGTGGTGCTGCTGCAGGTTCGCGACAAGGCTGCACAGCAGTTGCAGCAAGGTCTGCAGGAACTGTTTGATAACGCCGACGACACCCTGTTCGAAATGGCCGACAAAGCCCGCAGCAACGTCGACCACCATATTTTCTTTGAAGCCATGCGTGACTTGCGCCTCAAGCGCAAGAATTTCGAGCGCGTGTTCATGGAGCAACTGTTTGCTGCGTTCGCCAACCTCGGCCAGACCGTGCGCGGCGAGGCGCACATGGTGCCGGTGATGTCTTACGAAGCTGCGCCGGGTACCTCCAGTGATGACCTGGAAAAAGCCGTGGCGCTGGAGGCCATGCTCGGCCGGGTGCGCCATCGCGATGGCCTGGCGTTGGCGCAACTTGGCGCACGCTTGAGCGCGGTGTTGGGCACGTCGCTGGATGAGCGCGATAACCCGTTGGGACCGGCGCTGTTGTGTGAGTTCTTTTTGCGCGCGGGGCGCAGCCTGGGTGTGGAAATCCGCGTCAAGCTGATCATGCTCAAACTCTTCGAAAAATACGTCCTCAGCGACGCTGACCAACTGTTCGGCGAAGCCAACCAGTTGCTGGTCGCCACCGGGGTTTTACCCGAACTCAAGGCCGTGCCGTCGCGTCGCCCGGGTGGGCGTGCAGCCCGGGAACAACAGCAAGAGGGCAGCCCGCCGGACGTCGAACCGCCGTTTGACGAGAATGGCCAGGAAGCGTTTGCCGCCTTGCAGAAACTCTTGGCGGTTGTGCGCGGCAGCGTTGCGCCTACCCTTGAAGCCAGCGCCGAACCGTACCCCATTGCCAGCCGCGACCTGCTGCGCCTGCTGTCCCATCTGCAGCAATACGTGCCGGAGCCTGAGGCCGAGGACGATTTCGACCTGCGCAACCAGCTCGAACAACTCTTGACCCGTGTCAGCGTCAAGAGCGGTAAATCCCGCGTGGTGGAGGACGCCGATGAGGACGCGATCAACCTGGTCGCGTTGCTGTTTGAGTTCATCCTTGATGACCGCAGCGTGCCTGATGCTTTCAAGGCCCTGATCGCTCGCCTGCAGATTCCATTGTTGAAGGTAGCGGTGCTGGACAAGAGCTTTTTCAGCCGCTCCGCGCATCCCGCCCGGCGTTTGCTCAATGAAATCGCCGCCGCAGTGATTGGCTGGAGCCCGTGCGACGACTATCAGCGTGACAGCCTGTACCGGCGCATTGAGCAGGTGGTGCAGCGTTTGCTCAATGAATTCGTCGAGGATCAGGCAATCTTTTCCCAGTTGCTGGCGCAGTTCACCGTGTTTACTGCCGATGAGCGGCGCCGCAGTGAGTTGCTTGAACAGCACACCTATGAGGCCGAGGAAGGGCGCGTGCGCACTGACGCTGCGCGCCAGCGCGTGGCCGACGTGCTCAACCGGCGGCTGCTGGGCAAGCGATTGCCGCAGGCCGTGGTGCAGTTTCTCCACCAGGCCTGGAGCCAGGTGCTGTTGTTGGCCAGCCTCAAGCACGGCGAACAGTCGGTGCAGTGGCAGGCAGGGCTGCGCACCATGGACGAGTTGATCTGGAGTGTGGGCCTGCAAAAAGACACCGAGGCGGGCCGGCACCTGCTGGAGCAGCTGCCCGGGCTGCTCAAGGCATTGCGTGACGGGTTGACTAGCGCAGCGTTCGATCCTTTCAGCACCCGTGATTTTTTTGTGCGCTTGCAGGCGATGCATGCGCATTCTATTGAAGGCGACTGCGTCGACACGTTGATCGAGGTGAGTGAGCCGTTTGTGCTCAATAGCGAATCACCGGGTTCAATCGAGCAACTGCCGGGTGATGATCCCGACTTGCTGAAGGCTTACCAGATGCGCATTGGCGGCTGGTTTGAATTCCGGTCGGACGAAACAACCGCCCTGCGCGGCAAGCTGACGGCGATCATGGCTCCAGCCAATAGCTATATTTTTGTCAGCCGTGCCGGGCTCAAAGTTCGAGAGGACAGTGCCGTTCAGTTGGCCAGGGCGTTCAAGCGTGGCGCACTGCGCAGCGTGGACGATGGGCTGCTGTTCGACCGTGCACTGGCCGCCGTGATTGGCAACCTGCGTCAACTCAATCGCGGCAAGTGATCGCAACCACAGGGCTGAACGCGGCATACTGGTAACACCTCGTCTCATTTCAGGATCCTGTATGCAGTTGGACCCCATCAGCGGTTGGTGCCAGGGCATTGTTCATTGCCCTTCGCCCAACTTCAACGAGCGCCCCACAGGCGAAATCTCACTGTTGGTGGTGCATAACATCAGCCTGCCCCCGGCGCAGTTCGCTACCGGCAAGGTGCAGGAATTTTTCCAGAATCACCTGGATGTCACGGAGCATCCCTACTTTGAAGGGATTGCCGACCTACGGGTGTCAGCGCATTTTCTGATTGAGCGCGACGGTAAGGTCACGCAGTTTGTGTCCTGCCGGGACCGCGCCTGGCATGCCGGGGTGTCCAGCTTCGAGGGGCGCGAGGTCTGCAATGATTTCTCGCTGGGGATTGAGCTGGAAGGCACCGACGAGCTGCCGTTTACCGAGGCTCAATATGCGTCACTGATCGAGCTGACGCGCCAGCTGTTGGCGGCTTACCCGAGCATCACCCACCCGCGCATTTGCGGTCATAGTGACATCGCACCGGGACGCAAGACCGACCCGGGCCCGGCTTTTGATTGGACGCGCTTTCGCAGCGCCCTGCAGGATGGAGGACACGCACGATGAGTTTCCTGGTGTTGGTGCTGGCAGTGTGGATCGAGAAGTTCTCGGCCTTGCGCCTGCGGTTGCAGCGCGACGGCGGATGGTTGCGGGAGCTGGCCAAGTTGGAATCAAGCCCGCGCATGGGCAAGCGGCCTTGGTTGATCCTTGTCGTACTGGTGTTGTTGCCGGTGGCCTTGTTGGGGCTGCTGCTGTTGGTACTGGAGCCGGTGGCTTATGGCTTGTTGGCGCTGCCGGTGCACTTGCTGGTGGTGATTTATAGCCTGGGGCGTGGTGATCTGTTGGCAGGGCTTGGGCCGTTTCGTGATGCGTGGCGCCGTGGTGACTTACAGGCGGCTGAACATGTGGCTGAGCGCGACCTGAAGATTGCGGCTGACAGCGGGGAGCAACTGCTGGAGCGTGTTCAGGGGCATCTGTTGTGGCAGGCCTATCAAAGTTTTTTTGCGGTGATTTTCTGGTATTTCCTGCTGGGGCCGGTGGCGGCCCTGGCGTATCGTTTGTTGGCGCTGGCCAGTGAGCACAGTCAGAACCCGCTGGTGGCTGAGCGTGCCGGGCAGTTGCGTCATGCGTTTGACTGGCTGCCGGTGCGGCTTTTGGCGGCGAGTTTTGCGTTGGTGGGCAATTTTGTTGCGGTCGGGCGGGTGATGTTGCATGAGTTGCTGAGCTGGGATATCAGCGCGGCGCAATTGGTGGAAAAAGTCGGTTTGGTGGCGGCGGAAATTCCCGCGCCGGTGGTGGGGGCTGACGGTATCAACAGTCTGGATCGGTTGTGGGAGTTGCTGCTGCGTGCGGCGGTGCTTTGGTATGCCGGGTTTGCGATCTGGACAGTGTTGCCTTAGGGGGGCGTGGTGGGGGTATATCCGTTATTTGGGTGATGGCTGCTTAGGGTTCCGCCCTTACGGCGGCTCACTTTGGAAAAGCCCCAAAGTAAGCAAAGGGC
>NZ_JBARTQ010000079.1:0-3371 GCF_049645325.1 Pseudomonas sp. | reverse complement strand
TGCTTGGCCCCATTGAAAAAGTCACCTCTCGGTCACCCCAATGAATGAAATAGCAGCGCCTTCACCGCGATCGCCAAAGCGCTCAAAAACCGCTGCCCCCTCGCCAGAAAAAGTCGCTGATGATGCTGTGCCGACGACGGAAGTCAAAAAGCCGCGCATCAATGAGAAAGCCCGACTGCGCACGCGCAACAAACTCTTGCGTGCGGCGCGCACCGTCATGGCCGGCAAGGGCATCGAAGCAACGACGATCAACGACATCACCGAAGAGGCCGAGCTGTCCTTCGGTTCGTTCTACAACTACTTCTCCAGCAAGGAAGAAATCGCCCGCGCGGTGTTTATCGACGACGCGCAGTTGCTGGTCGAAGCGTTTGAAGCTGCTGTCACTCCGACCACCGGCATCGCCGAGATCGTCGGCACCAATTTCCGTCTCTGCGTACACCGTGGAATTTGCGACCCGATCTGGGGCTGGTTTCTGGTGTACTCGATTTACAGCATCAACGACATGCTGGCGATCATGGGTAAACCCTTGGCGCGTGACATCAGGATCGGCAACGAGTCCAACGACTTTGACGTTGTGGATGTCGATGCCACAGTGGACTGCATTATTGGCGGCATGCTGTTTCTACTACGTCAGGTTTTGACCGGGACTCGTCCTGTGTCTGCCGTTGAAAGCGCAGTGCAATACGTGCTTCGAGGCCTGGGTGTGAGCCACGAAGAAGCTGCGCGCATCGTACAGCTCGATCTGAGCAACGTTCTCTAATCCCGTGACGCCGACCTGAGGTGTGAGAGCAAGCTCTCTCACCACATATTATTCATTCGCCATTGTTTCAGTAGCGGTCAGTCACAAGTAAGGCTGATGCCATCAACAAGCACATGTGATTTCCCAAGTCCCGGCTGAAACGAGACTATTCGATAAGCGCTCGTTATATGAACGCGAAGTTCCCGTTTTAGTGACAGAGGCCCATGGATGGCTTCAAGTTCTGATTAATAAATCCAAAAAAATAAATGTTTGTCTTTGAAGACATCCTTATCACAAAAATAATAGGGGAGTTGTATGAAGAATTTGGCGTATTGCTGCGCGGCCGGTGCAGCCTTGACGTGCTATGCGGGTCTGGGCCTGGCAGCAGATGGACAAACCAGTGATGCCGAGTGGGCGAAAATCAACTCACTGACATGGCAAGCCCAAGGCTTGACGACCCGGTTCCCGCCGTTACAGGACTCTATCCTGGCGGACAGCGGCAGTTGGCGCAGTGAGTTGGCTAAACACAATATCGGCATTGAGCCACGTATTGTGATTAACGGCATCACTGACTTTAATCAGAACAACAATAAACCCAAAGACAGTTATGTCGGGCAGGGCGGCGATTTAATGGCCGGTACCTACTTTATTGACTTTGTTTATGGTCTGGACGACTTGGGGCTGCCGAACTCCAAGATCATGGCGTGCGTAAACTCGACCAACTCTTCTGTTGCAGGCAACCCACCGAACAACACGGCGGTCGCCTGCCTGAGTTACTTTCAAACTTTTCTCGACAAGAAAGTTGAGTTGAAGGCAGGTTTCGAGCCGAACTTGTATACCTATGTCGGTTTATTCACCGGTGGTGACGCGACGCTGACCAATACCCTCGGTTCGGTGATCCCGGTAGAGGCCGGTTTGAGTGATCCGGTAACCACGCCGCCGATGGTCAACCTGGCCTATAAGGGCGAGGATGGTTTCTATGCGCGCGGTGGCGTGCAGCGCAGCGTTTCGCCGAATGGGCGGGTGTATGAAGTCGAGAACAACGGCATCGGTCTGGATGCTTCGATGGAAGACGCCAAAGTTCTTTACGTCAGTGAAGTGGGTATAGATCGCAAACCTACACCAGGCGGTAACCGGCTGTGGGTTCGTGCGGGCGGTGTCTCGAACCCGACCAAATATAAAGCCTTTGAAGGTGGCGAAGAATCCAACAAAGCCTACTGGGCACTGGCGGACTACCAAGTCACTCAGCCCGACAAGAGCATTCCGGTTCATGGTCTCTATGTAGGTGCATCGGCGATGTACGCGCCTTCCGATGTCAACCTGTACACCCAGAACTATGAGGCGCGCATGTACTACTATGGCCCGTTCAAGTCGCGTCCCTTGGACAAGGTTTCCTTTGTCGTAGGCAAAAACGTGTTCAGTCAGGAAGCCCAGGATACGTTGGCCGCCCGCAGAATCGACACTGCCTCTACGCAATTGAGCGCTACGGCGGCATATGCGATGCACGTTACCCGCGGCGTCTATCTGTCTTCAGCCGTGGGGTACACCAAAGATCCTTCGTTTACTGCCGATATCAACCACGCGCTGACGTTCAAGTTGGGATTGTTGTTCAACTTCTAAGCCGTATTACAGTCGCAAAAAAAGCCGTCGAAAGACGGCTTTTTCATTGGTCGGGATATCAGATTTTCCGACCCGCATCCTTGAACAGATCTCGGATAAAACTGTGTCCAGGATCCGAGTCATTGCGGTCCAGCCACACCAGCGACTCTTCCAGCGGTCTGATTTCAATCGGGCACTCCATGATTTTCAGATTCAGCGCGTGGGCCATGGCTTGTGCCATTCGGCGATGAATAGTCGCAACCAGCGGTGTGCCAGGCAGCATCATGATCAGGCTGGAAAAGCTTGGCGCCTTGGTGACGATGCGCGGTTCGATGCCGGCACGCAGCCAGCCGCGATCAATCAAAGTGCGCCAATCGCTGCCAAACGACACCTGGCCATGCGGCGCACCAATGTACTGTTCCAGCGTGATGTCATTGGTCGCGTCGAAATGCGCAGGGTCGACAACACAGACAAAGTCATCACGGAACAAGCCTTCGATCCGAAAATGTTCGCTGGGTTTGTAAACCTTGTGGTTGTCCCAGTCGATCAGACCCACGCAAAAGTCCAGATCGCCACGCTCCAGACGGTTGTAACTGTCGGCATCCAGACGCTCAACATGAATCACTGTATGCGGTGCAGATTGCAGCAGCAGACGCAGCACGCTCGGCATCAGCACCATTGCCGCGTAATCCGTCATTGCCACTTTGAAGTGTCGTTGCTCGGTTTTCGGGTCGAACTTCGGTCGAACTTGCAGTGCCGTTTGAATGCTCGATAACGAGGTTTTCACCGGTTCCATCAACGCTGTTGCCAGAGGTGTCAGTTCGAAATTGCGACCGACACGCACCAAGAGTTCATCATCGAAATGTTCGCGCAAGCGGCGCAGTGAAGCGCTCATCGCTTGTTGCGTGACGAAGAGCCTTTCGGCTGCGCGGGTGACGTTGCGTTCGGTAAGAAAAGCATCGAGGGAGCGCAGGAGATTCAAATCGAAATGTTGAAATTGCATGTGAAGTTCCGCCATTACAGAGTTCGATTA
>NZ_JBARTQ010000078.1:0-2414 GCF_049645325.1 Pseudomonas sp. | reverse complement strand
CTGCAACCTGGGCAGCTGCTGTGGCGTCAGAAACCACGGCCACTTCGAAACCCTGCTCCATCAGTTCGCGCATATGTGACTCGGTGCACAGGTTGGCCGACATGCCGCCCAGGATGACCTTGTCGATACCGCGCTTGCGCAGTTGCAGCACCAGGTCGTTGGTTTCCGGGCCGTAGACCTTGTGCGGATTGGAGACGATGGTCTTGCCGTCGTTGATCAGCGGCTTGTAGCGTTCCAGCCAGTCGGCACCGGAGCCTTCGAAGCCCTCCAGTGTGAGTGGGCCCTTGCGGTCGAACATGCCGATCTTGTGCATCAGCGCTTCCAGTGCGCCTTCGAATTGCCAGCCATGGTCGGTGGGGTAGTAATAGTGCGGCGAAATGAACAGCGGCAGGTCGTTGGCCTTGGCGGCCTTCATCAGGCTCTCGATGTTTTCAACCGTGTTGTTTTCAGTAACGCTTTTGCCGACCACGCCCCAGGTCACGCCTTGTGGACTGAGAAAGTCATTCTGCGGGTCCGTGATAAGTACGGCGGTCCGTGATGGATCAATCTCCATGCCCGGGTCAGGCAGTTGCGCATGTGCATCGAAACTGGCGATTGCCAGGACCAGCAGCACCAGGAACGCTCCAGCAAGACTCATCCTGCCCGATACCGGAGCCGTGTAGTGCACCCTGCTTTGCGCAAATCGCTCAAAGACTTTCTCAATATCTCTCGCGTCAAGTTCTTCGATTGCTTTATTCGTGTTGTTCATTTATCCATCCTCTCAACTTCGTGTTACCCCTATAGCTGCAGTATTCGTGCCAAACACTGAAAACTTGGAAAATCAAATAGATAGGTAATTTCCAAGGGTCACGAAAATTTGTGAATCACAAATTTCTGTGAGATGATTCACAAATATTTGTGAAATTGATTGCACCCGAGAATCCGGATGAGCAAGGAAAAAAATACTGGCACCAGGCAGCTCGAACGACTGGAGAACATGCATTCACTGATCCTCGATGCCGCCGGTGAGGGCGTGTACGGGCTGGACGCCAACGGCAATACCACCTTCGTGAACAAGGCCGCCGAGCGCATCCTGGGCTGGCGCGCAGATGACGTAGTCGGCCAGCCGCTGCATGACATCCACCATCATTCACATGCCGATGGCTCGCCCTACCCGCGCGAGGAGTGCCCTATCTACGCCGCCATCAGGGATGGCCAGGTACACCAGGTGGATCATGAGGTGTTCTGGCGCACCGACGGTTCCAGCGTGCCGGTGGAATACACCTCCACGCCGATTATCGAAGACGGCGGCATCTGCGGCGCGGTGGTGGTGTTTCGCGACATCACCGCGCGCAAGGAAATGGAGCGTCAGCGTGAGGCCGCATACCAGCAGATCAAGTACCTGAAGGAGATGCTGGAGCAGGAGCGTGACTACTTGCGCGACGAGATCAACATCAACGCCAACTTCGGGGAGATCATCGGCGACTCGCAAGCGCTGAAACGCACCTTCGCACAGATCGAGGCGGTAGCGGCGACGACAGCCAGCGTGCTGGTCAATGGCGAGTCGGGTGTCGGCAAGGAAATGATCGCCCGTGCCATCCACCGGCGCAGCCCGCGCGCCGGGGCGCCATTGGTGAAGGTCAACTGTGCCTCCATCCCCCGAGAGCTGTTCGAGAGTGAATTTTTTGGCCACGTGAAAGGCGCTTTCACCGGCGCGCACAAAGACCGGGTGGGAAGAATGCAACTGGCCAACGGTGGCACCCTGTTCCTGGACGAGGTTGGCGAAATACCGCCTGAACAGCAGGGCAAGCTGCTGCGCGCGCTGCAGGAAGGCGAGTTCGAGCGGGTGGGTGACGAGCAGACCATCAAGGTGGATGTGCGCGTGGTGGCGGCCACCAACCGGGACTTACAGGCCGGGGTCGAGGCCGGCAACTTCCGGCAGGATTTGTTCTACCGCCTGTGCGTATTCCCCATCGATGTGCCGCCGTTGCGGCAACGCCGCAGCGACATCGTGCCGCTGGCGATGCATTTCATTGGCTTGATCTGCGGCGAACTGGGTAAGGCGCCGCTAACGCTGACGCAGCGGGGCGCCGACTCGCTCCTGGCGCACCACTGGCCCGGCAATGTGCGGGAGCTGAAGAACGTGATCGAACGAGCGGTGATATTGTCATCGGGGGATCGTTTAAGGCTGGACCTGGCCATGCCGGAGATTCCGGCGGGTAGGGAGCGGACTGCAAACGTTGTCGAACCTGATCGGGATTTCCAGACCGAGACCGAGCGGCGCGAGCATGAAAGGGAAAATCTGCTGCGGGTGCTGGAGGCCTCGGGGTGGAAAATCTCCGGGCCGGGTGGTGCCGCCGAGCGGCTGGGCGTCAAACCATCGACGCTGGCTTACCGGATCAAGGTATTCGCCATCGAAAAATCAAGGGAAAAAA
>NZ_JBARTQ010000077.1:0-16071 GCF_049645325.1 Pseudomonas sp. | reverse complement strand
GCAGGCTTGAATCCGTGGGTAACCCGGCAAGGATGCCGGGTTAGCCGCCCCGCGCCATGGATGGCGCGTGGCGGCGGCCCACGGATTCAAGCCGGAGTGCGGGCATGCCGAGCCTAGGCGAGGCACCGAGTGGAGGGGCAAGAGCGCTTTGGTTACTTTCGCGCTTTTCGAAAGTGACCCGCTGTAAAAGCGGAACCCATTGAAGCCATCACCCAAATAACGGATATGCCCCCCCAAAAGCCGTCACTCAAACTTATAGCTGATCGCCGTCTGCACCTGCCCCTGATTCACATCCCCAGTCTCCCTGACGATGCTGCTGTTGGCCGCCGACCCCACCAGGTGTGTCCAACTGGCGCTGGTCAACAGCGACCAGTGAGCCGCCAAGGGAAACTCAAAACTCTGCGTCAACGTCAGGTTCTGAAAACCCGCACTGGCGTTATACGCACGAATCCCCGAAGCCGCAGACTCCTTATCGTCGACCCCGAAAAACGTCTGCGTCTGCCGAGCATCGGCAAAATGCGCCATCAAGCCGGTGCTGCCGATAATGCCGCCGCCCAGCGGGTAGCCCAGCTCACCGCCGAGCTTGCCCAACACCCCACTTTGATCGCGAGCGCCGCCGACAGCCTGGCCGACCTGCGCGTACACGCGCCAGAACTCGGCCGGGGCGTACTGGATGAAACCACCGACTTCGGCCATGTCCGGCACATCGCGCAAGCCACGCAGCGAGCCATTGGCCGTGCGGCCCGGCAGATAGTTGATGTAGGGGCCGGCGGTGAACCCGTTGGTATTGAGGGCACTCCAGGTCAGACCATCGTCGGTGCCCAGGCTGACACTGCCCCAGTCCAGGTCGAAATAGGGGATGGGCCGTGTTTCGTAGCGGCTGCCGGTAGGGTCGTGAGGTTGATAGCTGACGCCCGCGCCCACTTCACCGGTGATGCCGTCGGCCAATGCTGAGTTGGAAATCCCCAAAAAACCCAGCAAGCCCGCTAATACAGCAGAAGTAACCTTGAACATTGAGCGGTTTCCTTATCTGAACCTGCGCGCATTCACGCGCGAAGGGCATCCCTGACGCAAGCACTCATCTTGTTTGTAGCAAGCTACAAAAATTGTAGCTCCTGCGACACAAGTTCTCCTGGTTATCAGCCAAAACCCCAGCCCCGCTGGGCTTTAAGCACTTGGCACAGTCCCTGCTATACCCCTGTAGCAAGCGCAAACAGCGCGTTCCTCTTCAAGCCCTCCAACTCAAGGAAAGGCAATGATCCATTGGCATATCGTGTGCGACTTCGACGGGACCATCACCCCCACCGACGTCATCGACAACGTCCTCCAACGCTTCGCCGGCCCCGAGTGGGAAACCATCGAGCAGGAGTGGCTGGATGGGCACATCGGTTCCCGCGAATGCCTGAGCCGCCAACTGTCGCTGATCAAGGCGACCCCGGCTGAACTGCTGGCCTACTTCGACAGCGTCGAGATCGACCCGGACTTCCCGGATTTCGTCGACCACGTCATGGGCCTGGGCGCGACCATTGAAGTGGTCAGCGACGGCATCGAGCAAGGCATCGCGCGCATCCTGTCGCGCAACTACGTGACCTTGTTGCCGATCCTCGCCAACCGCCTGCGCCAGGTTGACCAGAACAGCTGGCGCATCGACTTCCCGTATTCCAGCGATGCCTGCCGTGCCGCATCCGGCAACTGCAAGTGCAAATCCACCCCGCGCAACAAGCGCGTGCTGGTGATCGGTGACGGCAAGTCCGACATGTGCGTGGCCTCGACCGCCGATTTCGTCTTCGCCAAAGGCAGCCTCGCCAAGTATTGCGAAGCCAACAACATTCCTCACGCGCGCTTCGACACCTTTGCCGAACTGCCTGCGCTGCTGGCCAAGCTCCCTCAGGGCACCGCCGCCAACGCCACCCACTTTACTGCTGCTGACAATCAGGAACTCTTCCATCATGTCTGATATCCGTATCGCTACCGCCGAAGACCAGATTCTTCTGGATAAAGAAGCCAAGTACTGCTCCTACGGCGACACCGTTCACTACATCGAGCCACCGCGTATTTTCAGCCGTTGCGAAGGCTCCTACGTGTGGGACACCGAAGACCAGGCCTACCTCGACCTGCAAATGTGGTACTCGGCCGTCAACTTCGGCTACGCCAACCCGCGCCTGAACAACGCGCTGAAACAGCAGATCGATACCCTGCCGCAAATCGCCAGCCAGTACCTGCACAAAGGCAAGATCGAGCTGTCGGAAATGATCGCGGTCGACGCCAAGAAGAAATTCGGCCTCGACGGTCGCGTGCACTTCAACGTCGGCGGTTCGCAGTCGATCGAAGACTCGTTGAAAGTGGTGCGTAACGCCTCCAACGGCAAGAGCCTGATGTTCGCCTTCGAAGGCGGCTACCACGGCCGTACCCTCGGCGCTTCGTCGATCACCTCCAGCTTCCGCTACCGTCGCCGCTACGGCCACTTTGGCGAGCGCGCCAACTTCATCCCGTTCCCGTACCACTTCCGTGGCCCTAAAGGCATGACGAAAGAAGAGTACGGCAGCCACTGTGTGCAGCAGTTCGCCCGTTTGTTCGAGACCGAATACAACGGCGTCTGGGACCCGAAGACCAACCAGTGCGAATACGCAGCCTTCTACGTCGAGCCGATCCAGGGCACCGGCGGCTACGTGATCCCGCCGATGAACTTCTACCGCGAACTCAAGCATGTGCTTGATCAGCACGGCATCCTGATGGTGTCGGATGAAATCCAGATGGGCTTCTACCGTACCGGCAAGCTGTGGTCGATCGAACACTTCGACGTGCAACCGGACGTGATCGTCTTCGGCAAGGCGCTGACCAACGGCCTCAACCCACTGGGCGGCATCTGGGCCCGTGAAGAGTTGATCAACCCGAAGATCTTCCCGCCAGGTTCGACCCACTCCACCTTCGCCTCCAACCCACTGGGGACGGCGGTAGGCCTGGAAATGTTCAAGATGACCAGCGAAGTCGACTACGGCGCGATGGTCATGGCCAAGGGCAAATACTTCCTGGAAGGCCTGCAAGACCTGCAGAAACGTTTCCCGATCATCGGCGACGTCGACGGCCTGGGCCTGGCCCTGCGCTGCGAAATCTGCGGACCGGACGGCTTCACGCCAGACAAGGCGACCCTGGATTACATGGTCGAAGAAGGCATGAAAGGCGACATGGTGGTTGACGGTCAGAAACTCGGCCTGATCCTCGACGTGGGCGGCTACTACAAAAACGTGATCACCCTGGCACCGTCCCTGGAAATCAGCTACCCGGAAATCGACCTGGGCCTGAAGCTGCTTGAGCAACTGCTGGTGCGGGCAACCAAACGGTGAACAACGTCGGGATCGACCTCGGTGAAGGTGATGCCGGCTTCGTTCTCGGTGAAGGTCCGGTCGGGATCCTGTTGATCCACGGCCTGACCGGCACCCCGACGGAATTGCGTCAGGTGGCCAAGGGTTTGGCCAAGGCGGGCAACTGCACGGTGTACGTGCCCACCCTGGCCGGGCACTGCGGCGACAACAGTGACTTGCAGGCCACTGGCTGGCTGGACTGGTACGAAGGCGTGCGCAAGACCTTCGTACAGGTCAAGCAACGCCACGAACAGGTGTTTGTCGGTGGCTTGTCCATGGGCGCGGTGATGTCCATGTACGTGGCCGCCGAGCACCCGGGGCAAGTCGCCGGGCTGTTGATGTATTCCACGACCTTGAAGTACGACGGCTGGAGCATTCACAAGCTGGCGTTCCTGACGCCATTGCTGATGAAAATCCCGTTCGGCGTGCACATCTGCCGCTTCGAAGAGAAGCCGCCTTACGGCATCAAGAACGAACGCCTGCGGGCAATCGTCGAGCGCCAGATGAAGGAAGGGCACAGCAGCGAGGCCGGTTTGCTGACCATGGAAGGCATCACGGTGCGCGAGTTGCACCGGATGAACGCCGTGGTCAAGAAGCGAATGCCCGAGGTCAAGGCACCGGCGCTGGTATTGCATTCCATCGAGGATGACATCACGAGCCGCTGGAACGCCGATTACGTGGAACGCCACCTCGGCGGCCCCGTGACCAAGGTCCTGCTGGACAACTGCTACCACATGATCACTGTCGACCTGCAATACCGGCGCGTGATCGAGTTGAGTGCTGAGTTTGTCGAGCAACACGCCGCTGTTGTCCAGGCGCCCGTAGATTATCGACAGCGGGCCTGAGCCTAAGGACAAGACGTGATCACCGCCCAAGCCTTCTCGACTATCCGGGCCATCCAGCGCAGTGCCTGGAACGACTGTTTCCCCGGTGCCCTGGAGGATTGGGACTATTACGTCGCCGTGGAAAACGCGGCCATCGTCGATTTCAAATGGCGTTACCTGGCTGTTTACGAAGCGGGGACGGTGGTGGCAGTGGCCGCCGCGTTTATCACCGATTATCGCCTCGACACCACGGTGTCGGGCAGCGGCAAGCGCTTTACCGAGCGCCTGGAGCGACTGTGGCCGGGTGTTTTACAGCTGCAGCTGTATGCCATCGGCTCGCCGGTGGCCGAGCGTTGTGACGCAGGCATTGCCAGTGGCGTGCCCGAAGCGCGGCGCCCGTTGTTGCTCAAGCACTTGTTGCAGGCCGCACGCGAGGATGCCAATGAATTCGGGATTGGCCTGGTGGCGGTCAAGGATGTGCCGACCAAAGACCCGCACTGGGCAGCCAGCTGCCGCGCTGCGGGCTTTCAAAGCATGCCGAGTTTGCCCAGCGGGTTATTGAGCGTGCCTTACGGCTCGATCGATGCCTACCTGGGCTCGTTGTGCAAATCGACCCGCAAGGACCTGCGCCGCAAACTGCGGGCGCCGGGCCCCCGGGTGGAGTGGCGGCACAACATTGATGACGTGTTGCCTGAAGTGATGCGCCTGTACGAAGGCACGCTCAGTCGCTCCGACTTGCAGTTTGAGCACCTGCCCGCCAGCTACTTCACCGGCATCCTTGAGCGGCTTGAAGCGCGAGCGGTCTGTGTTCTTTATTGGGTGGACGAGCGGCTGGTAGCCTTCAACCTGATCCTGTTGGACGAGCACCGCTTGATCGACAAGTTTTTCGGGCATGACATTGAATTCAGCCGTGAATACAACCTGTACTTTCGCAGTTGGCTGACCAATGTCGACTACTGTATTCAACACAATATTCCCGTGTACGAGTGCGGCCAGGAAGGGTATGCCAGTAAGCTGCGCCTGGGGTGTGAGTTCCAGGGCAACAGCATGTTCTTTCGCCACCGCAACCGGCTGGTCAACGGCCTGCTCAAACTCGTGAAAATGTTTCTCCGACCGGATCGTTCCGACCCCGCCATGGCTGCTGCGATAAGCGAAACCTGATGATTTCCAAGACCCGCCAAAAAGCTCGCCCCTTTGCCATTTCGCGCTGGAGCGTCCAGCGCAAGCTGGTGCTGGCGTTTTGGCTGGTCAGCGTCATTCCCACCATGATTGCGGCCGAGTTGGCGGCCACCACGCTGTCGCAGATTTTCGACAGCAACGTGCGCATCTGGCTGCAAGAGTCGACCAAGATCGTCAAGGACGAAATCGGCGACATCCTGCATGACAACGCGCGCATGGCCAAACTGTTCCTGCGCTACACCAGCCCGCCTTCGAGCAAGCAAGCGGCCAAGCACGACCGGTTGACCGCCGACATTGCCGACGCCACCGACATTGACGTGGTCGCGCTGATTCGCACCAGCGACCACAAGGTGATGTTCAGCACCGCCTCCGACGACATCGTCAAACAGATCGACCTGACCAGTAACGCGGTGCTGCAGACCGTGCAGGTGGCGGGGGTGAGTACCGGCCTTGTGGTCTCCACGTTCGAAACCAATCAAGAGGGGGTCGACTACCTGCTGTTGGTGGCCACCTACCTGGACAGCAGCTTCCTCACCAGCGTGGCCGATGTGCATTCCCTCGACCTGCGCCTGTACCTGGCCAACCCTACGGGTTTCAACGAAATATTCTCGACCCAGCGTTTTGAAAACCATCCTTCGCGCATCCCGAAGGACGTCGAGAAAGCCATGCGCGCCACCAAGCAGCCGAGTGAGCAGTTCACCAACAATTACAGCGGTTTGTACTGGCCGATCTTCAACGACGCCGGCGACCTGCAAGGCGTGATCTTCAGCGGCCTGCTGCGCCATACCAGCCTGGTGGGCCTGGTGAATCAGAGCAACCTGTTCGTGCTGATTTTCCTGCTCAGTTCCGCATTGTCGCTGGGCGCAGGCGTGCTGGTGTCGCGGCGCCTGACCAAGCCGCTGCGGGATTTGTCCGAAGGGGTGAATGCGGTGATCTCCGGCCATTATGAGCACCGTGTGCTGGTCAGCGGCGGCGATGAGTTGGCGCAACTGAGCAGCACCTTCAACCACATGACCGAGCGCCTGGGCGAGTTGCATCACCTCGAAGCCCAGTTGCGCCGCCGTGACCGGTTGCACGCCCTGGGCGAAGTTGCCATGGGCCTGGCCCACGAAATTCGCAACCCGTTGGGCATCATCAAGACCGCCACCCAACTGCTGCACCGGCGCGCCGACCTGCCGGAAACCGACAAGCGTCACCTGGAATACGTGATCAGCGAAGTCAGCCGTATCAACGACCTGATCACCGAGTTTCTCGATTTCGCCAAGCCCAACCCGCCGTTGCGTGTAATGCTGGCGGCACGCCCGTTGGTGGAAGAGATTCTCGGTTTCTGCAGCCCGGAGTTGTCCACCCACAACATCGATGCGCAAATCGACGACCAGGCGCCGGGCGCAACCCTTTACGCAGATGCCAAACAGCTCAAGCAGGCGTGCCTGAACCTGATACTCAACGCCATTGATGCGATGCCCGAAGGCGGGCGCCTGACCCTGGGCATCCGCACGGTGGACGACAACACCGTTATCAGCATTGCTGACACCGGCCAGGGCATCCCGGCGGATATGATTGAGCGTATCTTCACGCCATTCGTCACCACCAAGGCTTCGGGCACGGGCTTGGGCCTGGCGAAAGTCTATTCGATCATGGAAAGTCATGACGGCAGCATTGAATGTGCCAGTGAGAAAGATGCCGGCGCCACCTTCAGCCTGTACATTCCCGCTCAAGGTGAAGACGACGGAGACGATGAGGAAGGTCATGACGCATAACGTATTGGTAGTCGACGACGAGCCCAAACTCTGTGACTTGCTAACGTCGGCCCTGAGCCAGAACGGCATTCAGGTGTTCACCGCCAGCAACGGCTTGCACGCGCTCAAAGTGCTGGAGCAGGAAGACATCGACCTGGTGATCAGCGACTGGCGCATGCCCGGCATGGACGGGCCGGCGCTGCTGGCGGAGATCAAGGTGCGCTTTCCGGATTTGCCGGTGATCGTGATGACCGCCTACAGCACGGTGAAAAATGCCGTGCAGTCGATGCGCAATGGCGCCTACGACTACATCGCCAAGCCGTTCGATATCGACGAGCTGGACATCACCGTGGCCAAGGCCCTGCAATTTCGCGACATCATGCGCGACAACGCGCGCCTGCGTGCCGAACTCGACCAGCATGCGCAGTTCGACAGCCTGGTGGGCGACAGCCCGGCGTTTCGCCAGGTGTTGCACGCGATCGACTCTGTGCGTGACAGCAACGCGACCATCCTGCTGACCGGCGAGAGCGGCACGGGCAAGGAAATGGTCGCCCGCGCCATCCACAAGCATGGCAGCCGTGCCGACAAACCGTTCGTGGCCGTCAATTGCGCGGCCATTCCTGAAGGGCTGCTGGAAAGCGAAATGTTCGGCCATCGCAAAGGCGCGTTTACCGGCGCCGTGGCGGACCGGGTCGGGCGCTTTATGCAGGCCGACAAGGGCACGTTGTTCCTGGATGAAGTCGGCGATATGCCGCTGGCGTTGCAAGCCAAGATTTTGCGCGCCCTGCAGGAGCGGGTGATCGAGCCGGTGGGCGACCCGCGCGAGCGCAAGGTGGATGTGCGGGTGATCGCCGCCACCAACAAAAACCTGCTGGACGCGGTGGCTAACAAAGAATTTCGCGAAGACCTGTATTACCGCCTCAACGTGTTTCCAATTCCTTTGCCAGCCCTGCGCGAACGCGCCGAAGACATCGTGCCCCTGGCCCGCCACTTCGCCCAGACCCTGAGCGCCACCGCCGGCAAACGCATCACCGGCTTCAGCCCTGAGGCATTGCAGGCCATGGCGGCCTACAACTGGCCGGGCAATATCCGTGAGCTGCAGAACTGCGTCGAGCGCGCGACCATTGTCGCGGCCAAACCGGTGATTGAAGACATCGACCTGCCGGCGTATCTGTTTGCCTCAAAGCCTGCCGATGGCGGCGTTACCGCGTTCCTCAGTGACGGGCCGGGTGTGCCTCAAGACCTCGATGCAGCGCTGGCGGAGGTGGAGAAGGCCTACATTCTGGCGGCGTTGAACGAGAGCAACGGGGTGCAGGCAGCGGCGGCGTCGAAGATCGGGATTTCGGAGAGGAGCTTCTGGTATCGGCTGAAGAAGCTGGGGATTCAGGTCGAGAAGATCATCCGCTGAGGATCGTGATGATCGTTCCCACGCTTTGCGTGGGAACGATCAATTGAAGTGTCAGGTGTGCATGCGCACCCACACACTCACCAACACCGTCGCCGCCATCAACCACGCCACCGCCGCCACGGCGAGTGACGCTTCCAGCCGCATCCGGTCGACCATCACATACAGCGTCGCCAAATACACAAAGTACGGAATGATCGACCACATCCCGAACACGATCGTGGTCTTCAAGTCGTCCACCGAACGGCCCTTGCCGACGATGTAATGCGCGATCAACGCAAAGGTCGGAAACAGCGGCACCAGCCCCGCGATGTAATAGTTTCTGGTCTTGGCCAGCGCCGCCAGAATCAACACCACCGCCGCGCCAATGGCGGCCTTCAATAGCAGATCCACACCGCGCTCCTTAGTGGCTCAAGCCGTACTTCTTGACCTTGTCGAACAGGGTGGTCTTGGCCATTCCCAGTTCCAGGCTGGCCTGGGTCAGGTTGCCGCCGCTGCGTTGCAGGGCGTCGTTGAGCAGGTTGCGCTCGAAGGCTTCCACCGCTTCGGTAAACGCCAGGCCGTGGTTGCCGCTGCCGTTACCGCTTTTCTTGAAGGCCGGCAGGCCCAGGGCGAAACGTTCAGCGACGTTGCGCAGCTCACGCACGTTGCCCGGCCAGTCATGGCTCATCAAGGTCGACACGGTCTGGTTGTCCAGCTCCGGCACACTGCGGTCGAAGCGCAGGGACGACTGCTGCAGGAAGTGTTCGAACAGGTGCAGGATGTCTTCACGGCGCTCGCGCAGGGGCGGCAGTTCCAGGGTCACCACGTTGAGTCGGTAGTACAGGTCACTGCGGAATTGGCTGGCGCGGCTCAACTCGTCGAGGTCGGACTTGGTCGCGGCGATCACCCGGCAGTCGACCGCCACGCTCTGGTTCGAGCCCAGGCGCTCGAGGGTGCGCTCCTGCAACACGCGCAGCAATTTGATCTGCAGGTTGATCGGCATGCTTTCGACTTCATCGAGGAACAGTGTGCCTTCGTGGGCGTGCTCGATCTTGCCGATGCGGCGTTTGCCGGCGCCGGTAAAGGCATTGGCTTCGTGGCCGAAAATTTCGCTTTCGAACAGGTTTTCCGGCAAGCCGCCGCAGTTCAGGGCGACGAACTGGTGGGAATGGCGCCGGCTGAAGTCATGCAGGCAACGCGCAACCAGCTCTTTGCCGGTGCCGGTCTCGCCTTCGATCAGCACGTTGGCTGAGGTGTCGGCGACATTGGCGATCAGTTCGCGCAGGTTCTGCATGGCCGGCGAGCGGCCGATGATGCGGCCTTCCAGGGAGTCGCGCTCGGCCAGTTGGCGGCGCAGCGACCAGACTTCCCGCGCCAGCCCGCGCTGCTCCAGGGCGCGACGGGCGACGTCGACCAAACGCTCGGGCGAGAAGGGCTTTTCCATGAAGTCGTAGGCGCCGTTACGCATGGCGCCGACCGCCATCGAAATATCGCCATGCCCGGTGATCAGCACCACCGGCAGGCTTTTATCCAGTGCCTTGAGGCGCGTCAGCAGTTCCAGGCCATCAATGCCCGGCAGGCGAATGTCGCTGATGACAATGCCGGCAAAATTCTCGCCGATGCGCTTGAGCGCTTCCTCAGCGCTGCCCACGCCCACGCTGGGAATGTCTTCCAGCGCCAGGGCTTGCTGGCAGCCAAGCAGTACGTGGGGGTCGTCTTCGACGATCAAAACGGTGAGGTCGTCTGTAGGGGCTGTAGCGTCTGTTTTCATGTCGACTCAGCTTTTTGAGCGCCCACCAACGGCAGGCACAAGACAAAGGCAGTACCACCACTGGCCGGGTGTTCCACGGCGAGGTTGCCGCCGGTGGCCGCCGCGAGGCTGGCCGACAGGGTCAGGCCGAGGCCCAGGCCCTGTTCTCCGGGTTTGGTGGTGAAGAACGGTTCGAACAAATGTTTGCGCGCCTCGGGGTCGATGCCGTGGCCGTTGTCACGCACTTGCAGGCGGTAGCGGCCATCGGCGCTGTGGCCATCCAGCCAGAGTTCGGGCGCCGGCTGCGCCTGCATGGCGTCGAGGGCATTGCCGATCAGGTTGACCAGGATCTGCTCCAGGCGCGTCTGATCGATCTGCAACTGGGCATTGGCGAAATCTCGGTGCACGTTCAGCGACAGGCCATCCAGGCGTG
The DNA here is from genome assembly GCF_049645325.1 of Pseudomonas sp. Lineage (GTDB taxonomy): Bacteria > Pseudomonadota > Gammaproteobacteria > Pseudomonadales > Pseudomonadaceae > Aquipseudomonas. The sequence goes on along the minus strand of NZ_JBARTQ010000077.1, from coordinate 5,397 downwards.
CGCCGAGCACCTGGAACGCGGCGTCCACGGCTTTGCCGAGGTTGGCCTCGCCCTGGTCGTCACCGCGCCGGGCAAAGGAGCGCAGGCTCGCGGTGATGCGGCCCATGCGGTCGATCAGTTCGTTGATGGTCTTGAGGTTGGCGCTGGCGGTGTCCAGGGCGCCACGCTCCAGGAACCGCACGGTGTTGCCCGACAGCGTGCGCAAGGCAGCGAGGGGCTGGTTCAACTCGTGGGCGATGCTGGTGGACATCTGGCCGATGGCCGCCAGTTTGCCGGCCTGTACCAGTTCATCCTGGGCGCGGCGCAGGGTTTCCTCGGCCTGGCGCCGTTCGCGAATCTGGCCCTTGAGGCGTTCGTTGCTGGCGCGCAGGTCGGCGGTGCGTTCGGCGATCCGTCGTTCCAGCTGGCTGTTGGCTTCCTGCAAGGCTTCCCGCGCAGCGAGGCGGGTGGCGATGACTTTGCGCCGCTCATTCCAGGCAATCAGCAAAAAGGCGACCAGGCCAAAGGCCACGGCCACCAGGATGCCTTGGTTGATCGCGGCGCGGCGCAGGTCATTGAGCGGCGTGAGCAGGGTGAAATTCCACGGCGTGTCGCTTAAGGGCCGGGTTTGCGCCAGGTAGCTGACTTCGTGCTCGTCGTTGACCACTTCGCTGTTGGCGGGGAAGGTCAGTTTTTCGGTGCCTTCGTTGAGGCGTTCGCGGGCCAGCGGTTCCAGCTCGTTCAGCGTCGCCCAGTAATATTGCAGGCTGTGGGCCAGGCGTTCCTTGGTGTCGTCGCTCAGCGGGCGCACGGCCTTGAGGCGCCGGGCCGGGTCGCTGGAGAGGATGATGATGCCGTTCTCGTCGCTCACAAACGCTTCGAGGCGCGCGCGCTGCCAGCGTTCTTCGAGGGCTTCGAGGCGCACCTTGACCACGGCCACGCCGATGATCTTGCCGTGCTCTTCCAGGCCATGGGCCAGGTAGTAGCCGGGTTCGCCGTTGGTGCTGCCGATGCCATAGAAGCGGCCGGGCTGACCGCGTACGGCGTTCTGGAAATAGGCGCGAAAGGACAGGTCTTCACCCTGGTAACTGTCGGCGTCGCGCCAGTTACTGGTGGCCAGCACGCGGCCGGTGGTGTCCATCACGTAGATGGCCCGGCTGCGACTGCGTCGGTTCAGGCCTTCGAGGTAATCATTGACCGTCTGCCGGGTGTCCTGGTTCGGGTCGGCCAGCAGCTTGGAAACGCTGGATTCCAGTTCCAGGAGGCTGGGCAGGTAGGTGTATTTGCTCAGTTCGCTTTCGACGGTGCGGGCGTGCAGCTCGAGCTGGCGTTCGCCGTTGTCGCTGAGGGTGCGGATGCCATAGTACTCACTGACCCAGAAGCCGATATAACCCAAGCCGATCATCAGGGCGATGATCAACGGCGGCAGGAACAGTTGGCGAATCAGGCGTGGTTTCACGGCAAGTGATGGCGGTGCGGCGCGAAAGAGGTTGGGGTCGCATTTCATCACAGATGCCTTGGGTCAACCAGAGCTGTCAGCCCTGCTGTGAACCCGCTTGTGTGGGCAATGGGTTTGTGTGGGAGCCGGGCTTGCCCGCGATGCAGACGCCTCGGTGTTTCAGTGACACCAAGGGGATGCAATCGCAGGCAAGCCAGCTCCCACATAAGCTGGTGCCTGCATCAACCGGGTTCTCATCAGAGAGAACAGCGCTGCGTTTAGTGCTGCAGGATTTTCTCAAGGAAGTGCTGAGCGCGTTCGGAGCGGGCGCTGATGTCGCCGAAGAACTCTTCTTTCGGGCAGTCTTCGATGATCTTGCCGGCGTCCATGAAGATCACGCGGTCGGCCACTTTGCGGGCGAAGCCCATTTCGTGGGTCACGCACATCATGGTCATGCCTTCGTGGGCCAGTTGCACCATCACATCGAGCACTTCGTTGACCATCTCCGGGTCGAGCGCCGAGGTCGGTTCGTCGAACAGCATGACGATCGGGTCCATGGCCAGCGCGCGGGCAATCGCCACACGTTGTTGCTGGCCGCCGGACAGTTGGCCCGGGTGCTTGTGGGCGTGTGCCGACAGGCCGACGCGCTCAAGCAGTTGCAGGCCCTTCTTGGTGGCTTCTTCCTTGCTGCGGCCCAGCACCTTGATCTGCGCGATGGTCAGGTTTTCGGTGATGGTCAGGTGCGGGAACAGTTCGAAGTGCTGGAACACCATGCCCACGCGCGAGCGCAGTTTCGGCAGGTTGGTCTTCGGGTCGGCGATGGAGGTGCCGTCGACGACCACGTCACCCTTCTGGAACGGTTCCAGTGCGTTCACGCACTTGATCAGAGTGGATTTGCCCGAGCCTGACGGCCCGCACACCACGATCACTTCGCCTTTTTTAACCTCGGTGCTGCAATCGGTCAGCACCTGGAAGTCGCCATACCACTTGTTGATATTCTTGATAGAGATCATACGGCAAACCTTTTTTGCAGACGCTTGACCAGCAGCGAGGCGGAAAAGCTGATGATGAAGTAGACGACACCGGCGAAGATCAGGAACTCGTTGGAGCGGCCGATGATGTCGCCGTTGGAGCGGGCGGAGTTGAGGAAGTCCACCAGGCCCACGGTGTAGACCAGCGAGGTGTCCTGGAACAGGATGATCGACTGTTGCAGCAGCAACGGGGTCATCTTGCGGAACGCCTGCGGCAGGATGATCAGGCGCATGGTCTGGCCATAGGTCATGCCCATCGCCTGTGCCGCCGCCATCTGGCCCTTGGGAATCGACTGCACGCCGGCCCGCACGATTTCACAGAAGTACGCGGCTTCGAACATCATGAAGGCCACGACGCAGGAGGTGAACGCACCGATCGGGGTGTCTTCGCCAGTGATCCAGCGCAGCACGAATGGCACCGCCAGGTAGAACCAGGTGATCACCAGCAGTAGCGGGATCGAGCGGAAGTAGTTCACATAAGCGCCGGCCAGGCGCGACAGCAGCTTGCTGGACGACAGGCGCATCAGCGCCAGGGCGGTACCCAGCGCGATGCCGCCGATCACGCCCATTACCATCAACTGCAAGGTCATGATCATGCCGTTCCACAGGCCCGGAATGGCGGGGATGATGCCGCTGAAATCGAAGTCCATTATTTACCCCCCACGGAGATCAGGCCGGGCACCGCGACTTTCTTCTCGACCAGGCGCATCAGCAACATCAGGCTCATGTTCAGGGTGAAGTAGATCAGCGTGGCCAGGGTGAAGGCTTCAAACAGGTTGGCCGAGAATTCGGCGGTCTGTTTGGTTTGCGCCAGCAGTTCCATCAAGCCGATCAAGGACGCCACGGAGGAGTTCTTGAAGACGTTGAGGAATTCCGAGGTGAGCGGCGGAATGATGATGCGATAGGCCTGGGGCAGCAGCACGTTCCAGTAGATCTGCGGCAGCTTGAAGCCCATGGCGCGCGCGGCGGATTCCTGGCCACGTGGCAGCGCCTGGATGCCGGTACGCACTTGTTCACACACACGGGCGGCGGTGAACAGACCCAGGCACACGACAACGCTCAGGTAGGCCGAGGTGGTCGGGTTCAGGTCTTGTTTGTACCAGTCCTGCAGGTTTTGCGGCAGCAGGTCGGGTATCAGGAAATACCAGATAAACAGCTGAACCAGCAGCGGCACGTTACGAAACAGTTCCACGTAGCAGGTCGCGATGCCCGATACGATGCGGTTTGGCACGGTGCGCATGACGCCCAGAATGGACCCCAGCAACAAGGCGATAATCCATGCCACGACAGCGATGGCAATGGTCCAGCCCAAGCCTGCGATGTACCAGTCGAGATAAGTCTCGCTGCCAACGCCGGTGGACTTGAAGAACACGCCCCAGTCCCAGTTGTAATTCATTAGGGTCTCCCCTCGAGATCGATCGATGTACAAGCACCCGCTTGGGGAAGATCCTTTCCCGCCCGACGTTGAACGCCAGGCACACGCGATCGGCTCGAAAACCGCCAGGTCGAGTGTTCCAAATTAAAGCCAGCAGGTAGTAACAGACGCCTGAGGGAGAGTTGGCTCCCTCAGGAGATAAGCTTAGTCAGGTATCAGATTTTTACGTCTGGTGCCGGCTTGTCGCTTGGGTTAGCGATCAGTTCCTTCACCTTGTCGCTCATCGGGAAGTTCAGGTTCAGGCCTTTTGGTGGGATCGGGCTCTCGAACCACTTGCTGTAGATCTTGTTGATTTCGCCGGATTTGTAGAGGCCGACGATGGCGTCATCGACAGCTTTCTTGAAGGCCGGGTCGTCTTTACGAACCATGCACGCGTAGGCTTCGAAGGATTGCGGAGTGCCGGTGATGACCCAGTCGTCCGGCTTCTTGGCCTTGGCTTCTTCGCCGGCCAGCAGGGCGTCGTCCATCATGAAGGCAACGGCACGGCCGCTTTCCAGCATCTGGAAGGATTCGCCGTGGTCTTTGGCGGAGATGACGTTCATGCCCATCTGCTTGTCGGCGTTCATCGCTTTGATGATGCGCTCGGACGTGGTGCCGGCGGTGGTCACGACGTTTTTGCCTTTCAGGTCAGCAAAGTCGGAGTAGGACGGCTTGCCATCCTTGTCTTTCTTGACCAGCAGGCGGGTGCCGATTTCGAACATGTTGACGGTGAAATCAACTTGTTGGGCGCGTTCGGTGTTGTTGGTGGTGGAGCCGCACTCGATATCCGCGGTGCCGTTCTGGATCAGCGGGATACGGGTCTGCGAGGTGACCAGGTTGTACTTGACCTTCAGATCGGGTTTGTTCAGGTCTTTTTTCAGGGCTTCAACGATGGCCAGCTGAATGTCGTGGGAGTAGCCCACGGGTTTGCCCGAGCCGTCCGCGATGTAGGAAAACGGAATGGAGCTGTCGCGGTGCGCGAGGGTGATGGTGCCGGAGTCGTTGATTTTCTTCAGTGTGCCGGTGAGTTCGGCGGCGAAAACTGGAGTGCTGATCAGAGCAGCAGCGATAGCTGCGCCCAAGATATGGGGAACGATGCGCATCAATACTTCCTCGACATTTGTTTTTTTTATGAAGCCGGCTAAACGGCTCTCTTGTACAGCGAATGCCTGTGACGGCTCCTTTGGCGTCTCAGGCGATCGTCACGGAGTGTAGAGCATGAGTCGTGCCACACCTGGCATAAATGGTTAATTGGTTGATTTATAAGGAGATTAAGTTTGTGTTACAGGGGGTTTTTGAGTGTGGGGTCCGGTTAACCGAATGGGGTGGGGGGTGGTGTTCGGGAAACCGAATGGTTGTGGTGGGGGTTTTTGAGTGTATATCCGGTGTTGCGGTTGTGGCTTGGATTGGTTCCGCTCTTACAGCGGCTCACTTTTGGTGGAGCGCAAAAGTAAGCAAAACGCTCTTGCCCCTCCACTCGGTGCCTCGCCTAGGCTCGGCATGCCCGCACTCCGGCTTGAATCCGTGGGCCGCCG
>NZ_JBARTQ010000076.1:0-9852 GCF_049645325.1 Pseudomonas sp. | reverse complement strand
ATCGACGCCTGGTCGGACAGGATGTCGCCGAACAGGTTGTCGGTGACGATCACGTCGAACTGCTTGGGTGCACGCACCAGCTGCATGGCGGCGTTGTCGACGTACATGTGGCTCAGTTCGACGTCCGGGTAGTCCTTGGCGACTTCTTCAACGATTTCGCGCCACAGCTGGCTGGAGGCCAAAACGTTGGCTTTGTCGACCGAGCAGACCTTCTTGCCACGCACGCGGGCCATGTCGAAACCGACACGGGCAATGCGGCGGATCTCGCTTTCGCTGTACGGCAGCGTGTCGTAGGCCTGGCGCTCGCCATTCTCCAACTCACGCACACCGCGCGGCGAGCCGAAATAGATGCCGCCGGTCAGTTCACGCACGATCAGGATGTCCAGGCCCGCCACCACTTCCGGCTTGAGGCTCGAAGCATCGGCCAGTTGCGGGTAAAGAATGGCCGGACGCAGGTTGCCGAACAGGCCCAGTTGCGCACGGATTTTCAGCAGGCCGCGCTCAGGGCGGATGTCACGTTCGATCTTGTCCCACTTCGGACCACCCACGGCGCCGAGCAGCACGGCGTCGGCCGCGCGGGCACGGTCGAGGGTTTCGTCGGCCAGCGGCACGCCGTGCTTGTCGATGGCGGCGCCGCCGATCACGTCGTGGCTCAGTTCGAAGCCCAGGCTGTACTTGCTGTTGGCGAGTTCCAGGACCTTGACCGCTTCGGCCATGATTTCCGGACCAATACCGTCGCCAGGGAGAATCAGAATCTGCTTGCTCATGCGTTCCTCATTTCATCAAGCGACCCGCCCGCAGGCAGGTCGGGAAAAATTAATCAGCCTTGTTTTTCGGCCCAGACCACCAGCACGTCGGTGCTGAAGGTGCCGTCGGCTTGAATCTCGTAGTAATCGCGCACTTCCTGGCCCATCGCCTGTTGCAGTTCCAGGATCGCCGCGCGCAATACCTCAGGCGTGCGCATGCGCTCGACCCACGAGGTGTATTCCAGGCGCAGGCGCTGACGGCTGCTGTTGCGCACATGCAAGCCGGCTTCGCTGAGGTGGCGCATCCACTCGGCGGCGGAGTAATCGCGCACGTGGCTGGTGTCACGCAGCACTTCGACGGTTTGCAGGTAAGTGTCCAACAGCGGGCTGCCCGGTGACAAGACGTCCACGAATGCCGCCACGCCGCCGGGCTTGAGCACGCGGCGTACTTCGCGCAAGGCCAGGCCGAGGTCACTCCAGTGGTGCGCCGAGTAGCGGCTGAACACGAAGTCGAACTCGCCATCGGCGAACGGCAGACGTTCGGCGGCGCCGTGCACGGTGCTGATGTTGTCCAGGCCGCGATCCTTTGCTGCACCAGCGACCACGTCGAGCATCTGCCGGGACAGGTCGTAGGCCACCACTTCTTTAACCAGCGGCGCAACGTGGAAGCTCACATGACCGGCACCGCAACCCAAATCCAGCAGTCGCGCAGCGCCGGCCCCGGCCAGTTCGGCCTGGAGCAGCGCGAATTCGGTGCCTTGGGCGTGCACGGCACTGCTCAGGTAGGCGCAGGCTTGCTCGCCGAATTGCTTTTGCACGACTTGGGTGTGGGCAGTGCTGGTCATGATGGCTTTCCTTGGGTTTTGGGGTGTTGGTACGGGCGTTATCGCAGGCAAGCCAGCTCCCACAGTTGACCGTGTTGTTCAGGAGAACATCGATCAATGTGGGAGCCGGGCTTGCCCGCGATGGGGCCCGCACGGTTACCGCAAATCAGGCGTCGCGAAACAACCAAGGCTGGCTCGCCCGGTGCCTGGTCTCAAACGCGGCAATCGCATCGCCGTCCTGCAAAGTCAGGCCGATGTCATCCAGGCCATTGATCAGGCAGTGCTTGCGGAACGCATCCACTTCAAAGTGGTACACCTTGCCATCCGGACGGGTCACAGTTTGCGCGGCCAGGTCGACGGTCAACTGGTAGCCCACGTCGGCTTCCACTTGCTTGAACAGCTCGTCTACTTCGGCATCGCTCAAGATGATCGGCAACAGGCCGTTCTTGAAGCTGTTGTTGAAGAAGATGTCGGCGTAGCTCGGCGCGATGATGCTGCGAAAGCCATATTCTTCCAGGGCCCATGGCGCGTGTTCACGGCTGGAGCCGCAGCCGAAGTTCTCGCGGGCCAGCAACACGCTGGCGCCTTGGTAACGCTCGGCGTTGAGCACGAAGTCCTTGTTCAACGGGCGCTTGGAGTTGTCCTGGTAGGCGTAGCCCACGTCCAGGTAGCGCCACTCGTCGAACAGGTTCGGGCCGAAACCGGTGCGCTTGATCGACTTCAAGAACTGCTTCGGGATGATCTGGTCAGTGTCGACGTTGGCACGGTCCAACGGCGCGACAAGACCTGTGTGTTGGGTAAAAGCTCTCATCGGGTATTCCTCAGATCAATTCGCGAACGTCGATGAAACGACCATTGACGGCGGCGGCGGCGGCCATGGCAGGGCTGACCAGGTGGGTACGCCCACCGGCACCCTGACGCCCTTCGAAGTTACGGTTGGAGGTGGACGCGCAATGCTCGCCCGACTCCAAACGGTCCGGGTTCATCGCCAGGCACATCGAGCAGCCCGGCTCACGCCATTCAAAACCGGCTTCAAGGAAGATCTTGTCCAGGCCTTCGGCTTCGGCTTGCGCTTTGACCAGGCCCGAACCCGGCACCACGATCGCTTGCTTGATAGTCGACGCCACTTTGCGGCCCTTGGCGATCACCGCCGCAGCGCGCAGGTCTTCAATCCGCGAGTTGGTGCAGGAACCGATAAACACGCGATCCAACTGAATGTCGGTGATCGCCTGGTTGGCTTTCAAGCCCATGTACTTCAGGGCGCGCTCGATGGAACCACGCTTGACCAGATCGGTTTCTTTAGCCGGGTCCGGCACATTCTGGTCGACGGCCAGGACCATTTCCGGCGAGGTACCCCAGCTGACTTGTGGCTTGATCTGGGCAGCGTCGAGTTCAACCACGGTGTCGAACACCGCGTCGGTGTCGGAGACCAGGTCTTTCCAGGCTTCGACGGCGGCGTCCCAATCGGCACCGCTTGGCGCAAATGGACGGCCCTTGACGTACTCAACGGTCTTTTCGTCCGCTGCCACCATGCCCACACGGGCACCGGCTTCGATGGACATGTTGCAGATGGTCATGCGGCCTTCGATGGACAGGTCGCGAATCGCGCTGCCGGCGAACTCGATGGCGTGCCCGTTACCGCCGGCGGTGCCGATCTTGCCGATAACCGCGAGGACGATGTCCTTGGCGGTGACGCCGAAAGGCAACTCACCCTCCACCGACACCAGCATGTTCTTCATCTTCTTGGCGACCAGGCACTGGGTGGCGAACACATGCTCCACCTCGGAAGTGCCGATGCCATGAGCCAGGGCGCCAAATGCGCCGTGGGTGGACGTGTGCGAGTCGCCGCAGACCACGGTCATGCCCGGCAAGGTGGCGCCCTGCTCCGGGCCGATCACGTGAACGATGCCTTGACGCACGTCATTCATCTTGAATTCGGTGATGCCGTATTCGTCGCAGTAATCGTCGAGGGTCTGCACCTGAAGGCGCGACACGGTGTCAACGATCGCGTCGATCCCGCCTTTGCGCTCCGGGGTGGTCGGTACGTTGTGGTCCGGGGTGGCGATGATCGAGTCGACGCGCCAAGGCTTGCGCCCGGCCAGTCGCAGGCCTTCGAACGCTTGCGGCGAGGTCACTTCATGGATGATGTGACGGTCGATATAGATCAGCGACGAGCCATCGTCGCGCCGTTTCACTTCATGGGAATCCCAAAGCTTGTCGTAAAGCGTTTTGCCGGCCATCAGTCGGTCCTCATCATCGGTCTTTCTATGCCCCGGGCCTTGAGACATTCAATAACCCTTTGGCTTGTGAGGCTGATGGTATGGCGCTACATTAAATAACTCAAATTCATATTTTTTATGCTTTGGATTACCAACTGGAATACCACCATGGACTTGGCCAACCTCAACGCTTTTATCGCCATTGCCGAGACCGGCAGTTTCTCCGGCGCCGGTGAACGCTTGCACCTGACCCAGCCCGCCATCAGCAAGCGCATCGCCGGTTTGGAGCAACAATTAAAGGTGCGGTTGTTCGACCGCCTGGGCCGCGAGGTCGGCTTGACCGAGGCCGGACGCGCCCTGCTGCCGCGCGCTTACCAGATTCTCAATGTGCTGGACGACACCCGCCGCGCCCTCACCAACCTGACCGGCGAAGTCAGCGGCCGCCTCACCCTGGCCACCAGCCACCACATCGGCCTGCACCGCCTGCCGCCGATCCTGCGCACCTTTACCCGCGAATACCCGAACGTCGCGCTGGATATTCAGTTTCTCGATTCGGAAGTGGCCTACGAAGAAATCCTCCACGGCCGCGCCGAAGTGGCCGTGATCACCCTGGCGCCCGACCCGCACCACTTGGTGCGCGCAACGCCGGTGTGGGATGACCCGCTGGACTTCGTGGTGGCACCAGAGCACAGCCTGACCGGCAACGGCACCGTCAACCTGGCCGATATCGCCAAACACCCGGCGGTGTTCCCGGGTGGCAACACCTTTACTCACCATATCGTCAGCCGGCTGTTCGAAGCCCAGGGCCTGACGCCGAACATCGCGATGAGCACTAACTACCTGGAAACTATCAAGATGATGGTCTCTATCGGCCTGGCCTGGAGCGTTTTGCCGCGCACCATGCTGGACGATCAGGTGGCGAGCATCGCTTTGCCGGGCATACAGCTCACTCGCCAGCTAGGCTATATCGTGCACACCGAAAGGACGCTGTCGAACGCTGCGCGGGCTTTCATGAGCCTATTGGATGCACAGGTCGATCTGCCAGGGATACCGGCATGAAGCTGTGCGGCCTCAAGGTTTGAATAAAACCGCGCGAACGCCCATTGAGCCAAGGCCCTTTGAACATGCGCAACCCCGTCGATTCCGTGCCACCGCTGCCCCGCATCTACGCCCTTGACCCCCAGGAAGCGGAGCAAAGCTGGGACAGCGCCCCGCAGTTGCTGGCAGCGCTCAATGCTGCCCGGCTCGGCGCGTGGGCGTGGGAAATCGACACCGGAAAGATCAGTTGGTCACGCGGCACCCAGGCACTGTTTGGCTATGACCCCCGCCAGCCGCTGCCCAAAGACCTCGATTACCTCGACCTGTTGGCGCCGCAAGACCGCGCCCGGGTCGTGCGGGCTTTTCACGCGGTGCTGGCCGGCGAGCCGTTCGAGCAGGCCATGCACCACCATATCCAGTGGCCGGATGGCAGCCACCACTGGCTCGAGATCAATGGCAGCCTGGCCCCCGACAAGACAGGCCGGCGCCGCATGATCGGGGTGATTCGCGAGACCACCCGCCAGCGCGAACGGGAGCAAGCCCTCAGCCACTCGGAAAAACGCTTCGCCACGCTGTTCCACCTGTGCCCGAACATGGTCCTGCTCACTCGGCAATCCGACGGATTGATCAGCGAGGCCAACCAGTATTTCGAAATGCACTTCGGCTGGCCGGTGGCCGACGTCATCGGGCGCACCACCCTGGACCTCGGCCTGTGGCGCCACCCCGAGCAACGCGCACTGCTGGTCAAGGCCACCCAGCGCAAGGGCGAACCGATCACCATGGAGGTTCAGTTCTGCGCCAGCAACGGCCAGATCCACGATGGCACCCTCAGCGCGCAAAAGGTCGAGCTCGAAGGCGAGGCTTACCTGATCAGCACGTTTCTCGACACCACCGATCGCAAGAACGCCGAACACGCCCTCAAGGACAGCCAGGAACGCCTCGACCTGGCCCTGGACTCGGCGCAGCTCGGCACCTGGGACTGGCACATTCCCAGCGGCATGCTCTACGGCTCGGCCCGTGCCGCGCAACTGCACGGCTTACCGCCGGAGCCGTTTCACGAACCTTTCGATGCGTTTTTTGAAGGCATGTCGGATGAAGAACGCGAAGGCATGCGCAATGCCTACCGCAGCTTGCGCGAAGGCCCGGACGGCAATTATCAGCTGACGTACCGCGTGCTGGTGGAAGACGGTAGCCCACGCTACCTGGAAAGCCGAGCCCGCCTTTATCGGGATGAAGCCGGCAAGCCGTTGCGCATGGCCGGCACCTTGCTGGACATCACCGACCAGGTGGAGCGCGAACAACGCCTGACCGCCTCCGAAGAAAAGTTCGCCAGCCTGTTCCTGGCCAGCCCCGACCCGATTTGCGTCACCCGCCTTGAGACCGGGGCGTTTATCGAGATCAACCCGGCCTTTACCCAGACCTTTGGCTGGACCGCCGCCGAAGTCATCGACAAAAGCGCCGAGCAGATCGGCCTGTGGGACGACTCCAGCAAGCGCCTGCAACGCATCGAGCGGGTGATCCGCGAGCAGTCACTGAGCAATGTGGCCGTGGTGGTGCGCCACAAGAATGGCCAGGCCCTGACCTGCGTGATCTCCAGCCGGCTGATCAAGGTCAGCGACCAGCCGTGCATCGTCACCACCCTGCGCGATATCACCCAGCAACAACGCTCGGAAGCCGCGCTCAAGGCCAGCGAAGAGAAGTTCGCCAAGGCCTTTCACTCCAGCCCCGACGCCATTTCGATCACGGAGCGCGACACCGGGCGGTATGTCGAGGTCAACGACGGCTTCTGTCGCCTGACCGGCTACCGCGCCGAAGAGGCCATCGGCCTGACGCTCTACCAGATAGGCATCTGGGCCGATGAAAACCAGCGCGCTGCACTGCTGGCCGAACTGCAGATCAAGGGCCGCATTCATCACCTGGAAATGCTCTGGCACAACAAACGTGGCGAATTGCTGGCGGTGGAAGTGTCGGTCGAGCCGATCACCCTGAATGAAATGCCGTGCCTGCTGCTCACCGCGCGCGACGTGAGCCTGCTGAAAAACGCCCAGGCGCAGATTCGCCACCTGGCCTATCACGACCCGCTGACCAACCTGCCCAACCGCGCCTTGCTGATGGACCGCCTGAGCCAGCAGATCGCCCTGCTCAAGCGCCACAACCTGCGTGGCGCCCTGCTGTTCCTGGACCTGGACCACTTCAAGCACATCAACGATTCCCTCGGCCACCCGGTGGGCGACACCGTGTTGAAAATCGTCACCGCGCGCCTGGAAGCCAGTGTGCGCATGGAGGACACGGTGGCGCGGCTGGGCGGCGATGAGTTTGTGGTGCTGCTCAGCGGCCTGGACGGCACACGCGCGGAAGTCAGCACGCAGGTGCAGGAGCTGGCCGATACCTTGCGCGAACTGCTCTCCGAGCCGATGTTTCTCGATGGCCATCGCCTGCAGGTCACTCCGAGCATTGGCGTGGCGCTGATTCCCGACCACGGTTCAACCCCGGCCGACTTGCTCAAGCGCGCCGACATTGCCCTTTACCGGGCGAAAGATTCGGGCCGCAACACCACGCAAATGTTCCACAACAGCATGCAAAAAACCGCCAGCGAGCGGCTGCGCATGGAGACCGACCTGCGCCTGGCGCTCTCGCGCGGCGAATTCAGCGTGCATTACCAGCCCCAGGTGGACGCACGTGGCAACAAAATTATCGGTGCCGAGGCGCTGGTGCGCTGGCAGCACCCGCAACTGGGCGCGCAGTCACCCACCGAATTTATCAAGGTGCTGGAAGACAGCGGCCTGATCCTGGAAGTGGGCACCTGGATTCTCGATGAGGCCTGCGGCGCCTTTGCGCAGTTGATTGCCGACGGCCTGGTGGACCCGCTGAATTTCAGCCTGTGCGTGAATATCAGCCCCCGCCAGTTTCGCCAGAATGACTTCGTGGAGCGGGTGGAGCGCAGCCTCAAGCACCATCAGTTGCCCTACAGCCTGCTGAAACTGGAAATCACCGAAGGCATCGTGATCCAGAACCTCGACGACACCGTGCTCAAGATGCGCCGCCTGAAAAAACTCGGCGTGAGCTTTGCCATGGATGACTTCGGCACCGGCTACTCGTCGCTGACCTACCTCAAACGCCTGCCGGTGGATGCGCTGAAAATCGACCAATCCTTTGTACGCGACGCGACCCACGACCCCAACGACGCCGAAATCATCCGCGCCATCGTGGCCATGGCGCGCAGCCTTAACCTGGAGGTAATCGCCGAGGGCGTAGAGACTCCGGAGCAATTGGCGTTCCTGCAAAAACTCGGCTGCCATTTGTTTCAGGGTTATCTGCACAGCCGGCCGTTGCCGATCGATGGGTTCAGGCGGTTGCTGGAGTAAGCCTGCGCTGAATCAAACCAGCTTTAAGGCACGGTACCCGGTGTTCATCCAGCGTGATGGTGCCAGGTCATGTTTGTGACCGTAGTAATCCAGCACGCCATTGACCACGGCCATCGAATGCCCATGATCGGCCAGCGTACCGATGGCGCCGTTCGCCAACTCCCCGACGTCCGTGTCTCGAACATACCCGTAAAGGCCCAGCCTGCGCAGGGCTTGCCCGGGGTGTTCACCGTCATTCAGCGTGTCCATCGCCACTGCGAAACTCTGATTGCCCCGAAAGTCGTTGTTCTCCAACTGCGCGCGCTTGGCGCTCACTGCGAACAAGAAATTGGCATCGCCCAGTAACGCCTGATCACTGCCGCGCAAGTTCGACCCCCGCGTGGCTTTGCTCAGTTCGTCATGGCTCACACAGAGTCTGAAGCCATCGCGCATGACCACTTCATAACCTGCGGGCACTGCGCCGATGTGTCTATAGATACCTGCCGGGTTTTGCCCGAACCGCATCATCGCTGCCTTGATCGCGGACACCGTCACGCAATTGCCTTGACTGCCCTGATAGAACCCGGACCAGACATCCGTAGGTCTGACGCCCACCGCTACCGCGGAGACGGCGGCAACCTCGCGGGTTCGCCGGGCTGTGGCGACATTGAGCAGCCGGTACCCGTAGCCTCGGTCGACCCGAGAGGTATCCCCGTAGTGATGCTTTACCCCATCAACCACCAGCGCGCTCCCGCGGTTATGGGTTTCCAGCACACCGACCACCGCCTCACCGACCATCTGCCGGGCAGACACGTTCTGCGCCAAGCCATACACACCCATACCCTGCAAACACCGGAGGGCCGTCTCGCCTTCCAGGGTTTTCGCCAGCGCAGCAGCAAAACCCGGATAGCCGCCCGCGAGCTGTTTGCGTTTCACAAAGGCCGCGAGCACAAGGTTGGCAGCCCTGACCGCTGCGTCGTCAGCCCCGGTGAACCGCGAGGCAATGCAGACTTGGCGCAACTCCTCACAGGTGAGTTCGACCTTGAACTCATCCTTCATCGTGATGGCGTAACCCCTGGCGGTACGTTCGACCTGGTCAAACATATCCGCAGGCGTACGGCCGAAGGTCATCATCATCATTTTGATGACTGCCGCATGGGTGCTGCAGTCAAAGTTTTCGCCGAAGCGCCGTTCGCTGGCGTTGAATGCAGGGATGACGATGTGCGGATTTTCGCGGACAGCCTGCCAGGAAACTCCAGCCTGCTGCGTTGGCGTTACAGCCAACGTTCGACTTGCCGTTGAGATGTTCATACCGTTGATCCTTTGGTGTAGGCAAAAAGCTGGCTGCCGGGCGGTCAGACCAAGGCGATGGCATTACCGTGAGTCGGCGCAAAACCCGGCTGGCCCCATAACTCTTCGCGTCCGTTGATCACGGCCACCGAATGCCCGGATCGATTGCTTATGCCCACTTGCCCACGGGCGAGTTCACGCACATTCACCGTGCGCATGTGCTTGCTCAACCCCAGGCGCTTCAAGCCTTCACCCGGCCCGTATTCATCTTCCTTATCGTTCAGACTGAGCATCGCCGCATGGAAACTTCGGCTCGCCGTACCGTCGTTGTTTTCCATTTGTGCGCGCTTGGCGCTGACGGCATAAAGAAACTGGGCATCCTGAAGCATCG
>NZ_JBARTQ010000075.1:0-6947 GCF_049645325.1 Pseudomonas sp. | reverse complement strand
TAGACGCCCGGCCCAAGCAGCCGGGCCGCCTACACCCGAAAACCCCGCCTATTGAGCGGGGTTTTTCGTTTTAAAGCCTCCTGCTTTCCACTGCACTGCGGCGTCGATATAAAAATCGATACATCCCACAGGCATTGAAGAAACGCATTACAAACCCCGCCCTCCCGGTCAACTAGCCTGTCCTAGACACCTGCCTCCCCTGCCGCCCCACTTCCGTGAACCTGCAACCTCCTTGAAAACCGTCGGTTACGCCTAGCCTGAATAATCGTTTATGCAAAACATGTAACAAGAAATAGACATTTGGTAATGATTCTCGATACTATCCCGCCGCCTTTCAGTCGGGCTAACGGATAAGGAATTCAACTTGATGAGCGGACACAGCAGGATGCCGGAAAAATTGTTGCTGGAGCGTTGGAGCGAGGCACTTGCCACTTCGCAGTTTCAGGCCAACCACATCACCCTCGACGCCCTGATCAATACCCTGGCACCCGCCGCCGAGCGCAGCTTTCAACGCCTGATCCAGGCACTGTTCCGTGAAGGCCTGCTCGCACCCGGCGCTCGCTCGTATGACGCACACGGCCATTGCTGGCTGACACTGCCTGATCAAGCCCGCCTGCGTTTCGAGCACTTGCAGCCTGGCCGCATGGCAAGCTGGGACCTGCGTGGAGACGTCACCCTCGTGCGTGATGACCAGCCCGACCTGAAGATTCAATTCCCGTCGCAATTGTTGACACTGCTTAACGGCGGCCTTGAGTCACCGGCAGATTCGGACGTGCTGGACCGCCTCAACTGCGAGATCGACGACAGCTTCGTCAACGACACCTTGTGCCTCGCCTTTCACGAGCAATGGACGCTCAAGCTGCAGGCGTCGATGGACGCGGCTCATCAAAACAATCTGCTGAACCACCTCAAGAACGATGCAAGCGTGACCAACCCCACTTCCGTGCTTGAACAGTGGGGCACGCTGGGTCATCCATGGCACCCCAACTACAAGACCAAACTGGGTTTGGCGACCGACCAGGTCATCGAGTTTTCGCCGGAGTTCGAAGCCCGCTTTCCGGTTTTCCTGTGCGCCCTGCATCGCCAGTACGCGCACGTTGAAACCCTGGCCGATACCGCCGATTACTGGCCGTGGTGGCAGCATCACTTTCCACAGGCTGCACACCAATTGACCGCAGCACTGGCCGCCCAAGGCCTTGAAGCCAGCGACTACCTGCCCCTGCCCGCCCACCCGTGGCAGGCACGCCAGGAATTACCGCAACTGTTCGCCAATGAAATCGGCGACAAGCTGCTGGTGCTGACCGATATCGTCGCGTTCACGGCCCACCCCACCATGTCATTCAGGACGGTGTTGCCTGAAGGCCGGCGCGACGCACCCATGGTCAAGCTCCCGGTCTCGCTGCGCCTGACCAGTGTGCAGCGCACCGTTTCGCCACGTTCGGCGCGCATGGGCCCGCGCATCAGCCACCTGTTGCTGACGATCCTCGCCCGCGAGCCGGCGATTGCGCAGTTGCTCAGCATCGTTCCCGAGCGGATCGGAGTGCATTTCAAGCCTCAACCCGCCAACGATGAGCACTCCCGCCACTTGGCGGTCCTCTATCGCGACAACCCGGCAAGCCTGCTCAAACCAGGCGAAATGGCCGTGCCGGTCGGCAGCCTGTTTGCCATCGACCAGCACGGGCAGCCACTGCTGCGCCAATGGGTGCGCCTGAGCAAAGGCCACGACGACGCCACTGCCATGCTCGCCTTCTTTCAAGACTACGCAGCGATCGCCGTGCCCGCCCTGCTGGGCATGTACCTGCGCTATGGCGTTGCCTTCGAGGCCCACCAGCAGAATTCCTTCATGGTCATGGCTGCCGACGGGCAACTGAGCCGCCTGTTATTGCGCGACTTCGGTGATATCCGGATCGACCGCAAGACCTTGCATGCCCATGGCCTGGACATCGAACTGCACGACCCCAAGATGACCCTGTACGACGACGCAAGCTTCGTGCGTGACAAGCTGCTGCACACGGTATTCATGTGCCACCTGGGCGAACTGGTGTTGCTCGGTGCGCGCCACTTCGACATCCCACAGGTACAGCTGTGGGATGCATTGTCGGCACAGGTGAGCCAGTGCTTCGACGATTTGCGCAGCCAGGTCGAACCACAACGCTGGGCAACCGAGCGCGAGGCACTGCTGGAGCAAGACTGGCCAGCCAAGTCCTTTATGCGCATGCGCCTGCTGGAGAGCCACGCCGATATCGTCGGGCGTTTGCCGAACCCGCTGAGTGCCGCCGCCAATGCCGACTAACAGCACTGCGCTGCGGTTGCTGGTGGTGATTCAGTTGGTGTCGATGGGGGCCATGGAAATGAGCGGCCCTTTCTGGCCGCTGCAAATCCAGAAGCTGCTCGGCGTTGCCAATGCCCACTACACCGGCCTGCTGTCGTCATTGGTGTACGCCGGCCCGATGATGGCGGCGATGATCCTGACCCCGATGTGGGGGCGCCTGGGCGACCGTACCGGCCACAAACCGATGATCATTCGGGCGCTGTTGGCGCTGGCGGTATGCCAGGCGCTGGCGGCGATCACCTTCGATCCGTGGCTGCTGGTGGCAATCCGAGTCGCGCAAGGTGCGCTGGCCGGTTTCATCGCCGCCGCGCAAGCCTATGCGCTGGCCTGCTGCGGGGACGGCGGGCGCGGGCACATCCTGGCGCGGCTGCAATCGGCGACCGCCGTCGGCTCGCTGGCCGGGCCAGTCCTGGGTGGCTGGCTGATGGATGTCTCAGGCTTTGCGTTGCTGTGCTACAGCGCCACCGCCGTGTGCCTGCTGTGCGCGGTGATCAGCGCGTTCCTGCCCAGCGACTCGCCGCGATCGCGGCCCACCCACACCTCGACGCCCACCGCACTGCCCAAAGGCTGGCTGGGCGCAATGCTGGGAATCATCGTGTTGATTCAGGCGGCCAAAATGATGCCCCAGCCGTTTTACGCCTTGTACGTGGCCGATGTTTTACACGCGCCTGCGTGGTTGATCGGTGCCAGCTACGCCGCCAGCGCGCTGACGTTGGCGTTGTCAGCCCCGCTGTGGGGCCGCCTGTTTGACCGGCATCACCCGACGCACACGCTGCGTGTCATCGAATGGGTCACCTGGTCCTGCGCCTTGACGCTGGCCTTTACGGCGCTGGCCAGCGACTGGCTGGGGTTCCTCGCCAGTCGATTGCTGTGGGGCGTGTGGCAGGGCGCCTTGTTGCCGGTTGCCTACACATTGATCGCCAACACCGTTGCGCCGAGCCAGCAGGGTTTTGCCTTGGGCATGGGCAACAGCGCCGCCAAAGCCGGCGCACTCTGCGGCGCCTTGATGGGCGGCATCGGCATGGGAATGGTGGGCCTGGCGCACAGTTTCTGGCTGGTCGCACTCACCTATGCCGTGGCTGCCGTGGGTATACGCGCTATCCGTTCGTTCACCCGAACACCCGAGACATCCGGTTTTTCTGTCAATACTTCTAATAACTCAAAGGCAAGGTCATGAATAAATCGCAACTGGCAATTTTGCTGCCCCTGCTCGGCTCGATAAGCAGCCCGGCCTGGGCCGAACAAGCTGAGGAAACGCAGGCAGCGCCCGCCAACCTGCAGCTACAGGCGACGGTGGTATCGGCCACGCGCAATGAAACCAGCATTGCGGCCATCCCGGGCTCTGTGCAGGTCATCAGCGAAGACCAGATTCGCCAGCAGGCCGGTGCGGGACGCCGGGTCGCAGACATCCTCGGCCAATTGGTACCGGGCATCTCCCCTTCCAGCGGCGGCATGAGCAACTTCGGCCAGACCCTGCGCGGGCGCAATACGCTGATCCTGATCGATGGCGTGTCCCAGAACGCCACGCGCGACAATTTCCGCCAGCTCAACAGCGTGGCCCCGGAAAGCATCGAGCGCATCGAGGTGATTTCCGGCGCGAGCAGTGTCTACGGCGCGGGCGCGTCGGGGGGCATCATCAACATCATCACCAAGCGCAACAAAGGTGAAGACCTGGCCTTCAGCAGCAAGATCGGCATGACCGCCGGCGACAACCTCAGCCGCAAAGGTTTTTCCTACGAGGGGTTCCAGAGCGCAACGGGCCGTCAGGGCCCTGTGGACTGGTACCTTTCGGGCAACTACGTGCAACGCAATGACCAGTTCGACGGCAACGGAAAGCGCATTCCCCAGGACACGTCCCAGGGCAGCAACATGGACACCGACACCTACGACCTGCAAGGTCGCTTCGGCTATGAGCTGGATGACGACAAGAAGATCAGCCTGTCGCTGCAGGACTACAAGGACGAACAAGACACCCGCTACACCAAGAACCCACGGATCACCGATACCGCCGTTGCGGTGAAAGGCCTGGACCTCGACGACCAACCCTTTACCCACAACCAGGCCGTCAACCTCAACTACGCCGATAAAGACTTTTACGGCCAGGGCTTGCAGGTCGAAAGTTACTGGCGCCGTGCCGACGCGTTGTTTTTCCCGGACCTGTCGCGCGGCCGCGCCGGGGTCTCCGACAACAACAGCGTGCAGGATGTCTACGGCCTGCGCGCGGCCATCGACACGCAAATGCCGGACATCGGCCCGGCGACCGGCAACCTGGTCTGGGGCGCTGACTATGATCACGAAACCTCACGCCAGCGTGGCGACCAATACCGGGTCAATGGCCTGAGCTACACCAAGACCGGCACCACGTTCGAACTGGGGCCGGACATCGCGACCACCACCAAGGCCATCTTTGGCCAGCTGTCCTACGACATTGATGACTGGACCTTGCGGGGTGGTGTACGCCGCGAGTGGATCGAAAGCGAGGTGTCCGACAGCATTGCCTACGGCGAGATCGTCCAGACCGGAAACCGCGCGACATTGCCGGGCGGTACGCTCAAATACGATGACACCCTCTATAACCTTGGCGCGGTGTATCACCTGAGCGAAAACCAGGATGTGTTCGTCAACTTCAGCCAGGGCTTTTCTCTGCCGGACATCCAGCGTTTCCTGCGTGACGTGAACAGCAAGTACGACATTCAAGACCTGAATGCCCAAGCGTTGAAGGTCAACAGCTACGAGCTGGGCTGGCGCGGCAACTGGGACAAATGGCTGGCCAACGTCACGGCGTATGAAAACACCTCGGATGTCACCCAGTTCTATGACGCCAATGATCGCGTACTGCGCCTGATCAACCAGAAAGAGCGCGTGCGTGGCCTCGAAACCAGCCTGACCTACAACGTCACCGATCAATGGTCGGTCGGCGGTACTTATGCTTACGCCAAAGGCGAAACCCAGCAGAACGGCAAATGGATCGACCTGCCCGCCACGCGTATCGCCCCCGCCAAGACCACGGCTTTTGTCGGCTATGACCGGGGCGACTACAGCATCCGCCTGCAAGGCATGCGCCTGGCCGACTATGACGCCGCGTTCAAAGACAACAATGGCCGCGATATCAAGGGCTACACGCTGGCCGACCTGCTGGGTTCTGTCAGGTTGCCGGTCGGTCGCCTCGAAGGTGCGATCTACAACCTCACCAACCGCAATTACCAGAACATGTTCGCCCAGGCCAACGCGCGTGCGCCGTACCCGAATGCCGAAGGTCGTACCTTCAGCGTCAGCTACGCGGTGGATTGGTGAGCGGCTGACATTACCGACACTTGACCCCGCGCGCTAAAACACAAACCCCGCCTTTTGAGCGGGGTTTGTTGTTTCTAACGCCTTACCACATCAGATCGTCCGGGATCTGGTAGGCCGCGTACGGATCATCCTCATCCGGCACCTGGCTCTCGGTCAGGATATTGAGCTGCACGATACGTTCAGGCGCACGCTCCTGGATCTTCAGCGCAGCTTCGCGCGGGATCACCTCGTAACCGCCACCGTGGTGCACGATCGCCAGGGAGCCGTTACTCAGCTTGTTGCGCATCAGCGTGTTGACCGACAGGCGCTTGACCTTCTTGTCATCCACGAAGTTGTAGTAGTCCTCGGTGGTCAGCTTGGGCAGGCGCGAGGTTTCGATCAACTGCTTGACCTGGGCAACACGGGCCTTGGCCTCGGCTTTTTCCTGCTGCTGGCGGTTCAGCTCCTGGTCGCGCTTGACCTTCTCGGCATGCGCTTCAATGGCCAGGCGCGCCTGGCTGTCGTCCGCCTCAACCTGGCCTTTGTGCACCAGGCGCTGTTGTTTCTGTTTCTCTTTGCCGACCTGTTTGGCCTGCTTTTGGTTGACCAGGCCTGCTTTGAGCAACTGGTCGCGAAGGGAAATGCTCATGGTGCTTACTCACTTGGGCAACGGCTCAGCCGCAGCTGGACAGATTCTTTTCCTGGCGTTTGGCTTCGCCCCACAGGGCGTCCAACGTTTCGAGGGTGCAATCTTCTATGGGTTGATGCGTCTCGCGCAATGCCTGTTCGATAAATCGGAAACGTCGTTCGAACTTGGCATTGGCGCCACGCAGCGCGGTTTCCGGGTCAACCTTGAGGTGACGCGCCAGGTTGACCGCCGCAAACAGCAGGTCACCGACTTCATCGGCAATCGCTACCGAGTCGTTATCGGCCATGGCTTCGAGCACTTCATCAAGCTCTTCGCGCACGTTGTCCACCACCGGCAAGGCTGATGGCCAGTCGAAACCGACCTGGCTGGCGCGCTTTTGCAATTTGGCGGCGCGGGACAAGGACGGCAAGGCGGAGGGCACGTCATCGAGCAGGGAAAGCTGCTCCGGCGCGTCGGATTTTTCCGCACGCTCCTCGGCCTTGATCTCTTCCCAGCGCTGCTTGACCTGCTCCTCACTCAACTGCGGGATGTCCAGGGGCGCATACAGATCGCCCGTGGGAAACACGTGAGGATGACGACGGATCAGCTTGCGGGTGATGCTGTCGATCACCCCGGCGAACTCGAAACGCCCCTCTTCGCGCGCCAGCTGGCTGTAATAGACCACCTGGAACAACAGGTCGCCCAACTCACCTT
>NZ_JBARTQ010000074.1:0-4698 GCF_049645325.1 Pseudomonas sp. | reverse complement strand
GACCCACCGCCATCGCAGGCAAGCCAGCTCCCACAGTTGACCGAGTAGGCTTGAGTGACTCGCCACACCTGATCGTTCCCACGCAGAGCGTGAGAACGATCTACAGGCACACTCGCTCTCACATGTTTGATTTTTATCAGGCCTCGGGGACGCCTTTTTCCCACGCAGTCCAGTTTTTGAGAATCGCCTGTACCAGAGGGTTGCCCGTGCGGTACAGGTTCTCCAGCGCCGGCACAAAACCGCCCTGGTCTGCGTATTTCAGCAGGTTGTCCACTTCACTGTACCCAGGGTACGGACGGTCGAAGTCGGACCCTGCGCGCACCACGGCCAGGCGTTGGATATCCACCAGGCCTTCGCGGCTGGCGCGCAGCAGGGCTTCGTAGGTGGAGTTGTCTTCCTGCTGGGTGGTGCAGTACTCGCCTTTATTGTCGGTCAGCAGCTTGGTCCAGACTTCAGCGCGTTCGCTCAGGCGTGTGCCGGAGAACCAGGTGTTGCCCGCCAGGGTGTCGCAACGGGTGACCTGCGGCGGCTGGTTGGCCGGGGCGGCCGGGTAGTGTTTGCGCCAGGCTGTGGACTCCTTGCTTTCCGTCAGCTCAACCTTCTGCGACAAGGCGAATGCCTTGGCCTGCAGCTTCGGGTTCAGTTCGAACACTTCGGTCTTGTAGTCCAGCGGTGGTTTTTCGTTGGGGCCTTTGGTGTTGATGCCGATGTAACCGGTCGGCCACTCCTTGGGTACGTCGCGCGAATCCAGTTCCCACTGGGTGCCGAACTCCACCAGGTAGTGCGCCCAGGCGGCGGTGCCGATGGTGCCGTGTTTGGGGCTGATGCCGGCAATCCCGGCGATCAGGAAATAACTCTGGCGCAGGTCGAACTTGGGCGACAAGGCCAGCGCCAGGGTTGAGGCGGCCGCATTGGTCTGGCCCATGCCGGTCACCATCAGGCACACATCCTGGGTGTTGCAGCGGATCACCGGGTATTCGGCAGACAAGCCCGGCACACGCACTTCCTGCTTGAGTTCCAGGCGGTCGATCCAGGTTTGCGCCTCTGGCGCGAACATGGTGATCAGCATCACTTTCGGTTTGATTGGCGCGGTGTCGGCCAACACCACGTGGGGCAGCAGGGCCAGGCCCACAGCAATCGAGAGACGGGTAAAGGTGTTCATCTAATGCTCCTTGATCAGAATTGGTAGCCCACGCCGGCGTAGTAACCCCAGCCGTCGGAGCGGGCGCGGAAATTACCCTCGCCAAAATTCAACTCGCTGCCATCTTCCCAGTTGCCGCCGTTATGAAAGTAACGGCCAACCAGGGTGAAGCGCAGGTGAGTAAACGAATACAGCAGCACGTTGGTGGCCACTGTGGAGTTGGCGGTGCGCGCCGGGTTGTCCTTGTGCAGGCTGGAGCCGAAATCGTAGTTGGTGAAACCGATGTAAGTCAGTGAAGCGCCGTTTTCGAAACTGGTGATGGGCACGATGTACTTCATCTGCGCACGGTAGCCGTCCCACGAGTATTCATTGCTCGCACCGTAGTTTTCCCACTGGTAGCGCCCATAGAAGTTGGCCGACAGGTTGACCCGCGAATGGGTGTCGATGTCGGTGCCCAGGCCGCTGTACAGGGTGTTGGCGCGGTTCGACTTGTTGCTGCCGTGGTCGTAGATCCAGTCAAACGCCACATACCATTCCTTGAACGGGCCGATCGCCAGGCTGCGTCCCGCCAGGTAATCGATGGAAATACGCGGCTCGTGCTCCATGAACACGGGCGAGCCATGGTCCCACACGCCTTTGTCATTACTGTTACCGATGCCGAGGATCTTCGGCACGTCGATATAGCCGTACAGCTCGAACGGGCCCTTGCGGCCGAAGTACTCGTATTCCAGGTACACATCGTCGGCGGGTTTGGGGCCGAAGCTGATGTCTTTGCTGCCGATCAACGTCAGGTCCTGGTTGAACCAGTCCGACATGTACGCGCCTTTTTTCGTCGGGCTCGCTTCCGGGCTTTTGGTTTCAGGGCTGAGGGTTTCGCCCTGTGCTGAGTCATCGGCGGTCTTTTCCTGCGCCAAAATGGGGGCACTGAGTACTCCCGTAACGGCGGCCAGTAGCAAAGAAACACCAAAGGAAGCAGGACGCCTTGAGGTGGGGTGCATTGAAAATCCCTATTCGTACGCGGTTGGACCCGATTCAGCGGGTAAGGGTGAACTTGGTTGCCAAGTTCGTTCCGCAAACGTTTGCACAGGTTGTACCAACTTTTCTCAATCGGTTGATCAGCCTGAAAAAAATGGGGATTAGTCGACCTTTTGATCAGAAATGACTGGGTGTCATTTTTTCGATGCGGTTAAACAGATGCATCGCGGTCTCGCGCCGATAGTCGCTCGGCGTCTGGTTCATTTCGATCCGAAAGTGCCGGTTGAAGTTGGACAGGTTGGCGTAGCCCACCTCAAAACAGATGTCGGCCACCGACATATCGCTTTGCAGCAACAAGCGGCAGGCACGCTGCACGCGAAACTTGCGCATCAGGTCGATAAAACCGTGGCCGGTGTTGCGTTTGAAGAAGCGCGAGAAGCCCGGTTCGCTCATGTCCAGTTGCCGGGCGATGACCGACAAGCGCACGTCGCCGGTCAGTTCACGCATCAGGTAGTCGAACGCCTGGTTGATGCGTTCGGCGCTGCGCGCGTCCAGGGTGGGGGCGTAGCAGGGGCTGGCCAATGCCTGTACGTGCGGCGGCGCGGCGTTTTTCAGGGTGTCGAGCAGTTGCAGGAACAGGATCAGCCGTTGCAGGCCGTGGGCGTTGCCGATGTCTTCCATCAAGCAGGCGGCCTGCACGGCAGTGTCGCCGCTGAACTGCAGGCCGCGCCGGGCACTGTCGAACAGTTGCTGAAGGTCGCCGAGCTCCGGCAACGTCTTGCGCAGCGCAAGGAGCGCGGCGCCGTCGAATTGCAGCACCACGTCGCGCCCGGTCAGGTATTCGCCAGGGGCCAGCTCGCCGATCCAGTCGTGGGGCAGGTCCGGGCCGATCAGTGCGACATGCCCGGCACTGAAGGCGCCGATGTAGTCGCCCGCCACCAGCTTGCCGCTGCCTTGGCGAATCAGGTGGATTTCAAATTCGGGGTGGTGGTTCCAGCGCGCCAGTTCATAAGGGTAGTCGTGCTCGAACCAGCGAAAGCAATGCTCGGGTTCGGGCAGGATCACTTCGAGTTCGGCGGGGCGGTGCTCGAACAGCTTGGCGCGGCTGACAGGCATGGTGCGGCTTCTTGTTGAGCTTGGAGTACCCTCAAAATACGCGCGTGCGGCGTGTCGGCGCTACCCCCGGTTTCGCCCGGCACTGATACTTTTTTGATCCGGGTGCCTGGGTTAAAAAAGTATCAGTTGAGCATGCGCCATTCGTTTGTGAGGGCTTGGCAGAGCTGCTGTAATCGGCGCTCTACAACAAAAACAACAGGTGGAAACCGCCATGCTCCAGACCTGCAAAGCCAAGCTCCCGCACGCGCTGTTTCTGCTCTCGGCCCTGGCGCTGGCCATGCCCAGCTACGCCGCCGACACCGTGACCATCGCCACGGTCAATAACAGCGACATGATCCGCATGCAGCGCCTGTCCAAGGTGTTCGAGGCGCAGCACCCGGACATCAAGCTCAATTGGGTGGTGCTTGAAGAAAACGTGCTGCGCCAGCGCCTCACCACCGATATCGCCACCCAGGGCGGGCAATTCGACGTGCTGACCATTGGCACCTACGAAACCCCGTTGTGGGGCGCCAAGCATTGGCTGGAACCCTTGACCCAATTGCCGGCCGACTATGACGCCGAAGACATCTTCCCCTCGGTGCGCCAGGGCTTGTCGGTCGACAACACCTTGTATGCCTTGCCGTTCTACGGCGAAAGCACCGTGACCTATTACCGCACCGACCTGTTCAAGCAAGCCGGCTTGAGCATGCCCGCGCACCCGACCTGGACCCAGCTCGGCGAGTTCGCCGCCAAGCTCACCGTCAAAGACAAAGACCAGTACGGCATGTGCCTGCGCGGCAAGGCTGGCTGGGGCGAGAACATTGCCTTGCTGAGCACCATGGCCAATGCCTTTGGTGCGCGTTGGTTCGATGAGCAGTGGAAGCCCGAGTTGACCAGCCCGCAATGGACCGCCGCCGCCAACTTCTACGTCAATACCCTGAAGCAATACGGCCCGCCGGGGGTGTCCAGCAACGGTTTCAATGAAACCCTGGCGCTGTTCAACAGTGGCAAGTGCGCGATCTGGGTTGACGCCAGCGTCGCCGGCTCGTTCACCACCGACAAGAGCCAGAGCAAAGTGGCCGACAGTGTCGGTTTCGCGGCGGCCCCGACCGAAGTCACCGACAAGGGCTCTTCGTGGCTGTATGCCTGGTCCCTGGCGATCCCGGCGACGTCCAAGCACAAGGATGCTGCCAAGGCGTTTATCAGCTGGGCGACCTCCAAGGACTACATCCAGCTGGTCGCCGCCAAAGAAGGCATCACCAACGTACCGCCGGGCACCCGCCAGTCCACCTACAACGAGGCGTACTTGAAGGCGGCGCCGTTTGCCCAGGTGACGCTGGAGATGATGAAACACGCCGACCCCGCGCACCCGTCGGCCCAGCCGGTGCCGTACGTGGGCATCCAGTACGTGACCATCCCTGAATTCCAGGCCATCGGCACGTCGGTCGGCAAGCTGTTCTCGGCGGCGCTCACCGGTGGCATGACGG
>NZ_JBARTQ010000073.1:0-10585 GCF_049645325.1 Pseudomonas sp. | reverse complement strand
CATGAGTGCCGCCCAGGCCGACAAGCTCGATGACATTATTGACTCCGGCAAACTGCGTTGCGCCGTTACCCTCGACTTCCCGCCAATGGGCATGCGTGACGATGCCAACAATCCGGTGGGCTTTGACGTTGACTACTGCAACGATTTGGCGAAGGTGTTGGGTGTCACCGCAGAAATCGTCGAAACGCCGTTCCCTGACCGCATTCCGGCACTGGTGTCCAACCGCGCGGACATTATCGTGGCGTCCACCTCCGACACCCTGGAACGTGCAAAAACAGTGGCGATGACCATCCCGTACTTCGTGTTTTCGGTGCAGGTGATGACGCACGAAGGCACCAACATCAACACATTCGAAGACCTCAAGGGCCACACGCTGGCGGCCACCTCGGGCTCCTATGAAGCCAACTCCCTGAGCAAGACCCTCAAGGAGTGGGGCACCGGAACGGTGCAAACCTATCAGTCGCAGAACGACACCTTGCTGGCCGTCTCCCAAGGCCATGTCGACGCAACCATCGTGACCAG
This sequence comes from Pseudomonas sp., assembly GCF_049645325.1. GTDB lineage: Bacteria > Pseudomonadota > Gammaproteobacteria > Pseudomonadales > Pseudomonadaceae > Aquipseudomonas. The sequence continues at coordinate 10,063 of NZ_JBARTQ010000073.1, read as the reverse complement.
TGCGGTGGGCGCTGCGGCGATCAAGTCCGGCAAATACAAGGGCCTCAAGCTCGCCGGTAACGCGCCTTACACGCCCGACTATGTGTCGCTGGCGGTCAAGCGCAGCGAACTGGGCCTGCGCGACTACCTGAACCTGTTCATCAACCAGCAAGTGCGCAGCGGCCGTTATGCCGAGTTGTACAAGAAGTGGCTGGGCGGTGAGCCGCAATCCCTCACCGTACCGGGCGTGTACTACTAAGCTTTGCGCATGTGCGTAAACCTGAACGCCCGCTAACGCGGGCGTTTTTGTTGGGGTGAATGGTTTTTGCAGGTTCAGGTAACGCTGCATTTTGGTGAGTGCGTTTAAAAAATGTTCCCAAATGTAGCAGCGCTCACATCAATGCCTGGCGAGCCATCCGCGCAGCCACTGCGCGTGCCCCCTTGCTGGGCGGGGCCGGGCTTGATTTTGGGAACGCTACAGAAAATATGGCACCGCTATTGCTTTGTATAACGTATACGAAATCTGATAAGCCTGATTCAGTCTGATGAGGTGCCCTTGATGCTTGACTACACCTTCCACTGGAGGAGCGCCTTCAACGCGCTGCCCGATATGTTAGCGGGGGCCTGGGTCACGATGCAGACGGCCGTGCTGGCGATGGTGCTGGGCATGCTGCTGGCGTTTTTGCTGACGGCCATGCGCGGCATGAAAAACCCGCTGCTGCGCGGGTTTGCCGAGGGTTGGGTGTCCATTGCGCGCAACACGCCGTCGCTGTTCCAGATCTACATCCTGTATTTCGGCCTGGGCTCTTTCAACATCCAAGTGAGTTCCTGGGCCGCGCTGGTGTTTGGCATCACCTTCAATAACGCAGGCTACCTGGCCGAGATCTTTCGCGGCGGCCTCAAGGCTATCCCGCACACTCAGGTGCGCGCTGCCCGCTCGCTGGGCATGAGTGCCTTCCAGGCGTACCGCCTGATTGTGGTGCCGCAACTGTTGCGCGTGGTGTTCCATCCCTTGAGTAACCAGATGGTGTGGTCGGTGCTGATCACGTCCGCCGGCGTGGTGGTGGGCCTCAACAATGACCTCACCGGCGTCACCCAGGAGTTGAACGTGCGCACGTTCAGAACGTTCGAGTTCTTCGCCATGGCGGCAGCGCTCTATTACCTCATCGCCAAAGTCATCGTCGTGGGTGCCCGCATCATCGGCTGGCGCTTGTTCCGTTATTAAGGGTGCACACATGTTCAACACAAGCCTGACGCAACACGACCTGCTCTACCTGCTGCAAGGTGCCTGGACCACCCTCGAGCTGACCTTTGCCGCCATCGTCGTGGGCACGCTGGTGGGGGTGGTCTTTGGCTGGCTGCGCGCCGTGGCACCGCGAATCACCTTGCCGCTGGCGCTGATTTTGGATGTGTTCAAAAGCGTGCCGCTGTTGATCCAGTTCGTGCTGTTCAACTCCATGAAAAGCATGGTGGGCCTCAACTGGAGCGTATTCACCATCGGCTGCCTGGTGCTGGGTATCTACGCCGCCGCGTACTGCACCGAAATCGTTCGGGCCGGCATCCTGGCCGTGCCGGCGCAAGTGCGCCGTGCCAGCCGTTCATTGGGCATGAGCTACTGGCAAGACCTGCGTTACATCGTCATGCCACTGGCCAGCCGCGTGGCGTTTCCGGGGTGGCTGAACTTGCTGCTGAGTTTGATGAAAGACACCTCGCTGGTCATGTGGATCGGCATCGTTGAATTGCTTCGCGCCTCCCAAAGCATCGTGACCCGCATTCAGGAGCCGTTGCTGGTGCTCTGCATCGTGGGCCTCATTTACTACGTCATGAGCTGGGTGATTTCCCGTGTGGGCGCACAGCTGGAAAAAAGGTGGCAGGAAAATGATTGAGATCAGCAACGTTCATAAATCCTTTGGCGACCTTGAAGTGGTCAAGGGCGTCAGCCTGACTGTGCAGAAGGGTGAGGTGGTGTCCATCATTGGTGGCTCGGGCTCGGGCAAGTCCACTTTGTTGATGTGCATCAACGGCCTGGAGCCCATCCACAAAGGCAGCATTCGCGTGGACGGCATCGAGGTGCACGACAAGCGCACCGACCTGAACAAGCTGCGGCAGAAGGTGGGCATCGTGTTCCAGCAGTGGAACGCGTTCCCGCACCTGACCGTGCTGGAAAACGTGATGCTGGCGCCGCGCAAGGTACTGGGGCTCGGCAAGGCCGAAGCCGAGGCGATTGCAGTGCAGCAGTTGCGCCATGTGGGCCTGGGCGAAAAGCTCAAGGTGTTTCCCGGCAAGCTGTCCGGCGGCCAGCAACAACGCATGGCCATCGCCCGCGCCCTGGCGATGTCGCCCGACTATATGCTGTTTGACGAAGCCACTTCAGCGCTGGACCCGCAACTGGTGGGCGAGGTGCTGGACACCATGCGCATGCTGGCTGAAGACGGCATGACCATGGTCCTGGTAACCCACGAGATCCGCTTTGCGCGGGACGTATCCGACCGCGTGGCGTTCTTTCGCAACGGCATCGTGCATGAGATCGGCACGCCGGAGCAGGTGATCGGCAACCCGCAAAAGGCCGAGACGATCGAGTTTCTCAAGTCTGTGGTGTAAGCCTGTGCAACGGCCGGTACGCCGGCCTGTTCGACGCGGGATTACGCTTGAATTGCACCGTATACCATATCCAATTACCGGTTTATCCCAACACTGCATCCTGTAGGAGCGCACATGAGCGACAACATTTTTTCGGGCTGCATGCCCGCCCTGATGACCCCTTGCACCGCTGACCGTCAGCCGGATTTCGACGCGCTGGTGGCCAAGGCCCGTGAGCTGATCGACATCGGCATGAGTGCCGTCGTTTATTGCGGTTCCATGGGCGACTGGCCGCTGCTCACCGAAGCCCAGCGCCAGGAGGGCGTTGCGCGCCTAGTGGCAGCGGGCATCCCGACCATCGTCGGCACCGGCGCGGTGAACTCGCGTGAAGCGATTTCCCACGCGGCGCATGCCGCCAAAGTAGGCGCGCGCGGGTTGATGGTGATTCCACGCGTAATGTCGCGCGGCGCTTCGGCTTCCGCGCAAAAAGCTCACTTCGCGGCTATTTTGAACGCAGCGCCACAGCTGCCGGCAGTGATTTACAACAGCCCGTACTACGGCTTTGCCACGCGCGCCGACTTGTTCTTCGAGTTGCGTCGCGAGTTCCCCAACCTCATCGGCTTCAAGGAGTTCGGCGGTGCGGCAGACCTGCGCTACGCGGCAGAATTCATCACCTCCCAAGATGATGCGGTGACGCTGATGGTGGGCGTGGATACCCAAGTGGTGCACGGTTTCGTCAACTGCAACGCTACCGGTGCCATTACCGGCATCGGCAACGCTTTGCCGCGTGAAGTGCTGCACCTGGTGCAACTGAGCAAGGCGGCAGCCAAAGGCGATGCCAAGGCGCGCCAGCAGGCCAAAGAACTGGAAGCGGCACTGGCGGTGTTGTCCTCGTTCGATGAGGGCACCGATCTTGTGTTGTATTACAAGTACCTGATGGTGCTCAACGGCGACCTGGAATACACCTTGCATTTCTACGACACCGACGTGCTGAGCGAATCGCAGCGCCGTTACGCCCAAACCCAGTACGCCTTGTTCCGCGAGTGGTACGCGCAGTGGTCTAAAGCTTAAGGCGAGCAGGGCGGCGCACCTGCGCCGCCCCAACGCGCCATTTACCCAGCCAACTGAATCGAGAGGGAAACATCCCGTGAGATCAACAAAAATTGTGCACGTTGTAGGCTGCCACGCCGAAGGCGAAGTGGGCGATGTGATTGTCGGCGGCGTCATGCCACCCCCCGGTAATACCTTGTGGGAACAGTCGCGGTTTATCGAGCGCGACAACGTGCTGCGCAACTTTGTGCTTAACGAACCCCGTGGCGGCGTGTTCCGCCACGTCAACTTGCTGGTGCCGGCCAAAGACCCGCGCGCGCAAATGGGCTTCATCATCATGGAGCCCGCTGACGTGCCGCCCATGTCCGGCTCCAACTCGCTGTGCGTGGCCACCGTGTTGCTGGACAGCGGCATTGTGCCGATGGTCGAGCCCATCACCCATTTGATCCTTGAAGCGCCAGGCGGCGTCATTGAGGTCACCGCGCATTGCCGCGACGGCAAAGTGCAGCGCGTGGAAGTGAAAAATCATCCCTCGTTCGCCGACAAGCTGGACGCGTGGATTGAAGTGGAAGGGCTGGGTTCGATCCAGGTCGACACGGCCTATGGCGGCGACAGCTTTGCCATTTGCGACGCCACCAAGCTGGGTTTTGCGCTCACCTCCGACGAGGCGGCGGACCTGGTAGCCACCGGCCTCAAGATCACCAAGGCGGCCAACGAGCAATTGGGTTTCACCCACCCGCTGAACAAAGACTGGAACCACATTTCGTTCTGCCAGATCGCCGCGCCGCTCTCGCGTGAAGCCGGTGTGGCCAGCGCAGCGAACGCGGTGGTGATCCGCCCGGGCAAAATCGACCGTTCACCCTGCGGCACTGGCTGCTCAGCGCGCATGGCAGTGCTGCATGCCAAAGGCCAACTGGAGGTAGGCGAAACCTTTATCGGCCGCTCCATCATCGGTTCGGAATTTCATTGCCGTATCGACAGTGCCACCGACCTGGCTGGGCGCCCGGCCATCGTGCCGATCATTTCCGGCCGCGCATGGATTACCGGTACCGCTCAACTGATGCTGGACCCTAGCGATCCTTATCCCGAGGGTTATCAGCTTTCCGATACCTGGCCACGTGGCCTGGTACTGTAAGGAGGACGTATGCCAATCGTGAAAATCGAGCTGTTTGCCGGGCGTAGCGACGCGCAAAAAGCAAAGTTGGCCGAGGCGATTAACCGCCTGTTCGTAGAGCAACTCGCGTCCAGGCCCGAGGAGGTGACCGTGCTGTTCCAGGACGTGCCGCCTACCGACTGGTTCGTGGCCGGGCGCTCGCTGGGCAAGCCGGTGGTGGATTAACAGGCCATACGCCCAGTCCATTTTCGCAGTTGCACAGGTCGGCCGTTTCTAGACTGAATGCGGCCACCCGACACGCCTGCGAACAGTGGGCTATTGGTGGTTTGTATTCGGTCGGCAGAATGCCACGCAGGGGAATTACGCAACACAAAAGATAAAGGCCTGCATGAAGTTCATCATGCAAGCCTTTGATATCTATGGTGCCCGAAGCCGGAATCGAACCGGCACGCCCTTAAGAGCGGGGGATTTTAAGTCCCATGCGTCTACCAGTTTCGCCATTCGGGCGGCAGCGCGGTGAAGCAGGGTTGGGAATATATAGACCCCGGCGCATCGATGCAAGGTCGGCAGAGACCTTTCTCGCTCAAAATGGCGGATCAAAAAGCTTGGTAGATCAGTGATCTACAGGCGATTTCTGGTTTTTTGCAGAGGATTCGCACAGACACCCGCCGAGGCGGGCGCCGTGTTGGCGGCTAGACGAAAGGCTGGCCGCTGACGCCGCGAGGCAGGCGCTGCAACCCTGGCAGGTCGGTGAGGCGCTGTGTCCACGCGCTGCGCCAGTCAATGGCGGTATGCGTTTTGGTTTTGCGTGCGGCGCGGCGGGAAGCGTTGCGCTGGGTTCGGCGCGCTTCTTTATACGCTTCGGTGTTGCGGCAGGTGCGGCATTTGACTCGGTTCAGCTCGGTGCTGGAGGTGAGGTTCGTGCCGTGGTGGCCGCAGGCCAAATGCCCGGCGACCTTGAAGTGAGTGACCATCTAAGCGTCTCCTTCTTGGGGTGCGCGCATCGGTAAATCATCGATGTGCGCTGGGAGGGCGGGCTGCAAACACGCCCGACACCTGAACGTAGGACCGCACGCAGGGTCCGGCGTTCGGTTTTCCTCCTGTACCGGTTCACGCTACCCTGTGCCACCCACAATCATAAAAAAGGAATGAATGATGAGCGTCGAAACTCCGCCGATGGAGGGCAGTTGCCGGTGTAACCGGGTGCGTTTCAGTGTCAGCCTGCCACCGGTGATCACCATGGCGTGCCACTGCAGCGGCTGCCAGAAAATGACCTCCAGCGCGTTTTCCCTCAGTGCGCTGATTCCCGCCAGCGGCTTCACCGTGACCCAAGGCTGCCCGGTCATTGGCGGTTTGCATGGTGTGGACCGCCACTATTGCTGCCCCCATTGCATGAGCTGGGTGTTTACCCGCCCGCATGGCATCGACGAATTCGTCAACGTGCGCGCCACATTGTTGGATAACGCCGCGGATTACGTGCCTTTCATGGAAACCTGGACCAGCGAAAAACTGCCCTGGGCGTCGACGCCTGCGGTTGAAAGCTTCGCGCAACTGCCCCAGCCTCAGGACTTTCCACGCTTGATGCAGGCCTACGCCGAATTCAGCGCGCGCTGAATTCAGTCAATAAGCGCCAACAAGTCGGTATCGCCCACGTCCACACCCGCCTGGGTCAGCAGCGTCGTAGCCTGGCCCCGGTGGTGGGTTTGATGGTTGAAAAAATGCACCAGCAGGCTGAAGAACGGTTTGTTTGCGGGCGCGCCGCGCATGTTGTGATAGTGCAGGCGATGGTCGAGGTCCGATTCGTGGAGGCTCTGGGCCCACTCGATGATGAGTTCGTCCAGCCAGGCGCGGCGGGCCGAAAGTTCGCGAATGTCGGCGAAGGCCAGTTGCTTGAGGTCTGTCGGGGTGTCGATGGCGCGCAGCGGGTTCAACGCCGGGAACCCCGCCGGGTGCCCGGCAAAACGCTTGAGCCAGACAGTGTCGCCCAACACCAGGTGATTCAGGGTGCCGAGGATCGAGCCGAAAAACGCGTGCCGATCCACACCTAACTCTGCATCCGTGAGCGTGCCCGCAGCGTCATAGACTTTGCGGTTCATCCACTGGTTGTAGCCTGCCAGCAACGCAATGTGCTCGATGCGGTTCACGTGTTTTCTCCCTCAATGGCGTGATGACGCCATCATAAAGCGCGCCTGCCCGGCGGTCATGGTGTTCCCGCGCTGGCGGGCTATGGTTGTTGAACGCCAATACTGCGCCCAGGAGGGTGACACCATGAACACCAGCGATCTACTCGAACAACTGCTGCGCGCCGGACAACAAGGCGGCGGTGCATCGGGCGGTGGCCTGGGCGGGCTGCTCGGCGGCTTGCTGAAAGGCACCAGCACGGGCAATGCCACTGGCGGTGGCGGGCTCGGTGGTTTATTGGGTGGTCTCGGCGGTTTGTTGGGCGGCAATGCCACCGGCAGCACCTCCACCGGCAGCACGCCGCAAGGGCGTTCCGGCGGGATGAACTACGCGGCGTTGGCATCCTTGGGCATGGCGGCCTTCCAGGCGTATCAAACCTGGCAACGCCAGCAGGCCAGCGCGCCGCAACAGGCGATCCAGACCGTAGACCAGCTCGCCGGTCCGGAAGTTGAAGCACATAGCCACGGGGTGTTGCGCGCACTGATCGCCGCCGCCAAGGCCGATGGCAAGATCGATGCGCAGGAGCAGCAGATGATCAGCGCCGAGATCGGCCGCCACACTGATGACCCTCAATTGCAACAGTGGCTTGACGCCGAAGTCGCCAAGCCACTGAATGCTGCGGATTTTGCCGAGTATGCCGATGACCCGGCATTGGCGTCAGAGATCTACCTGGCCAGCGTGATGCTGGTCAATGACCAGCAGGACGCAGAGCGCAATTACCTGGATGAGCTGGCGGGGCAGTTGCGCATCGATCCGCAGTTGCAACTGCACCTCGAACAACAGGCCAAGACTTAGAACCGCACGGTGGCACCGGTGGTCAACCACGGGTTGCGCTCACCGGACAGGCTCTGCCCAACCACCACATCCACATCGACCCGCTTGCCCACATGAAAGCGCGGCCCGGCCTGCCAGGCCTGGTCGCCACCCTCTTGGCCGTAGCGCTCACCGATCAGCGTCAGTGCGTCTGCCAGCTGATATTCGAAGCCGGTGCCCCAGGTAAGACGATGATTTTGCTCGCCGCCGTTATAGACATGTGTCCAGCCGCCGTTAAGGTTCAGGCGCAAGGCTTCGACCGGTTGCCAGGTCAGTGGCACATTCAGGTCGGCGCCGTCGAACGCATGCGCGCGGTCCAACGCAAAGTGGGTCGTGGCGGAAACCGCCATCTCAAGCCCCAGGTCTTGCCGTGACCACACCTGTGCTTTCACTTGTGGGCTGACTTGAGTCTCGGCATCACCCTCGCCGCTGGCGCGGGAAAGGGCGGCACTCCATTGCACAGCCGGCAGTGAACTGAACGTGCAGGCCGGGTTCAGGGTTTCGTTGTGAAGACGGCCCGCGTGCCGATTGGCGGTGTACCAGGCGTCGACGTTGCATTCCCCAGGCGCATTGACCGCGCCATCATCGACCACATAGGCACCGCCGGCCGCCTGGGCCTTGGCAAACAACGCGGTGAGCAAAACCAGGCCCAGGGTCACGCCGATAAAGATCAAGTTACGTTGCAGTGCCCGCCGTTTGGCCGCAGGCAACAGCAACAGGGTATGACGGGCGCCGCGATAGTGGCGCGAACGGTATTTCGCGAACCCGTCCGTTTGGTGTTTTTTGTGCATGATGCACCTCGCTTGAATTCAGCTTTCTACGGTCAGCACCGAAATGCCGCTGGCTTTGGCCTGGCAGACCAGCTCCGAGGTGTCGTCACCACCCGGCAGGGCGATGACCACGTCGGGGCGGCTGTCGGCCAGCATGAAATGGTTGCGCTGGCGTTCCGCCTGTTTGCCGTGGCGTTGCCAGTTGGGCGGGTAGCGCACCACGTCGATGCTCATGTCCCGCGCCCATTCCTCGATGTCACTGCCGAGGAACTGGTTGCCGCCGTGAATCAATACCTGCACCGGGCGCAGGCGGTGGTAAGCGTCCAGCACATGGCGGGACTTTTTGGTGTCGGCGTAATGACGACCTGCACAGATCAAGACGCGCATAGTCCTAGTCCTTGTAATCGGGCTTGTGTTGCGCGGTGGCGGCCGGGCGACCGCCACCGTTTAAACGGCGGGTTGATCAGTACCACTGCTTGAAGCGGCGGATGTAGATCGTCTTCATCAGTTGGGCGACGCAGCAGTAGGCGAGCAGGGTGCCGACCAGCCATGGGAAGTACGCCAGCGGCAGCGGCTCCAGGCCTACCAGGGTGCCCAGCGGCGAGAACGGCACGTAGATCCCCAGGCCAATGACGATGGCGGTCATCATCAACACCGGCCAGGCGGCCGTGCTCTGGAAGAACGGGATCTTGCGGGTGCGCAACATATGCACCACCAGGGTTTGCGAGAGCAGCCCCTCGATAAACCAGCCGGACTGGAACAGGGTCTGCATTTCCACACTGTTGGCGGAGAACACGTACCACATCAGGGCAAAGGTGGTGATGTCGAAGATCGACGAGGTTGGCCCGATCCAGATCATGAAGCGGCCGATGTTCTTCGCATCCCACTTGCGCGGCTTGGCCAGGTATTCCTTGTCCATCTTGTCCCACGGCAGCGCCAGCTGGGAGATGTCATACATCAGGTTTTGCAGCAGCAAATGGATAGCCAGCATCGGCATGAACGGAATGAACGCACTCGCCACCAGCACCGAGAACACGTTGCCGAAGTTGGAGCTGGCGGTCATGTTCAGGTACTTCATGATATTGCCGAAGGTTTCGCGGCCCTTGAGCACGCCTTCTTCCAGCACCATCAGGCTCTTTTCCAAGAGGATGATGTCGGCCGATTCCTTGGCAATGTCAGTCGCGGTGTCCACCGAAATACCCACGTCGGCGTCGCGCAGCGCCGGTGCATCGTTGATGCCATCGCCGAGGAAGCCGACGGTATGGCCGTTGGCTTGCAAGGCTTTAAGCACACGGGATTTTTGCAGCGGCGTCAGCTTGGCAAACACCGTGCGCTCTTCCACCCGGCGCAGCAGGGTGGCGTCATCCATTGCCTCGATTTCCACGCCCAACAGCGGCTGGCCGGGTTCCAGGCCGACCTGGCGGCAGATCTTGCTGGTGACCACGGCGTTGTCGCCGGTCAGCACCTTTACCGCCACGCCGATCTGTTGCAGCGCCGCAATGGCTGGGCCTGCGGTCTCCTTTGGCGGGTCGAGGAAAGTCAGGAAGCCGTGGATCACCAGGTTGCGCTCATCGGC
>NZ_JBARTQ010000072.1:0-9000 GCF_049645325.1 Pseudomonas sp. | reverse complement strand
CATTCCCCTGTGGGAGCTGGCTTGCCTGCGATGGCGGCGCCGAGGCCTTGGATCAGCCCTCGCGCACCATATCCACGTGCGGAATTCCGACTTCCAGGAATTCCTCGCTGACGATCTTGAAGCCCAGTCGCTCATAAAACGGCGCGGCATACACCTGCGCACTGAGAAACTGCTTGGTCTGGCCGCGTTTCTCGGCTTCGCCAATCACCGCGTCCATCAGCTTGTCGCCGACATTCAGCCCGCGCCAGTCCTTGAGGACCGACACGCGGCCAATCTCGCCGGTGGGCAGCAGCCGCGCCGTGCCGATGGGGAAGTCGCCTTCAAACGCGAGAAAGTGCATGGCGTCTGCGTCTTCGGCATCCCATTCCAGCTCGGGTGGAACCGATTGCTCAGCGATAAATACCGCTTCACGAATGCGCCGTATCTCGGCGATATCCTTTTGCCAGTCCGCGACACTTACGTGAATTTTATTCATCGGCAAATCCCAGGCTTCCTTGCTTGACCAGTTCGCACAGCAGGTCGCGACCGTCTTCGTCTGCGAGCCAGGCGCCGAGGTTTTCGGCGTGCAGGGCATCGGCTGCGCACACCAGTTTCAACAGCTCGCGCAGTTTGCCCGGCAGGTAACGGCTCTGGCCGCTGGCGAACAGCAGCACGTCATCGTCCACTTCCGACCAGGCCAGGCGTGCGCTTGGGTTGCGGACCAGAATCGCGCCGTCTTCCAGGCTGCTGATGAAGTCTTGTTCGTCGAGTTCTTCGCCGGCCACCAGCTCCGGGTAGCGCGGCTCGGTCATGAACTGGCCGAACCAGGTCAGCAACATGCGCTCGTCGCTCATGTGCTCAGCCAGCAAGCTCTTCAGGCGGTCGAGGGCGTCGCCCTGGATCTGGTGCGGGTCGCTGACCGGCTGGGCGTCGGCGTCGGTGTAGCGCTCTTCATCGGTCAGGTACTGGCTGAGGAAGTCGGTGAAGTGGGTCAGCACTTCAGCAGCGCTCGGCGCGCGGAAGCCGACCGAGTAGGTCATGCAATCGTCTTCGGCAATGCCAAAGTGCGCCAGGCGCGGCGGCAGGTAGAGCATGTCGCCCGGTTCCAACACCCATTCTTCACTTTGTTCGAATTCGGCCAGAATGCGCAGGTCGGCGTGCTGCAGCAGCGGGCTTTCGGAGCTGCACATCTGGCCAATCTTCCAGTTGCGCTTGCCCTGGGCTTGCAGCAGGAACACATCGTAGTTGTCGAAGTGCGGGCCGACGCTGCCGCCTGGCGCGGCAAAGCTGATCATCACGTCGTCGATGCGCCAGCTTGGCAGGAAGCGGAACTGCTCCAGCAGCTCGGCGACTTCCGGCACGAACTGGTCGACGGCCTGCACCAGCAGGGTCCACTCACGCTCGGGCAGGGTGCTGAAGGCGTCTTCGGCGAATGGGCCGCGGCGCAGTTCCCAAGGGCGCTCGCCGTGCTCGATCACCAGGCGCGATTCGACTTCTTCTTCCAGGGCCAGGCCGGCCAGTTCGTCGGCGTCGATCGGGCTTTCGAAATCAGGGATGGCTTGACGGATCAGCAGGGGTTTCTTCTGCCAGTAGTCGCGCAGGAATTCCCGTGCCGTGATGCCGCCCAGAAGTTGAAGAGGGATATCAGGATTCATGTGTAACCTATTGAAAGAAAGCACTTTTCAGACTGGAATAAAAACGCCCGGCGCGGCCGGGCGTCTCAAGGGGGGCTTACGCTGATCAGATACGCTTGGCTTGGGCCACCGCGTTGCCGATGTAGTTGGCCGGGGTCAGCAGTTTCAGCTCGGCCTTGGCCGCGGCTGGCATGTCCAGGCCATCGATGAAAGTTTGCAGTGCGTCGGAGGTAATGCCCTTGCCGCGCGTCAATTCTTTCAGCTTTTCGTAAGGGTTTTCGATGCTGTAGCGGCGCATCACGGTCTGGATCGGCTCGGCCAATACTTCCCAGCACGCGTCCAGGTCAGCGGCGATTTTCTGCGCGTTGAGCTCCAGCTTGCTGATGCCTTTGAGGCTGGCTTCGTACGCGATCACGCTGTGGGCAAAGCCTACACCGAGGTTGCGCAGTACGGTGGAGTCGGTCAGGTCGCGCTGCCAGCGGGAGATCGGCAACTTGCTGGCCAAGTGCTGGAACAGGGCGTTGGCGATGCCGAGGTTGCCTTCGGAGTTTTCGAAGTCGATCGGGTTGACCTTGTGCGGCATGGTCGACGAGCCGATTTCACCGGCAATGGTGCGCTGCTTGAAGTAGCCCAGGGAAATGTAGCCCCAGATATCGCGATCGAAGTCGATCAGGATGGTGTTGAAGCGCGCAATCGCGTCAAACAGCTCGGCGATGTAGTCGTGCGGTTCGATCTGCGTGGTGTACGGGTTGAAGCCCAGGCCCAGCTCGTCTTCGATGAAGGCGCGGGCGTTTTCTTCCCAGTCGATTTCCGGGTAGGCGGAGATGTGTGCGTTGTAGTTGCCCACGGCGCCGTTGATCTTGCCCAGCAATGGCACGGCAGCGACCTGAGCGATCTGACGCTCCAGGCGGTAGACCACGTTGGCCAGTTCTTTGCCCAGAGTGGTCGGCGAAGCCGGCTGGCCGTGAGTGCGCGACAGCATCGGCACGTCGGCGAAACGGATCGCCAGTTCGCGGATGGCTTCGGCGGTCTGGCGCATCAGTGGCAGCATCACGTCATCACGGCCTTCGCGCAGCATCAGGGCGTGGGACAGGTTGTTGATGTCCTCGCTGGTGCAGGCAAAGTGGATGAACTCGCTGACCTGGGCCAGTTCCGGCAGCTTGGCCGCTTGCTCTTTGAGCAGGTACTCAATGGCTTTTACGTCGTGGTTGGTGGTGCGCTCGATCTCTTTCACACGCTCGGCGTGCTCCAGGGAGAAGTTTTCCGCCAGGGTGTTCAATACAGCGTTGGCCTCGGCGGAAAACGCCGGCACTTCGCTGATGGCGCTGTGACTGGCCAGGCGCTGGAGCCAGCGCACTTCAACCAGAACACGAGCACGGATCAGGCCGTATTCGCTGAAAATAGGGCGCAGGGCCTGGGTTTTGCCGGCGTAGCGGCCGTCAACAGGGGAAACCGCAGTGAGCGAAGAGAGCTGCATGGGGTGTTCTCGGACAGTCGGGCAACGAAATGGGGCGCGTATCATACATGAAAAAATCCGCCGGTCCGTTGCCAACTGACCGGCGTATTACGCGTGAGGCTATAAAAAAGCGGGTTGCTGCGACTTATTCGTTGCGCATCAACGGGTAAAGCTCTTTGAGCAATTTGCGTCGGCTGATCACCAGTTGCCAGCGATGGCCGCCCAACTGTCGCCACAACCGCGCCGAACGAATACCGGCCAGGAGCAGGGCGCGGATTTTCGAGGCGTTATTCGGTTGCTGCAGGTTGCGCATGTCGCCGTGGACCTGAATCCGTTGACGCAAGGTGCTCAAGGTGTCCTGGTAAAGCGCACCACAGGCGGCGATCACGTTTTCGTGCGCCGGGCCGAAGTGTTCAACCTGGGACTGAATCTGCGGCAAACGCTTGCCGATGGTTTCGAGCAGGTCCTCGCGCTTGGCCAGTTGGCGCTCAAGGCCAAGCATCGACAGGGCGTAGCGCAGCGGCTCGCGCTGCAAGGTGCTCGGGTCGCGTTCCAGCGCGCCGATCAGCGCGCGATAGCCTTCACGCAGCGCCAGGTCGTCGCCGCCGTAGACTTCCAGGGTGTCCTTGGGGTCACGGATCAGCAGGCTGCCGAGCATGCAGGTCAGGCCTGCTTCGGTGACCTGACCGGTCTTGGCGATCTTGTCCACCAGCACGGCGGCAAGGAAAACCCCGCCGAGCGCCGTCAACTGCTCCTGGGTCGGACTCATGCCGGGCTGCTCCAGGCTTCGGCGATTTCAATCACGCCGCCGCCCAGGCAAATTTCGCCGTCGTAAAACACCACGGACTGGCCAGGCGTGACCGCGCGTTGCGGGTCATCAAAGGTGGCGCGATAGCCGGTGGCGGTTTTTTCCAGGGTGCAGGGCTGGTCGCTCTGGCGATAGCGCACTTTGGCGGTCAGCCGGCGCGGGGCGCTCAGGTCGATCGGGTTGACCCAATAGATCTCCGAAGCGAGCAGGGCGCCGGAGAACAGCAGCGGGTGTTCATTGCCCTGGCCGACGATCAGTTCGTTGTGCTCCAGGTCCTTGATCAGCACGTACCACGGCTCTTCGCCGGCGTCTTTCAGGCCGCCGATGCCCAGGCCCTGGCGCTGGCCGATGGTGTGGTACATCAGGCCATGGTGGCGGCCGATGACGTCACCGTCGGTGGTTTTGATCTCGCCCGGTTGTGCCGGTAGGTATTGCTTGAGGAAGTCGCTGAAGCGGCGTTCGCCGATAAAGCAGATCCCGGTGGAATCCTTCTTCTTGGCGGTGGCCAGGCCGTGTTTCTCGGCAATCTTGCGCACTTCGGGTTTTTCCAGTTCGCCCACCGGGAACAGGGTCTTGGCGATCTGTTCGCCGCCGACGGCGTGCAGGAAGTAGCTCTGGTCCTTGTTCGGGTCCAGGCCTTTGAGCAGTTCGGTGCGGCCATCAACGTCGCGACGGCGCACGTAGTGGCCCGTGGCGATCAGGTCGGCGCCAAGGATCATGGCGTAGTCGAGGAACGCCTTGAACTTGATCTCGCGGTTACACAGGATGTCCGGGTTCGGCGTGCGGCCGGCCTTGTACTCGGCCAGGAAGTGCTCGAACACATTGTCCCAGTACTCGGCGGCGAAGTTGGCGGTGTGCAGCTTGATGCCGATCTTGTCGCACACGGCCTGGGCGTCCGCGAGGTCGTCCATGGCGGTGCAGTATTCCGTTCCATCGTCTTCTTCCCAGTTCTTCATGAACAGGCCTTCCACCTCATAACCCTGCTCCATGAGCAGAACGGCGGAAACGGAAGAATCCACGCCGCCGGACATGCCGACGATGACGCGCTTCTTTTGTGTGTCAGAAGGGGCTGGATCACGCATAAGGTTTCAACGGGAGTCTTTAAAAAGGACGCGATTCTAGCAGGCTCGGGCGCGCAAGGCTAAAGAGAAGGGCGGATCAATTCGAGACTGTGGCGCATGCCGGCCAGATAATCATCGATACAACGGATGATCAGCTCGCTGCGCCAGTCGTCGCGCAAGGCCATCAGCTCGTCACGCGTCAGCCAGCGGGCGCGCAGGATGCCGTCGTCGAGTGCGTAATCCGGGTGGTGTTTCAGCGCCTTGGCAATAAAGCACACGCGCTGGTAGGTCACGCCATTGCTCGGGGCGGTGTACAGGTAAATACCCACGATGCCGGTGGCTTCAACGTCCCAGCCGGTTTCTTCGAGGGTTTCGCGCACGGCGGCTTCGGTCAGGGTTTCATGCGGATCCAGGTGGCCGGCAGGCTGGTTGAGTACGGCGCGGCCGCCTTTGAGTTCTTCGACCATCAGGAAGCGGCCGTTGTCTTCGACAATGGTGGCGACGGTGATGTGGGGTTGCCAGGTCATAAGTTGCCTCGATTGAAGACGCGATGCGGTCTGTGAGCAAGCCCGCTCTCACTTTTTGATTCGGTTTCTTCAGCAAGAATGCAGTGTCCGCAAACAGAAACCCCGGCGCAAGGCCGGGGCTACTTTGTATCTTTACAACCGTATTGCAATACCGGCGTCGGCCCATTCAAGGGGCGGGCGGCAAACTCTGGCTTTTCAGAACGTCCCGATGGACTGTGGCTCTGGAGACCAGGCCAGCGTCACCTGATTGTCCGCGCCAGGCTGCCATTTTTGTACATCGTATGGGGTGTTTTCGTTGCGAATAACGCACTTCCATTTCACCTGGTCGCCAAGCTTTACATTCGAAAATTTTACCCGGCCCGTCCATTTTGGATAGGCGGAAGGTTTCAGAAGTACGGCATTGGCCGGGTCCCAACTGCCTATCTCAGGTTTGTCCCCAACCACGTAGACGCTATATCCGGGCGTCGTGATGCCGTTATCGCACTGGAAGGTTACGTTGAGAAAATAGGTTGCCTGGACATTCTGGCCGCCGTTGGCTGTTTGCAGCAGTGCAAGCAGCAAGGCGCTCAGCGGCAAAAAATAAGCGATGCGGCGCATTTGAGGTGCCCTCGATTCATTCATGATGATGAGAGCAGCATGGTCTTCAATAGGCGAGGGGGGACCTGTTAGAACTAACAGTGCGTTAGAGTCTTTCGCGATTATTTCACTGCGACATGGGCCTGAAAACACAAACCCCGGCACATGGCCGGGGTTTGTGGTGTCGCCTTACAACCTTACTTCAACTTGGCAATCGCCGCGTTGAGGGTGTTGCTTGGGCGCATGGCTTTGCTGGTCAGCTCAGGGTTCGGCGCGTAGTAGCCGCCGATGTCCACTGGCTTGCCTTGTACGGCGTTGAGCTCGGCAACGATGGTTGCTTCGTTCGCGGCCAAGGTCTTGGCCAGTTCGCCAAACTGCGCTTGCAGGGCAGTGTCTTCGGTCTGGGCAGCCAGGGCTTGAGCCCAGTACAGCGCCAGGTAGAAGTGGCTGCCGCGGTTGTCGATGTTGCCGACTTTGCGCGATGGCGACTTGTTGTTGTCGAGGAACTGGCCGGTGGCCTGGTCCAGGGTCTTGGACAGAACCAAGGCTTTCGGGTTGTTGTACGTCACACCCAAATGCTCAAGGGAGGCGGCCAGGGCCAGGAACTCGCCCAAGGAATCCCAGCGCAGGAAGTTCTCTTCGACCAGTTGCTGTACGTGCTTCGGAGCCGAACCGCCAGCGCCGGTTTCGAACAGGCCGCCACCGTTCATCAGCGGCACGATCGACAGCATCTTGGCGCTGGTGCCCAGTTCCATGATCGGGAACAGGTCGGTCAGGTAGTCACGCAGAACGTTACCGGTCACCGAGATGGTGTCCAGGCCCTTGCGGGTGCGCTCCAGGGTGAACTTCATCGCATCGACCGGCGACATGATGCGGATGTCCAGGCCTTCGGTGTTGTGGTCTTTCAGGTAAGCCTGAACTTTCTCGACCACGACGCCGTCGTGTGCGCGCTGAGGGTCCAGCCAGAAAATGGCCGGGGTGTTGCTGGCGCGGGCACGGTTGACGGCCAGTTTGACCCAATCCTGGATCGGCGCGTCTTTGGTCTGGCACATGCGGAAGATGTCGCCGGCTTCGACGGCCTGTTCCATCAGCAGGTTGCCCTTGCTGTCGGTGACGCGGACTACGCCGTCAGCCTTGATCTGGAAGGTCTTGTCGTGGGAGCCGTATTCTTCGGCTTTCTTCGCCATCAGGCCAACGTTTGGCACGCTGCCCATGGTGGTCGGGTCGAAAGCGCCATTGGCCTTGCAGTCTTCGATGACGGCTTGGTAGATGGTGGCGTAGCAGCGATCCGGGATCACCGCCTTGGTGTCGTGCAGCTGGCCGTCGGTGCCCCACATTTTGCCGGAGTCACGGATCATGGCCGGCATCGAGGCGTCGACGATGACGTCGCTCGGCACGTGCAGGTTGGTGATGCCTTTGTCGGAGTTGACCATCGCCAGCGATGGGCGCGCGGCGTAGACCGCCTGAATGTCAGCTTCGATCTGCGCTTGCTGGTCGGCCGGCAGGGCCTTGATGCGAGCGTACAGGTCGCCGATGCCGTTGTTCAGGTTGAAGCCGATCTGTGTCAGCACGTCAGCGTGCTTGGCCAGGGCGTCTTTATAGAACTCGGCAACGATCTGGCCGAACATGATCGGGTCGGAGACCTTCATCAT
Organism: Pseudomonas sp.; assembly: GCF_049645325.1. Lineage (GTDB taxonomy): Bacteria > Pseudomonadota > Gammaproteobacteria > Pseudomonadales > Pseudomonadaceae > Aquipseudomonas. The sequence continues at coordinate 1,307 of NZ_JBARTQ010000072.1, read as the reverse complement.
GGTGGCTTTCAGGTGAACCGACAGCAGCACGCCTTGTTTCTTGGCGTCTTCGATTTCAGCGGCAATGAACGTGCGCAGTGCATTTTTGCTCAGCACGGCAGTGTCGATGATCTCGCCGGCTTGTACCGAGGTCTTTTCTTTCAGGACGGTGGCGGTGCCATCTTTGGCAATCAGCTCGATTTTGACAGCATCGGCTGCTTCGATTTGTACGGCTTTTTCGCTGCCGTAGAAGTCGCCGCTGGTCATGTGGGCAATGTGCGACTTGGAGTCGGCAGCCCAGGCGCCCATTTTGTGCGGGTGCTTGCGTGCGTAGTTCTTGACCGACAGCGGCGCGCGGCGGTCAGAGTTGCCTTCGCGCAGTACCGGGTTCACGGCGCTGCCCTTGACCTTGTCGTAACGTGCACGGGTTTCTTTTTCCGCGTCGGTGGTTACGGTTTCCGGGTAGTCCGGCAGGGCGTAGCCCTGGGCCTGCAATTCCTTGATCGCCGCTTGCAGCTGCGGGGTCGAGGCGCTGATGTTAGGCAGCTTGATGATGTTGGCTTCAGGCGTAACGGCCAGGTCGCCCAGTTCGGCGAGGTGGTCCGCGATAGCCTTGTCGCCCAGTTGCTCGGGGAAGCTTGCGAGGATGCGCGCGGCGAGGGAGATGTCGCGGGTTTCCACGGCAATATCAGCGGAAGCGGTGAAGGCCTCTACGATAGGCAGCAGTGAATAGGTGGCGAGGGCCGGGGCTTCGTCGGTGAAGGTGTAGATGATCTTCGAGCGGGTGGGCATATTCGGATTAACTCTCTTCTTTGCTGAAAGCGTGCGCAGAAACTCGAGATGCGCCGGGTAGAGCGCGTTCGTTCAAAGTCATCCATGAGCGAAATGTCGAGGTTTCTTCGCGGTGATGTTGGGTTGCATCAGTCGAGCGTCAAGCGGGTGGACTATTGTAATAGTCCTGCTTTCTAGCTGAAGGCGTCTATTTAGAGCGGTCAGCCGTCGTGACTCTTGGGTCAGCGGCGGCATTATACATAGGTCACTATGCTTACGCCGAGCCTTCATACAAAAGGTGTGTCGTCCATTGGTCTAAAGGTCGCAGGGGGCCTTACACCGCCAAGCTTGCACGATGTGCTCAAGATTGGCGATTTTGCCTTTTCTTTCAGGCTTGTAGGCGACTGAATGTGCTGTTTTCGACGCAAATGAGCGTGGCGTGAGGTTTCAGTCGTCATTTATCTGGAGTAGGCTCGAACGCAGCCCGAGGTTTCAACCACAAACGGAGTTCAGCATGGGATACCAGAAGATTCAGGTTCCGGCAGTCGGCGAAAAAA
>NZ_JBARTQ010000071.1:0-2243 GCF_049645325.1 Pseudomonas sp. | reverse complement strand
GACCCACCGCTATCGCAGGCAAGCCAGCTCCCACATTTTGATCTCCACAGTGTTGATCTCCCCAGTGTTGATCTCCACCGTTTTGACCTTCATAAGTCGTTAGAGCAGCGTGCGGGCCAGCGCCCTTTTCCACTCGGCATAACGCCCCGCCATCGCCGGGTCTTCCTGCGGCTCGAACCGCTCGCGCTGACGCTCCAGGGCAGCCAACGCCGCATCACTTGCCCACACCCCCAACGCCCTTCCGGCCAAATGCGCCGCGCCCAGTGCCGAGACTTCCGGCGACAGGCTGCGCACCACCGGGCGTTGCAGCAGGTCTGCCAAAAACTGCATCAGCCAGCGGTTGCGCGTGGCGCCGCCGTCGACCCAAAGCTCTTTCAACGGGCTGCCGATGTCTTGCTGCATGGCCTCGAACACGTCGCGAATCTGATAGCCGATGGACTCCAGCGAAGCCCGCAGGATATGCGCGCCGGAGGTGGCCTCAGTCAGCCCGCAGATCAGGCCACGGGCGTCGGCCTTCCAGTGCGGCGCGCCGAGCCCGGACAATGCCGGGACGAAATACACGCCGCCGTTGTCGGGCAACAGCGCGGCCTGTTCAGTCAAGGCGTCCAGGGATTCCTCGGCCACCAGCCGCGAGGCCCACTGCACGGCGGCGCCGGTGTGGACGATATTGCCTTCCATGCCGAACGTGGGCTTGCCGCCGTCATGCCACGCCAGGGTGGTCGAGAGACCATGGGTGGAGGCAATCGGGCCGCTCATGGGGGTCATCAACGAGGAGCCAGTGCCGAGGGTGGCCTTGACCAGCCCCGGTGCAAAGCCGCCCTGCCCGTACAGTGCCGCGTGGGAATCGCCGATCATCGACATCACCGCGATGCCCGCCGGCAAGCCGCCCAGTGCGACGGTTTCGGCGAAAAAACCGGCGCTTGGCTGGATCGGCGCCAAGGCGGCTAAAGGAATGGCAAACAGTGCCAGAAGCTCAGGGTCCCAGGCACCGGTGTGCAGGTTGAACAACTGCGTGCGCGCGGCATTCGAATAGTCGGTGGCGAACACTTGGCCGCCACTGAGCTTCCATAACAACCAGCTGTCGACCGTGCCCAGGCATAGGTCACCGGCCGCGGCACGGGCATGGCCGTCTTCAAGATGGTCGAGGATCCAGCGGAATTTACCGGCGGAAAACATCGGGTCGAGCGCCAGCCCGGTTTTCTCAAGAATGACGGCCTCATGGCCCTGCTCGTGCAATTGCGTGCACAACGCCGTCGAGCGTCGGCATTGCCAACTGATGCACGGCGACAATGGCTCGCCGCTGCGCCGGTCCCAGGCCACCACCGATTCACGCTGGTTGCTGATCGCCAACGCGGTAATCGGCCGGTCCACCTGGGCCAGGCATTCTTCGATCGCCGCCAGGGTGTTTTGCCAGATCAGCAGCGGGTCCTGCTCGGAAAACCCGGGCTGCGGATGGCTGATGCTCAACGGCCGTGAACCGCGGGCGATGACTTGCCCGAGCTCGTTGACCAGCACCGCCTTGGCGTTGCTGGTGCCTTCATCTATCGCCAGGATCAGCGGCGTGTTGTCTGTCATCGTATTCACCGCAACCGAGTGGCAGCCGCCACAATCCCAGCCGCGTCGATGTTATGCAAGGCGCGTGTCGGTTCGCGCGCGCCAGCGGCGGCGTATTCACCGTCGCCGATGCCCAGTCGGGTCAAGGGAATGCCGAGCCCGGCTTCGGCCAGCACTTCGGCGACCAGGCTGCCAACGCCGCCATTGATATTGTGTTCTTCCACCGTGATCACCGCGCGGGTGCCGCTCAGTGCGCTGAGCAAAACCTCACGCTGCAATGGCCGGATCGACGACAGGTTGATCACTTGGGCCTGAATGCCCTGCTCCGCCAGCAACGCCGCTGCATCCACTGCTTCATGCACCACCGAGCCCAGGGCCACGATGCTCACGTCGGCGCCCTGGCGCAGGATATCCACCTGGCCCGGGCTGAATTGATAACCGGCGCCGTGCACGTCGGGCAAGGCTTTACCGTCGAGGCGGATGTACACCGGGCCTTTATAGCGCAGTGCGTAATCGACGATCTGCCGGCACTCAAGCGCATCCGCCGGGGCAAAGATCTGCACGTTGCCGAAGCCGCGCATCACCGAAATGTCGTCGAGGCTGTGGTGGGTGCTGGCCAGCGGGCCATAGCTGGTGCCCGCATTCAGGCCGAACATCTTCACGTTGGCCTGGTTGTAGCAAACGTCGAC
>NZ_JBARTQ010000070.1:0-2051 GCF_049645325.1 Pseudomonas sp. | reverse complement strand
TGAACGCGTCCGGCGGCATCGAGATCCACATCGCCGCCGAACGGCCGAAAGGCGTGCCAGCGGAGAACTGGCTGCCGATCACCCGTGGGGATCTGGGGATCGATGTCATCATGCGCGTCTACGTACCCGACCTGAAGCAGATGAAGACCTGGAAGGTACCGATGGCTGAAAAGGTCAGCCCATAGTGGTTATGAAATAGCGAAGTCGGAGAACAAACATGAATACCGTGAAGAAACCAGTGACGCTGGCGATGGTCGCGTTCGTCTCGGGGCTTTCTATGGGGCAGCCCGCCGCTGCCGATGTCAGCAACAAAGAGCTGAAATCGATCAGCACCCCCAACAGGGTAAAGACATCGCTCGGCCAATTGAACTTCTTCGACGGTATTCCCACCGACGCCACCGTCAAAAAGGTCTACGACAACCTGGACCGGATGCACGGTGTGCAGGTGTTTCTCAATACGCTGGGAGGCGCCTCCATGTACCGGTTGCGCGCGGCCAACAAGAAGATCGGCCAGGACAGTTCGAGCAAGGTTTCAATCTTCGCGCAGCTGTTGGACTCGAAGAGCCTCTATCTGACGGGAAACACCTCCACGCTCTACGCGCAGGCGTATCTCGACACCGAGATCGACGGTCCCACGGTCGTCGAAATCCCCCCGGGCATGCTCGGGATGGTGAACGATTCGTGGTTCCGATGGGTTGAAGATCTTGGCGCCATCGGCCCGGACAAGGGCAAGGGCGGCAAGTATCTCGTGCTGCCTCCAGGTTACAAGGGCGACGTCCCCGCCGGTTACTTCGTCGTGCGACCGACGACCTTTTGGACCTGGGCCATGGTGCGCGGTTCGACGGCAAAGGGCCTGGAGCAGGCGGTCAAGCTCATGGAGTCAACGATTCGGGTCTACCCGCTCGCCAAGGCGAAGAACCCTCCGAAGACCGAATTCATCGATGTCTCGCACATGTCCTACAACACAGTCTCGCCCAATGACTTCAGCTTCTACGAGGACCTGAATCGGCTGATCCAAAAAGAGCCGATCGCCGCGCTCGATCCGGAGACCCGAGGGCTGGTGGCTGCCATCGGTATCGTCAAGGGCAAGCCGTTCAAGCCGGACGCGAGAATGAAGAAGATCCTCACCGACGCGGTCGCGATCGGCAACGCGACGGCCCGCGCCATCGTAGTCCAGGCGCGCGAACGGGGAGCGTATGTCTATCCGGATACCAAGAGCGCCTGGGTGACGCCGTTCGCCAACAAGGACGTGTTCTTCGAGGTCGATGGCGCTCGCAATCTGGATGCTCGCACCATGTTTTTCTACCCATACACGGCAGTTAGTCCGGCCATGGCGGTCACGCGGCCCGGGGTAGGCTCGGATTATGCGTTTGCGTACTTGGATTCGAGGAAAAAACCCATGAACGGCGCGAAGACCTATAAGCTTCATCTCCCGCCGAACGTGCCGGTCAACAACTTCTGGGCTGTGACCATGTACGACACCCAGACCCGCTCGCAGCTGCAGACCAGCAATCCTTACCCGACCCTGGGCAGCCAGACCAAGGGGGTCAAGGAGAACGCCGACGGCTCGTATGACCTCTATTTCGGCCCGAAGCCGCCCAAGGGCAAGGAGAGCAACTGGCTCGAAACCATTCCCGGAAAAAGCTGGTTCGTCGGCCTGCGAATGTACGGCCCGCTCGAGCCTTGGATCGAGAAGACCTGGCGCCCGAGTGAGATCGAGTTGGTCAAATAGGACGAACACCAACAACGCCAGAATGGGCCGTTTTTGGGCCGTTCTGGCTCAGGCGGTCGCCGTGCGGCTCTGGTAGTCTCCGCTCTACGCGCTTGACGATAGCGAGAAAATTGTGCCTCGGTGGAGGCATCCAACTTGGAGGGTTGTGTCATGTTCAAAACAGCATTTGTGGCAGTCGTTGCAGTTGTACTTGTAGTTCCGGCTTTGATTTGCGGTTGCGTTCGCGATGTGAAAACCGAATCGGCGGCATCGTTCAGCCTTGCATCCGGTCAGACCTGGGATTGGGTTCCCGACGAAGTGGAAACGTGGCAAGACTACA
>NZ_JBARTQ010000069.1:0-4735 GCF_049645325.1 Pseudomonas sp. | reverse complement strand
GAGGTGATGCTATCGCAGGCAAGCCAGCTCCCACAGTTGATCCAATGTGACGCGGCTAGCCCCGCCGATCCAGCAGGTTGACCACCAACCGGTCAATCCACCCCCACACCCGCTGCTTCACCCGCCGCCACAACGGGCGCGACTTCCACGCCTCCAGGCTCACCGCCTGGCTCTGAACAAAATCCCGTTCGAAACTGCCTGCTACCGCCGCCGTCAATTCCGGGTCCAACGCCTCCAGATTCGCTTCCAGGTTGAAGCGCAAATTCCAATGGTCGAAATTGCACGAACCAACGCTGACCCAATCGTCCACCAGCACCATTTTCAGGTGCAGGAAGCACGGCTGGTATTCAAAAATCTGCACGCCGGCACGCAACAAACGCGGGTAATAACGGTGCCCGGCGTAGCGCACAGACGGGTGATCGGTGCGCGGGCCGGTGAGCAACAAACGCACGTCCACACCGCGCCCGGCGGCACGGCGCAGGGCCCGGCGCACACTCCAGGTCGGCAGAAAGTACGGGGTCGCCAGCCAGATACGTTGCTGGCCGCTGCTCAAAGCCCGGATCAGTGACTGCAAAATGTCGCGGTGCTGGCGGGCGTCGGCGTAGGCCACACGGCCAAGGCCTGGCCCGGTCGCCGGCAACTTGGGCAAACGCGGCAGACCAAAATGCGTGGCGGGTTTCCACGCGCGGCGTGCTGCGTTGGCGTGCCATTGGCGGTCGAACAGCGCCTGCCAGTCGAGCACCAGCGGGCCGCTGATTTGCACCATCACTTCATGCCATTCGGCGGTGTCTTGCCCCGGCGTCCAGAACTCATCGGTGACGCCCGTGCCGCCGACCACCGCGGTGCCTTGATCGATCAGCAACAGCTTGCGGTGGTCGCGGTACAGGTTGCGCATCCAGCGGCGCCAGCTCAGGCGATTGTAGAAGCGCAACTCCACGCCCGCGTCCGTCAGGCGTTTGCGCAAGCTCATCGTGAAGGCGAGGCTGCCGTAATCATCAAACAGGCAACGCACGCGCACGCCGCGCTCGGCGGCCAGTACCAAGGCCTGCACCATCGCTTCGGCGCACGCCCCGGCCTCCACCAAATACAACTCCAGGTCGACTTGCCGCTCGGCGCGGGCAATACCCGCCAGCATCTGCGGAAAGAACTGCGGCCCGTCGATCAACAATTCGAAACGGTTGGCACTGCGCCACGGAAACACCGCGCCGCCCATGTCAGCGCGCCGTAAAGATCAGCACCGCACCCACCGGCACTGACAAACTGATCGACGTAAGCCCGGCGGCCTTGCGCAATGCGGCAACGCCCGGCACCAAGTCGAAATCCTCGGCATGCAACACCACAGGCTCCAGGGTCACCACCTGGAAGCGTCGATCATCCAGGCGCGTGGCCAGCAGCTCGGCGCTGTAGGTTTGCGTCTTGCCGTGCAGCGTCACAGATAACGGCAGGCGCAATTCCAATTGCGCACCGGGGGCCAGGTCATTGATGGGTTGCAGGTTGATCTGCGCGCTGATCAGCGCTTCGGGGAAAGTCTTGATCTCAAACAGCTCATTGCGCATGCGCTCGTCACGCAACGGAATGCCGCTGTTGATCGACTCCAGCTCCACCTCCAACTGCGCCGCGCCCTGGCCGTCGACCTTGCCGTGCAACACCAGGAAGCGCTGCACCTCGGCGATCTCGGTGTTCTTGGTGGTGACGAACGACAGGCGCGAGGATTCGTTATCCAGGTACCAATCGGCGTGGGCAGGCACCGCGGCGGCGGCCAGCAAGGCGAAGGCCAGGGGTTTGAGGAGCGACGCGTTGAACATAAAGACTCGTGGGGCGAAAAACCTGAACGAACCTTAACTGCGCCGCCTGCCGGGCGCAATGTAACTGACGAAGCAGCGCCCATAGACAAGCAGTTGGCCACCGGGTTGCGACACAGCGTGCATAGCGTTAACCTCTGCCGCGTCGCTGCTCATCAGCGACCGGGCCTGGAAACCCGATGCTTGAGGACGCTACAGCGTCGTCAAACAATCAGCAGGCGCTTTTTTTATGTCTGCCGTTTGTGCTTTTTGGCGGCTGTGCGTGGGAGACCTTCGGGTCTGCCGGGTTCCTTTTGCCTCGGTTTCCAGCCCGCGTACAGCTGCCACCCTTCGCCTGGAAACGTTAGTGGCAGCTCTTTTGTTCATGCAAAGGGAATCAGCTATGCCTAACGTAATATCGGCCGAAACTATCGGCGCCGCGACCTTCGCAGACTGCGGCGAAGAAAAAAGCCATCTCAAACTGTTCCGCGTCAATGCTGGCGTTCCACTTGTGGAAGCCCTTGAACACGCATCGCACGTGCTCTACTACGCAAAAATGCTCTCGCTTGAGGCCGCCATGGACCCCAGGGCGGAGAAGTTCGCGTTCGCCTCGCATTATCTGGGCGAAATGGGAAAGGCCATTATCGATGATTTGCTCTTGGCGTTGCAGCCGGGAACTTCAGAACCGCAGTAAGTAACTCGCGCTCGGTGTTTCGCAGCGGGCGCGAGCCTGAACAAGCATAAAGGTATATTGTAAAAACATACACAAACGCACCAAACCTTAGTTGCCAGGCGGTAATAAAAATGCCTCATCGTTAAAATCCAAGTATTTTACAAGCCATACATTACCCACTAAATTAATGCTAATAATTTTCATACTGCTTTCCGAACTAACGTCAAAGACATCGGGCACGTTAAATTGCTCATAGTTCGCCTTAAGATAACCCACTACATCTTCAATACTTTTTACTGAACTATTATCTATAGTCAAAGTTTTAGCCGCCATTATACACCTCCACCCGCAAAGTTAAACCAGTCACCCTTCTAAGCTTCAAACTAGTGACTACGACACAGACAGACAACTGTCAGAGTTAACAGGTAGCAAGACAGCTTTGAAATAACACAAATCGCATTAAAGAATAAAACACACCAAGAAACTGAAACTCTTTTCAACCGACTCCATCTTTTTTATGAGATCACTGTTCAGCTTAAGCTGATCGCGACAAGAAGTTTGGCTCAACGTGCAAGGCGCCTCACGGCAACAACCGACACCCCTGCCTTTCCCCCATCCACCGCGCCGTGTGCGTGCGCCCCAACCCGCTTGCCGTCACTTCGCTGCTTTCCGGTTTATCGACAAACGCGCTGACTGGCACGTATTGCTTCACATACCCCAGGCAATAATCAGCGGGATTGTTTTCGACATAACGGCACGAGCAATACTCCTTGGCGGTGTACGCCGCGATGATGTCGGGGAAGGCTTGGAGGTTGACGCGCTCGTGCCAGACCCAACCCAGCAGGGCGAGTAACAGCAGCAGGAACAGGCTGGTAAACGGCCGACGTCGGATCATGGTTGCACCGCCGCGAGTACGCGTTTGAGCAGGTCGTTGTGGCGGTAACTGCCGTCGCGGTCGTCGCCGTAGCGCACGATCACCAGGTGTTCGTCGGGCAGCACGAACAGTGCCTGGCCCCAGTGGCCGAGGGCGGCGAAGGTGTCGGCGGGGGCGTCGGGCCAGGGTCGGGGGGCGCCCTGCACGTCGCGGTTGAGCCACCATTGGCCGCCGGGGACGGCTTCGTCCTGGCCTGCCTTGTAGTGGGCAAAGGGTTGGCGGTTGAAGGCGACCCACTCTTTGGGAAGCAGCTGTTGATCACCCCAACGGCCGTCGCGCGCCATCAGCAGGCCGACACGCGCCAGGTCGCGGGCAGTGAGGTAGGCGTAGGACGAGGCGACGAAGGTTTCGTCGGCGTCGGTTTCCCAGGTGGCGTTGCGGATGCCGAGCGGCTTGAACAGCGCGTCCCACGGATAGCTCATATAGGCCTTGTGGCCGAGCATGCCTTTGAGCGTGGCGGAGAGGATATTGCTGTCGCCGCTGGAATAGCGAAAGGCCTGACCGGGGTTGGCAGCTGGCTCGGTGTCGGCGGCGAACTCCGCCATATCCGCGCGGCCACGGGTGTAGAGCATCGCCACCACCGAGGATTTCAGTGGCGCGTATTCGTAGTCTTCCTGCCAGTCGAGGCCCGAGGCCCAGTGCAGCAGGTCGGCCAGGGTCACCTTGGGGTGCTGTTTCATCGGCGGGTAAAAGCGCGCGGCGGGGTCGGTGAGTTTGAAGCGGTTTTCGCCGTAGGCCACGCCGAGCACGGTGGCCATCAGGCTTTTGCTGATGGACCAGGTCAGGTGCGGGGTGCTGGCGGTGGTGGGGGCGGCGTAGTGTTCGTAGATGATTTGGCCATCGCGGATGACCAGCAGCGCGTCGGTGCGGATGCCTTGGCGGGTGGCGTCGTTGCGTGCCGGGAAGGCGTAGGCGTCCAGGGCATCGACGGCGGGGCCGGTGAGGGGCGTGCCTTTGGGCCATTCCTTGTCAGGCCAGGTTTCGGCGTGGGTGGTGAGGGGGACTAGCAGGAGGGCAACGTAGAGTAGGCCTCTGACCATGGGTGCGGACTCAAGGGGGGCATTCGTGCCCGCGAGGCTAGACGAGGGGGATGACGGTTTTGTTACGCGGGTGGGGACGGGGCGGGGCATATCCGTTATTTGGGTGATGGCTTATTAGGGTTTCGCCCTTACGGCGACTCACTTTGGAAAAGCCCCAAAGTAAGCAAAGGGCTCTTGCCCCTCCACTCGGTGCCTCGCTGTGGCTCGGCATGCCCTCACTCCGGCTTGAATCCGTGGGCCGCCGTGACGGGCCATCCATGGCCCAACACGGCTAACCCGGCGTCCTGCCGGGTTACCCACGGATTCA
>NZ_JBARTQ010000068.1:0-6607 GCF_049645325.1 Pseudomonas sp. | reverse complement strand
TCGCGAGCAAGCCCGCTCCCACAGTTAAAGGGTTTTGGCGGAAGCCGGGTTGATCATCCGCGTCAGCCCCAGGTTCTTCAGCGCCAACTGCAGCGAGCTGTGGATAACTTGCGGGTTGTCGATGGTCATCAACTCGGCCAGCAATTCCTTGGCCATGCTCAGGTTCACTTGGCGCAGCATCCATTTCACCTTCGGCAAGTTGGTGGCGTTCATCGACAGGCTGTCAAAGCCCATCGCCATCAACAGCACCGCCGCCGCCGGATCACCGGCCATCTCACCGCAGATACTCACCGGCTTGCCTTCGGCATGGGCATCGCGCACCACGTGTTGCAAGGCTTGCAGCACCGCTGGGTGCAGGTAGTCGTAGAGGTCGGCCACGCGTGGGTTGTTGCGGTCCACGGCCAGCAGGTATTGGGTCAGGTCGTTGGAGCCGACCGACAGAAAGTCCACCTGCCGCGCCAATTCCTTGGCCTGGTACACCGCTGCCGGAATTTCGATCATCACGCCAATCGGCGGCATCGGTACGTCGGCGCCTTCGTCGCGCACTTCGCCCCAGGCGCGGTGGATCAGGTGCAGCGCTTCTTCCAGCTCATGGGTGCCGGAGATCATCGGCAGCAGAATGCGCAAGTTGTTCAGGCCTTCGCTGGCCTTGAGCATGGCGCGGGTCTGCACGAGGAAAATTTCAGGGTGGTCGAGCGTTACGCGAATGCCGCGCCAGCCAAGGAAGGGGTTGTCTTCCTTGATCGGGAAATACGACAGTGACTTGTCGCCGCCAATGTCCAGGCTGCGCATGGTCACCGGCAACGGGTGGAAGGCGGACAGTTGCTCGCGATAAATCGCCAGCTGCTCCTTCTCGCTCGGGAAACGCTGGTTGATCATGAACGGCACTTCGGTGCGGTACAGCCCAACCCCTTCGGCGCCACGCTGTTGCGCGCGGGCTACATCGGCCAGCAGGCCGGTATTGACCAGCAGCGGCACGCGGTGGCCGTCGAGGGTCACGCACGGCAGCTCGCGCAACGAGTCGAGGCCCTGCGCCAGTTGTTTCTCTTCTTCGACCACTTCGGCGAACTGCTTGCGCAGCACGTCACTGGGGTTGGTGTAGACCTCGCCGCGATGGCCATCGACGATCATGTCGATGCCGTCGACCTTGGAGTACGGCAGGTCCACCAGGCCCATCACCGTCGGGATGCCCATGGCACGCGCCAGGATCGCGACGTGGGAGTTACCCGAACCCAGAACCGAGACCAACCCCACCAGCTTGCCTTCCGGCACTTCGCCGAGCTGCGTGGCGGTCAGCTCTTCACTGACCAGGATGGTGTTGTCGGGGAAAACCATATTGGTGGTGCGATCTTCCTGCAAGTAAGCCAGCAGGCGGCGACCGAGGTCGCGCACATCCGAGGCACGCTCACGCAGGTAGGCGTCGTCCATCAATTCGAAACGGTTGACGTGATCGGTGACCACCTGGCGCAGCGCGCCCTGAGCCCACTGGCCGGTCTTGATCACGGTCTTGACTTCGTTCCCGAGGGACGCGTCGTCGAGCATCATCTGGTACACGTCGAACAGCGCGCGCTCTTCCGGGCGCAGCTGGGTGGCCAGCTTGTTCGACAGGTTGCGCATGTCGGCGCGCACGCCTTCCAGGGCGGTCTTGAACAGTTTGATTTCGGCGTCAATGTCTTTGACGGTCTTGTCCGGCACCACGTCCAGGTCCGCCGGCGGCAACATGACCACCGCCGTACCGACTGCCGCGCCCGGCGAACCCGGCACGCCAACGAACTTGGCTTCCTGGATGCCCTTGCCCTCGCGACCCAGGCCGCGAATCGAGCCGGTGGCTTCGGCGTGGGCGATAACCCCGGCGAGCTGCGCGCTCATGGTCACGAGGAAGGCTTCTTCACCTTCGTCAAACTGGCGACGCTCTTTTTGCTGGATGACCAACACGCCGACGACGCGGCGGTGGTGAATGATCGGGGCGCCGAGGAACGAGGCGTAACGCTCTTCACCGGTTTCGGCAAAGTAGCGGTAACGCGGGTGATCAGCCGCGTTTTCGAGGTTCAGGGGTTCTTCACGCGTCCCGACCAAGCCCACCAGACCTTCATTGGGCGCCATGCTGACCTTGCCGATGGAGCGCTTGTTCAGGCCCTCGGTGGCCATCAGCACAAAACGGTTGGTCTCGGGGTCCAGCAGGTAAACCGAGCAGACCTGGCTGCCCATGGCTTCCTTGACGCGCAACACAATAATCCCCAACGCCGCCTTGAGATCCTTGGCGGAGTTAACTTCCTGGACGATCTTGCGCAGCGTATTGAGCATGGCTCGGGGTCGAACTCCGTCGTCAGTCGCGCGCTAACAGGCGCGGGGCAAGCTCTTTGAGAGCGCGACGATAAACTTCGCGCTTGAATGTCACCACCTGGCCCAACGGGTACCAATAACTGACCCAGCGCCAGCCATCGAACTCCGGTTTACCGGTCAAATCCATCCGCACCCGCTGCTCGTTGGAGATCAGGCGCAGGAGAAACCATTTCTGCTTCTGGCCGATGCACAGCGGTTGGCTGTGGGTACGCACCAGGCGTTGCGGCAAACGATAGCGCAACCAGCCGCGGGTACAGGCCAGAATTTGCACATCTTCGCGCTCAAGGCCGACTTCTTCATTCAACTCACGGTACAAGGCGTCTTCAGGGGTTTCGTCGGGGTTGATTCCGCCTTGAGGAAACTGCCAGGCATCTTGGTTGATTCGGCGAGCCCATAGCACCTGTCCGGCATCATTCGTAAGAATAATCCCGACATTAGGACGGAAACCATCGGGGTCGATCACGGCAACAACCTCGCAAACGCATGTCGTCGCATTGTTCCACAAAGGTTGATCAAGCGGCAACGAGGCTTCTTACCTTATGTGCACTCTTGTGAAAAGACCGTATTCTGGACGCCTTTTTACAGACTTTTCAGCGAGTAACTGCAATGCGCCTGGCTTTATTCGACTTGGACAACACGCTTCTGGGCGGTGACAGCGATCACGCCTGGGGCGATTACCTGTGTGAACGCGGAATTCTCGACCCGATCGCCTACAAGGCCCGCAATGACGAGTTCTACCAGGACTACCTGGCCGGCAAGCTGGATAACGCCGCCTACCTGAACTTCAGCCTGGAAATCCTCGGCCGCACCGAGATGGCCCAGCTGGACGCCTGGCACCTGGACTTCATGCGCGACTGCATCGACCCACTGATGCTGCCTCAGGCCGTGGAACTGTTGGCCAAGCACCGCGCCGCCGGCGACAAACTGGTGATCATCACCGCCACCAACCGCTTCGTCACCGCGCCAATTGCCGCGCGCCTGGGCGTCGACACCCTGATCGCCACCGAGTGCGAGATGGCCGACGGCCGCTACACCGGACGCAGCACCGACGTGCCGTGCTTTCGCGAGGGCAAGGTGACACGCCTGAACCGTTGGCTGGAAGAAACCGGGTACAGCCTGGAAGACAGCTACTTTTATAGCGATTCAATGAATGATTTGCCGCTGCTGGAGCAAGTGACCCACCCGGTGGCGGTGGATCCTGATCCGAATTTGCGCACTGAAGCCGAGAAGCGTGGCTGGCCGGTGATCACTCTGCGCAGCTGAAAACCTGTGGTGAGCGGGCTTGCCCCGCGCTGGGCTGCGAAGCGGCCCCAACCCGCGCACGCCTATCGCCGGCCAAGACCGATGAGCTGGTTTTAGGGCCCCTTCGCGCCCCAGCGCGGGGCAAGCCCGCTCACCACAACAGCCCAAAAGCCTTAAACCGGCTTGGCGCCCATCAACCCCGCAATCGCCACAAACCCCACCAGGCTGACCACGGCCAGCACCAAGGTGAAATTCAGGCTGCCACCACCGCCCAGACGCAGTCGATTGAGCCGCGCCACCAGCCAGAACCAGGCCAGCGCCGCCACGGTGTAGAGGATGCTGGAACCCAGAATCCAGGTCTGCCCCAACGGCCAGCCAATCAGGTGCACCAGCCACCAGCCGGTAAACGGCATGCTCACCAGGCAACTACCCATCAGCAGCCACACAAATGCCCACGGGCGTTGCACGGTCACTGCCGGGCCGGCGCTGCGTTTGCGCCAGGCCAGTACCGCCAGGCCGAGGCCGCTGAGCAGCAGCAACACGGTGGCGGTGATGTGGATAACCTTGAGGGTGGTCAGCGTTTCCATGGTCTCTATTCCTTAAGGGCCGCTCAGTCAGCGTAGTCGCTCAACCGAGGAACAGCTGGTAGGCCGGGTTTTCGCTTTCATCCCAATACGGGTAGCCGATTTGCGCCAACGCGGCTGGCACCAGGTGGCGCTCGTCCGCCGGCACTTGCAGGCCCGCGACCACACGGCCGTCGGCCGCGCCGTGGTTGCGGTAATGGAACATCGAAATATTCCAGCGCCCGCCCAGCTTGTTGAGGAAGTTGAACAACGCGCCCGGACGCTCCGGGAATTCAAAACGGAACACCACTTCGTCGCTGACTTTTGCCGCGTGGCCGCCGACCATATGGCGGATGTGCAACTTGGCCAGTTCGTTTTCGGTCAGGTCCAGCACCGGGAAACCCTGGCTGGTCAGGCTGGCGATCAGCGCGCTGCGTGGGTCGTTTTCCGGGTGGGTCTGCACACCGACAAAAATGTGCGCCTCGCGGCCGGAGTGGTAGCGGTAGTTGAATTCGGTGATCTGGCGCTTGCCCACAGCTTCGCAGAACGCCTTGAAGCTGCCCGGCTGCTCGGGGATGGTCACGGCGATGATGGCTTCGCGGCCTTCACCCAGCTCGGCACGCTCGGCCACATGGCGCAGGCGGTCGAAGTTGACGTTAGCGCCGGAGTCGATGGCCACCAGGGTTTGCCCGGTGACACCACGGGTCTCGACGTACTTCTTGATGCCGGCAACGCCCAAGGCACCCGCAGGCTCGGTGATGGAACGGGTGTCGTCGTAGATGTCCTTGATCGCCGCACAGATTTCATCGGTGCTGACAGTGATCACTTCATCCACATAGTCTTTGCAGATTTCGAAGGTGTGCTGGCCGATCTGCGCCACTGCCACGCCGTCGGCAAAAATGCCCACGGTTGGCAGCACCACGCGCTCGCCGGCAGCCATGGCGGCTTGCAGGCAATTGGAGTCGTCCGGCTCAACGCCGATGATCTTGATTTCCGGGCGCAGGTATTTCACGTACGCCGCGATACCGGCGATCAGCCCGCCGCCGCCCACCGGTACGAAAATCGCGTCCAGCGGCCCCGGGTGCTGGCGCAGGATCTCCATCGCCACGGTGCCCTGCCCGGCAATGGTGTGCGGATCATCGTAGGGGTGAATGTAGACGTAGCCTTTTTCGTCGACCAGTTTCAACGAGTAGGCCAGGGCCTCCGGGAAGGTGTCGCCATGCAGCACCACTTTGCCGCCACGCGAGCGCACGCCTTCAACCTTGATTTCCGGGGTGGTCTTGGGCATCACGATAGTGGCCTTGACCCCCAGCACCTTGGCGGCCAGGGCCAGGCCCTGGGCATGGTTGCCCGCAGAAGCGGTGACCACACCGCGCGCACGTTCCTCCAGGCTCAGTTGGGTGAGCTTGTTGTAGGCGCCGCGAATCTTGAACGAGAACACCGGCTGCAAGTCTTCGCGCTTGAGCCAGACCTTGTTGCCGAGGCGCTCGGAGAGCTGGCGGGCGGTCTGCAACGGGGTTTCTACGGCAACGTCGTAAACGCGCGAGGTGAGGATCTTTTTGACGTACTGTTCAAGCATCGGAAAGCATCACTGAGCGGGTTGGGCAGGGCCAAGGAGTCTAACCCGGCTTTTGGCCGGGCGACCACACGAATCCCGAGGTTTTGTTGGGTTATACTCGCCGCCCTCTTTACTCCCCGCCCGTTCCGGAGCCCGCATGACCCAGGATCAACTCAAACAGGCAGTGGCCCAGGCCGCTGTCGATTTAATCCTTCCTAAACTCGACGACAAGAGCATCGTCGGTGTCGGCACCGGCTCCACCGCCAACTGCTTTATCGATGCGCTGGCCCAACACAAGGGCGCCTTCGACGGCGCCGTGGCGAGCTCCGAAGCCACCGCCGCACGCCTCAAGGGCCATGGCATTCCGGTGTACGAGCTGAACACCGTGAGCGACTTGGAGTTCTACGTCGACGGCGCCGATGAGAGCGACGAACACCTGAACCTGATCAAAGGCGGCGGCGCAGCCCTGACCCGCGAGAAGATCGTCGCGGCCGTGGCCAAGACCTTTATCTGCATCGCCGACGCCAGCAAGCTGGTGCCGGTGCTCGGCGCGTTCCCGCTGCCGGTGGAAGTCATCCCGATGGCCCGCAGCCACGTGGCCCGCGAGCTGGTAAAACTGGGCGGCGACCCGGTGTACCGCGAAGGCGTGTTGACCGACAACGGCAACATCATCATTGACGTGTTCAACATGCAGATCACCCACCCGGTGGAGCTTGAGCGCCAGATCAATGCGATCGTCGGCGTGGTCACCAACGGTTTGTTCGCGGCGCGTCCGGCGGATGTGTTGTTGCTGGGCACTCCTGAAGGCGTGAAAACCCTCAAGGCTTAAGCACATTTGCTCACCCAATCTGGGAGCCGGGCTTGTGTGGGAGCGGGCTTGCTCGCGAAGGCGGTGGGTCAG
>NZ_JBARTQ010000067.1:0-4030 GCF_049645325.1 Pseudomonas sp. | reverse complement strand
TGGGAGCTGGCTTGCCTGCGATGGCGCCCGCCCGCACACCACACCTTTCAAGCCACCCAATCCCACCTACGCTTACGTTAGGATGCTCGTTCCCTATTCGAGGTGGTCTCCATGTTCTTCGGCGTTCTCCTGATCATCACCTGGCTGATCCTGCTGCTGCGCTACCCCGCCAAGGCACTCCCGGTGTCCCTCGCCGCCGCAGTCGGCCTGGGTTTTGTGGCCGTCTGGGTGGTGTGGCTGGACAGCCGCGAAGCCTCGCAACTGGCGCGCCTGGAACTGCGCATCAGCTACGCACCGCAGGAATGCCCGGCAGACCGCCCGCTCAAACTGATCCTGAGCAACGGCAACGACGTGCCCCTCACTGAACTGCGCTGGCGCCTCGCCGCCTACGCCCCGGGCGATACCGTCAACCTGGCCGATAACGTCTACGCCGCCCCGCGCTATCGCGGCCCCGGTGAATTGCAGGCCGGCGCCACCTGGGACGACTGCCTGCCCACCCCACCGTTGCGCCCCGGCTACCGCCCGCAAACCCTGGAATTTCGCGCCGAGCACCTGCAAGGCAGTTTCTCGGACTGACAAAGGAATGATCCATGCCCAACGTACTGATCACCGGTTGCTCCAGCGGCATCGGCCGCGCCCTGGCGGACGCCTTCAAATCCGCAGGCTATGACGTGTGGGCCAGCGCCCGCCGCCCGGAAGACGTCGCCGACTTGTCTGCCGCCGGCTTCAACGCCGTGCAACTCGACGTCAACGACAGCACCGCCTTGCAGCACCTGGCCGAGCAATGGGGCGAGCTGGATGTGCTGATCAACAACGCCGGTTACGGCGGCATGGGCCCATTGCTCGACGGCGGCACTGACGCCCTGCAGCGCCAATTTGAAACCAACGTGTTTTCCATCGTCGGCGTGACCAAGGCACTCTTTCCCGCACTGCGTCGCGGCAAAGGTCTGGTGGTGAATATCGGCAGCGTGTCCGGGGTTTTGGTCACGCCGTTTGCCGGCGCCTACTGCGCGTCGAAAGCCGCCGTGCATGCCTTGAGCGATGCGCTGCGCATGGAACTGGCACCGTTTGGCATTCGCGTGATGGAAGTGCAGCCAGGCGCCATCGACACCCGCTTCGCCAAAAACGCCGGCGCCCAGGCCGAACTGTTGATCAACGAAAAATCGCCATGGTGGCCGCTGCGTGAAGGCATCCGTGCACGCTCCCAGGCCTCGCAGAACAATCCGACCTCGGCCAACCAGTTCGCGGCGCAGGTACTCAAGGCCGTTCAACAATCAAACCCACCTCGGCTGTTGCGTGCCGGTAATGGCTGCCGGGCGCTGCCGCTGATGGCGGCGTTGTTGCCCAAGGCGTTGCTGGAGACCGTGTTGAAGAAACGCTTCGGGCTCGGGGGCTCACTCTAACCCTTCATAAAATCAATAAACGCCCGCACCTTCAGCGGCAAATGCCGCGTATCTGGATACATCGCGTAAACCCCTTGCGGGGCGAAGCGGTGGTCCGGCAACAGGCGCACCAGGCGCCCTGCCTCCAGGTCATCCTGCACCAGCCACTGTGGCAGCACCGCCACGCCATGCCCGCGCACGGCGAACGCCTGGAGCACAGCGGCGCTGTCGGCAACCAGCGCGCTTTGACCGGCGCGGTATTGATGTTCGCCGCCAGAGGGGTCGGTCACCGCCAATTCCGTCAACCGGCCGTGCCCCAACCTCGGCACGTGCTCCAGGTCATCCAGTGTGTGAACCCCGGCAAACGCTGGCGCCGCAACGGCGAACACCTGGAAGGTCGACAACTGCACCGCCCGGTGGTTGGAATCCAGCAACCGCCCCAGCCGAATCGCCACGTCAAAACGCTCGGAGATCAAATCGGCGTGGGTGGAGGATGTGGATAAGTGAATATTCAAATCCGGATGCAGCCGACGGAACGCCTCAACCGCCGGGGCAACCACCGCCAGCGCGTATTCCACAGTGGTGGTGATGCGCAGCGTGCCTTTGAGTTGGGCATGTTCCGAACGGGCTTCTTCCACCGCCAGTTGCGCCTCTTCCAACACACGGGTGCAGCGTTGGTAGAAGCGCTCGCCCGCGTCGGTCAACGCCAACTGGCGGGTGTTGCGGGTCAGCAAGGTCACGCCCAGCTCGGCTTCGAGGCGCTTGAGGTTGAAGCTGACCACCGCGCGGGTCTGGCCCAGCCGGTCGGCGGCGGCGGTAAGCGAGCCGGCCTCGACCACGGCCTTGAAGGTGTCGAATCGGTCCAGGCTGACCATCGGCCGCGCCCTCCTTTGTCAAAATATTTTTGACAAACTAACAGCCAAACCGGCGTATCCCAAACGTGGCGTGCGGCCTACCCTGCTCGCCTCACTCGCAGGATCGCGTTCATGACCTACCGCTCAAAAGTCGCCTGGATCTTCTTGCTGGGCTTCGCCCTGGACTTGGTGAACATGTTTGTCGCCACCGTCGCCTACCCGGACATCGCCCGCGAGTTGCACGCCTCAGTCACGCAACTGGCATGGATCAGCAATGCTTACATGCTTGGCCTGACGCTGATCATCCCGTTGAGCGTTTGGCTGGCGGCGATCATGGGCGAGCGGACGCTGATCGCGGCAAGCCTGTTGTTGTTCGCCGGCGCATCAATGATGGTCGGCCAGTCCAGCTCGATCGAAGCGCTGATTGGCTGGCGCGTGCTGCAAGGGCTGGGCGGCGGGCTGCTGATTCCCGTGGGGCAGGCCATGGCCTATCGGCACTTCCCGGCGGCGCAGCGCAGCCAATTGACGGCGCGGGTGATGTCGGTGGCACTGCTGGTGCCCGCGTTGTCACCGGCCTTGGGCGGGTTAATTGTGGACAGCGTGTCCTGGCGCTGGATCTTCTACGCCAACCTGCCGCTGGCGCTGATTACCCTGGTGCTGGCGTTGCTGTGGATAACACCCGATGTGCCAACAACCGTGCGCCCGGCGTTGGACATGGGCAGCATTTTCAAACAGGTCCGCAGCCCGATGCTGCGCGTAGCGATGCTGGTCTACCTGTTCATACCCGGCGTATTTATCGGCACCAGCCTGATCGCCATTCTTTATCTGCGCGGCCTGGGCTACGACGCAACACGCACCGGCGCGCTGATGTTGCCATGGGCGCTGGCGTCGGCGCTGGCGATTTTCCTCAGCAAAAAATGGTTCAACCGTTGCGGCCCAAAACCGTTGTTGCTGACGGGCATGGCACTCCAATGCATTGGCATTCTTCTACTGAACCAGCCCGGTCCAGCCCTGATTATTGGCGCCTACACGTTGATGGGCCTGGGCGGCAGCCTGTGCAGCAGCACTGCGCAGACCCTGGCATTTCTCGACATTCCCGCCGAGCGCATGGGCCACGCCAGCGCCTTGTGGAACATCAACCGCCAAGTCAGCTTCTGCCTCGGCGCCGCCGCCCTGAGTGCGCTGTTGTCGGCCTTGGATTCCTTCGCCATAACCTTCACGATAGCCGCAGCCCTGACACTGCTGCCTCTTTTCGCAGTGCTGCGCCTGGACACGTCCAGGGTACGCGCGCTGCTTCACCCTGCCAGCGAGCCACAGCCATGATTGATTACAGCGATTTTTTTGAAGAAGTGATCCAGACCCACGTCGAGATCGAGCAGTGGTTTGCCGGGGTCGCACCTGAAGGCACCTTGCACAGTCTGCTCGCGCGCTTTTCCCCCGATTTCAGCATGGTCGCCCCCGCCACCGGCACCCGCGTCAATACGGCCGGGGTCAATGCCCTGTTCACGCGCCTGGGCGGCATGCGTCCGGGGTTGAAAATCACCTTGAGCGAAATGGCCGGGATTGACCGGCATGCGCGCGGCGCCACGGTGACTTACCGTGAGCATCAGGTGGATGACAGCGGCACGCAGACGGATCGACGTGCCACCGTCGTATTCGAGAAACAGGCGAGTGGCGCGTTGCTGTGGCGACATCTGCACGAAACCTTCATCAAGGCCTAACACCGTAAAAAATGTGGGAGCTGGCTTGCCTGCGATAGCGGTGGGTCAGCACTGCATACCTCAACTGAGAGTC